>NZ_CP051461.1:0-300000 GCF_012584515.1 Polaromonas vacuolata | reverse complement strand
TCTGGCTCTCAGTTTGGCCGCACCCAGCGCTTTTGCACAGGCCGCTTGGCCGAATAAACCCGTCAAAATTGTTGTGCCCTTCGCTCCCGGCGGCACCACTGACATACTGGCGCGTGCGATTGCACCAGAACTCTCCAAAGCTTTTGGCCAGCAATTCGTGGTTGAAAACCGTGCTGGCGCTGGCGGCAATATTGGTGCAGAAATGGTTTCACGCTCTCAGCCCGACGGCTACACCTTGCTGATGGGCACAGTCGGCACGCATGGAATTAACAAATGGGTTTATAAAAAGATGGGCTTTGACCCACAAAAAGACTTTGCGCCTATCACGCTGGTTGCTGGCGTACCCAACGTCATGATTGTTAACAGCGAGAAAGCCGCTGCGCGCGGCATACACAACGTAGCGGACTTCATCAAATACGCCAAGGCCAATCCGGGCAAACTGAATATGGCGTCCAGTGGCAATGGCACATCGATACACATGGCCGGTGAGCTATTTAAAACCATGAGCGGCACCCACATGGTTCACTTCCCCTTCACAGGCTCAGGCCCAGCGCTGCTCAGCTTAGTGGGTGGTGATATGGATGTGATGTTTGACAACCTGCCGTCCTCCCTGCAACTGATACGTTCGGGCAAGCTCAAGGCACTGGCTGTGACCAGCTCCACTCGCTCGCCCGCACTGCCGGATGTGCCAACGATTGAGGAAGCCGGTGGCCCGGCGCTGGCTGGCTTTGAAGCCAGCAGCTGGTTTGGCCTACTCGCGCCTGCCGGAACCTCGCCGGAAATAGTCAACCGCATTCAGCAAGAAGTGGCGAAATCGCTATCTACGCCGGCGATCAAGGAAAGACTACTGGCTCAGGGCGCAAATCCCGGCGGCACTACACCGGCGCAGTTCACCAAGATGATTGATTCAGAGACAAAAAAATGGGCTGGAGTTGTGAAGACTTCGGGCGCCAAGATAGACTAATAATTCAGGGCGGAATACGTTTTAATCCGTATCTCCGCACCTATTAAATAGAACTAAACCTCAGACACCCCAGACAACGTCACTGCCAGCGGCAAGATTGCGCTGCAGCATGTCAATGAAAGGCACGGCGCGCTGACGCAGGCCCAGACCTTCGGGTTTGATGGTGTCGGCATGCTCGGGGTCGGCAGACTCCTCCATTAGGATCGCAGCCTTTAGCGCATCGATGGCAGCAGCCATTTGTGACACTTCAATAATGCCCTTGGCAGCAGGGTCCTTGCCAATAGTTTGCAATATGTGCCGGCCATTAGCCTCAAACATGATCACATCACCAGCGTTTTTTGATTTGAATTTGTAGAGCATTTAAAACCTTGTGAATGATGATTCAGAAGTGTCCATTATGGTCAGCTTAATGGCCACAGTCTGTAGGCCATATTACCAATCGATCGTCACTTTCCACTGCTACTAAGCAGGCTTTTTAGTCCCTATTTCCGCAGAACCATGGCATGGCGGAAAATAACCAGATGTTCAATTTAGCCACCGCCCCCAAACCCGCCGCCCAAGCCTTATTGCAAGACGGGCTATGCCTGCTGCAAGCCAATGAGCTGATCACTACGCTGGCCTTAGATGCGCCATGGTCGTCAGACTGGGGCCGACTCAGTAGCGCTTGGGATAGACTGACGCCTGACGCCCACCTGCGAGACGGTGGCCACTACCGTCAGCGCCGGCACTCATGCTTTATCCAAGACTTGACAACCCAGCAACTGAGTCAAGTTGCGCACCGCGCGCATTGGCAGCCCACCGACTACAACGCTTTGCACGGTGGATATGAGCGTTTGTTCGAGCCGATGGAGTCAACCCTTGCCCAGTCAGACGCTTGGACCACCTTGCTGAGCAATTTGGGTCAGCTGTTTGCGCGGGTCAAGCCCGCCGCGAAGTGGTTTATTGAGGCGCACCAGTTCCGCATAGACACCACCGACGGTGTCGGCAGACCTACTCCAGAAGGCGCGCACCGTGATGGTGTGGATTTCGTGGTGGTCATGCTGGTGAACCGGCGCGGCGTCAAAGGCGGTGAGACCCGGGTGTTTGATGCTAACGGTCCACACGGCATGCGCTTTTTGATGCAACAACCCCTGACCGCGTTACTACTAGACGACGCACGCGTGATTCACGAGACCACACCGATACAACCCGCAGATGGCGAAGCGCCAGGCGGCTACCGCGATACCTTGGTGCTAACTTATAGGCAGACAGGGTTTCAAGCACCGCGGATTCAAGTCTGAAGTGCAACTTTGAAATTAACCGTACGGGTGGGTGAGATGTGAGAGCATCCAAGCTTCCCGACTACCAAGTCAAAGTTGCCCAGAATGATTTACACACACCTCACCCGTGACGAACGTTACCAGATTGCAATCCTCGTCAAAGCAAACTTCAATCAAAGTGAAATTGCAAAAATGATGGACCGTGATAAATCGAGCATCAGCCGTGAGTTGCGTCGTAACCGCGGTCTACGAGGCTATCGCCCTAAGCAGGCAAATGACAAAGCCCAAGAACGTAGACTTGCCTGCGCCAACAGTCCTAGAGTTGCTGACTCGACATGGGCTGTAGTGGAGGAAAAGTTGGCTGAGGCTTGGAGCCCCGAACAAATCAGCGGCCACCTCGAAGCTCGATGCCAACCCGGTGTTAGCTATGAGAGCATTTACCAGTACATCTACGCTGACAAACGCGCGGGCGGCAGCTTGCATAAAACACTGCGTTGCCAGAAGACGCGAAAAAAACGCAGCAGCGGCCGTGAACGGCGCGGCACCATCTCTCGCCAGGTCTCAATAGAACTGCGACCCGCCATCGTGCTTGAGCGTGCGCGCTTTGGCGACTGGGAGGCTGATCTGGTGATTGGTGCCGGGCAGAAGCAAGCCCTAGTGACGATTAACGAGCGTGTCTCTCGGTATTCAATAATTTTCCACGTGCCATTCAAAACAGCGCAAGCCGTAGGGGACGCGTTAATCACTTTACTTAAACCATTCGCTCATTGCGTGCACACACTCACGACAGATAACGGCAAGGAATTTTCTCAGCATGAACGAATAGCTTCTGCGCTGAGTGCAGATTTCTTTTTCGCCCATCCATACGCCTCGTGGGAGCGTGGGGCAAACGAGAATATGAACGGTTTGATTCGCCAGTTTTTCCCAAAGGGGATGCGCTTTAATTGCATCACCGACGATGACATTGCTTTAGCGATGCACAGGCTCAATCATCGTCCTAGAAAATGTTTAGGGTATCGAACGCCGCATCAGGTTTTTATGGAACAGTTAGAGTCCTATCAGCATACGGTTGCACTTCAAGCTTGAATCCGCCAGTTGGCTATTAGCACGCGTCACAACTTAGCAATGGCTAAATTATTTAATCGTTACTAAAATTAAATTTTATTTTTTTAAGGAAAAAAAATGATACGCCAAACTACTCCGAACACTGGCTCCCCAATACCCAACGCAACTCGAATTCACACACCACAAAGTGGGCAATTAAAGCCTGACTCAAAAATTACTGCGAGTGCGTACAGTCCTAGTAATCCAACAGCGACTGCATCGACGCCAGCATTTGCAAGCCAACCGTCACCATCATTAGTCACATCAACACAGTCACTTTCAAGCCGAGAAAATTCGCTGGTCAGGCCTAGAGAACTCAACTTTTTTTCCGGATCCGATTCCGATTCCGATCTCAGCGGTGACGAACACAGCTCAATTCCGCTTGAAGATTTTCAACCCAGTTCTTTTTTCAACAATAGTGAAAACAAAGAACAAACTCATCCGCCTGCAGTGAGCATTGATGTTAATTTAGACCATCGCAGAACGTTTCTCGGTCATGGCTTAAATGCGCTTGACGATTCTTACTCTAGTTCTATTTCCAGCAATAGTGAAAGCAAAGAACAAATTCATCCGCATGAAGTAAGAATTGATATTAATTTAGTCGGCGATGTACCGGTTCCCGGTCAGGTTATCGATCCGCCAAACGCGCCGCCAAATCAAATACAAAATCCAATCGCAGAACCACACAGTGCAGTCCTCCCGTCTACCTTGCTTGGTGCGGCAGTTGTAGGCACGGTCATTGCCGCTGTGAGCTCGCCCGAACACCTCCCTACTTTGATTGTTCAGACTAGTGTGGGGGCGATAGTAGGCGGTTTCGTAGGCGCGGGAATCGGTTGCATCATCGATTCGAAAATGGATAGAGAGGCGCAGAGAATTCAACCCTTACAAGATGCTCCAGACTTAGAGGCTGGTGAGGCTTAAGCAGTCAAGAAAAAATCTTATGTTGAGAAATAATATTTATACATATTATTTTTTATGCGCTGTGAATTTTTAATAATGACTCTGTCGAGTCATTCATTGCGATTAGACTAAAACGCAAATTCGAAAGCCTAGTCGCCGCGCTCAGCGTGGCTTTTACGCATTCAAGCTGACCGAAAAATTCAGCTTGTTAAAGCGTGCAGCAATTGCGCTGCACGCTTTTTTTTAACCTCAAGCTTTATCAGCTACTGGCGTTGTAGAAGCCAAGCGCTTAGCACGGGAGCGAATGTTTAGCGCTTCAACCACTAGCGAGAAAGCCATGGCAGCGTAGATGTAGCCTTTTGGAATCGCTTGGTCAAACGACTCAGCAATCAGTGCCATACCAATCATGACCAAGAATGCCAGCGCCAAAATTTTGACGGATGCATGGCGGTCAACAAAGTCGCCAATCGGCTTCGCAGCAATTAGCATCACACCAACAGAGACCACCACGGCAGCGACCATCACCGCGATCTGATCGACCATGCCGACAGCAGTGATCACCGAATCCAAAGAGAACACGATATCGATAACTGCGATCTGGCCGATGATGCCCCAATACATTTTCTTGCCGACTGCGGCGATAGTGGCGTCATCGCCCACCAAAGGTGGCGCTTCTTCGCGGGCTTCGACCGCCAAGAAAATTTCGTGCGAGGCCTTGTAGAGCAAAAACAAACCACCAAACAGCAGCACCAAATCGCGCCCACTAATGCCCTGCCCGGCGACTGTAAAAAGGTCAGCCGTCAAACCCATCACCCAGCTTAATGTGAACAACAACAGCAAGCGCGACACCATTGCAAAACCAATGCCTATGCGCCGCGCCTTGTCACGCATGTGCTGCGGCAGTCGGCCAACCAAGATAGAAATAAAAATAATATTGTCTATGCCCAGCACGATCTCAAGTGCAGTCAGCATCGCGAATGCGATCCATATATTCGGGTCGGTGAGGAATTCCATAACTTTCGTTTCTGGCAAACAAACAAGCCCGCTTGGGGCCTGTGAATGTTGCAAAGTAATAAGAGGAAATCGCGCTTAAAACATTTAAGAAAAAACTTTTCTGGCTAGCGCGACATTGAATTTTTAGTATATCTGAGACTGTTTAAAAATAGGCAAATGAAAAACGGCTGCTACAGCATTCACAGACAAAACACATTTCTTAACAATTTTTTAGTGAATGGAAACGGCTTATATCTGCACAAATTTCTTTTCTGCTCAATTACTTTTTTCGCAGTAATTGCTGCACCAACGGATGCTCGACTTTGCGCTCGGTACTGATGGCGTAATAGTGCTCTACGACACCTTCGCAAGCACCTATTAAATGGACTTGGCTGCGTTTTTTTAAGTCGTGCTGGGCTGCGACGGCGGCAGGGAAAATACCCAATCCAGTCGCACCAAAAGTCTCTAGCAATGCGCTGTCTTCAAACTCACCAACGACGCGCGGACGCAAGTCATGTTGACCAAGCCATTTGTCGATATGTCCGCGTACTATTGAGTGCATGGTGGGCAGCAAAATAGGTAACGCCTGCAGCGATTGGGGAAAACCTTTTTTTGCCAGCGATGCCCAATGCGGCGTGCCATACCAGCCCATCGCAGATGTGCCCAAGGAGTGGCTGTGCACCTTAAGTCGCCGGTTAAATGGCGCGGGATGGTCGGTTAACACCACGTCGAGTTTATGCACGGCAAGGTCTGCCAACAGGTCAGCCATTTCGCCCTCGTGGCAGACTAAGCGCAGGCCATTAACCGCAAGCACAGGCTGCAAAAGGCGTTGCACTTCTAGCTTGGGCAAACCGTCAGCAATACCCACCGCAAGTCGCACTGAAGCGGTTTGCGAAGCGGCTCTTACCTGCTCGGGCAACGCCTCGCCAAGCTGAAAAATATGCTCGGCCTGCTGCAGCGCAGCCAACCCTGCATCGGTCAAAGCCAGACCCCGACCAGCCGGTTTTAGCAATTGGCAACCCAAATCTTTTTCCAGTAATCTGACCTGCGCGCTAACCGTCTGAACCGCCATGTCCAAGCGATCCGCAGCGCGCGACATGCTGCCTTCTTTAGCGACTATCCAGAAGTAGTAAAGGTGACGGTAATTGAAGGTTTGGCTCATTGTTCGTATTTACGATAAGGTAATTCATAGATTGTCTTCTTTTTTCGAAATGAAAAATGACCTATGGTTACTAGATACCAGCCTGTCACGCAGGCTCAATTTATTTTTTAACGACCCACACCCCGCAATCGAAAGATCAACAAAATGAACCATCCCTCATTACGCACTGCCGACAGACCCGGCATAGGCTCCGTCATCGCTGGCCATAAAGTGCTGCGCAACACCTACGCGCTGCTGTCCATGACGCTGATGTTCAGCGCCGCCATCGCTGCTGCCGCCGTCGCACTACGACTGCCAGCCCCCGGCATCATCATCACCTTAATTGGTTATTTCGGTCTGCTGTTTCTGGTCAACAAAGTACGCGACAGTTCTGCGGCGATACCGGCGGTGTTTGCGCTGACCGGCTTCATGGGTTACACCCTAGGCCCAATGCTGACGGCACACTTGACGCTTCCCGGCGGCGCACAAACCATCGCCATGGCGTTGGGTGCGACTGGTGCCACCTTCTTAGCCTTGTCAAGCTATGTGCTGGCCACCAAAAAAGACTTTAGCTTTATGGGCGGATTTTTGTTCGCCGGCATGGTGATCGCGCTTTTGGCCAGTTTGGCGGGTATGTTTTTCAAAATCCCAGCGCTTAGCTTGGCCGTTTCGGCAATGGTAGCCCTGCTTTCTGCCGGCTTGATCTTGTTTGAAACCAGCCGCATCGTTA
The DNA here is from genome assembly GCF_012584515.1 of Polaromonas vacuolata. Taxonomy (NCBI): domain Bacteria; kingdom Pseudomonadati; phylum Pseudomonadota; class Betaproteobacteria; order Burkholderiales; family Comamonadaceae; genus Polaromonas; species Polaromonas vacuolata. Next base: position 292,909 of record NZ_CP051461.1, on the reverse strand, counting down.
ACGGCGGCGAGACCAATTACGTGATGGCTACGGTCAGCTTGTTTGTCTCGCTATTTAACCTTTTTACCAGCTTGCTCAGCCTGTTTGGCTTTAGCAGCAGTAAAGAATAACTTTAAGGAAATCCATCATGCACTGCCCACAATGCAAAGAAGTCTCTCTGGTCATGGCCGATCGCCAAGGCGTAGAAATCGATTACTGCCCGAGTTGCCGCGGCGTCTGGCTTGACCGAGGTGAGCTAGACAAACTCATAGAACGCAGCGCCGCACAAATGGCACCTGCGCCACAAGCAGCACCGGTACAAGCGGTGCCGCAGCAACCGGTCCACCAACAACCTTACCAGCAAGGACGCCGGCCGGACTTTGAGGACTCAGACTACAGCCACCAGCGGCAAAACCAGCAAGGCTATGGTCAATACGGTCAACGCAAGAAAAAATCATGGTTGAGTGAGATTTTTGACTAAAGCCCGATGCATATGCCTGAAAACAGGGACGCCCGCGACCCTGTTTTCAAATGCGCGCTAGAAGCGCCAAACAGAGCGATTAAAAAAGCCTACGCAAACGCTTCTAGGCAGGGTTCGAGGTGATGTGCTTCATCAATACAACCGAAAAGGCAGTCAGCAGGTAATGCCAAACGCCACAGAGTGGAGGGGCATCCGATTGGAATCTGCGCTCACGATGAATCGAAATATGCACGCTGGCGGTCCACTAACGATCCACTAGCGGTATAGCGGCACGAGCTTAGGCTAAAGGTGCCGCTCAGCGTCCTGCTGTTGATGTAGGACGCGAATCACGTCCAGATGGTCAGCGTAGTCTAAAAAATAGATCACGTGTGAGCCGCACAGGTACTTCAAGAATCCCGGTAAAACATCGACGACGCGCCCCTGCTTTATGCCTGCGGCCAGTCCCTCGAAGGCCGCTACAAGGTTGTGGTGCTAGCTGTCCGCCTGCTCCATCGACCAGCGCTTGACTGTGTAGAGCCAGATTCCCTCAAGGTCAGCCTCGGCTAACGGAGACAGTCGGTAGGGCTTAGCCATGCTTAGCGTTCATACGGTTCAAGAACGCATCGCTATCGAACGCGCGTGGCTCGCCCGACTGAAGGCCAGCGTTCAGCGCATCTTGCAGCGTTTTTACCTTGGATTCGTGCTCTTCCAGCAGCCTAAGACCTGCCCTGACCACATCGCTAGCCGTGCCATAACGCCCGCCTTGCACCTGCGCATCGATGAAGCTGGCGAAATGCGTCCCTAGGGATACGGATGTGTTTCTAGCCACGAGTGTTCTCCTGTTAAAACGCCAATCGTACCAATTATTGGTACATATAGACAGCGGCATAGCGTTACGGGGTGTTTGCGGCGAAGTCGCCTTTATCTCACTAGCCAAGCCGAAAGCGCCCTGCCGCTGAGTCATCCTCAACTGCATACTCCATTTCATTGTGACCGCCTATTCTGGCATCGTGACCAACGATTCCTGCGCGCAAGAAGCGCCAAACAAAACAATCCGAACCATTTACCAACATGACTGACTCGTGCGAAGCTTTGCAATGCCATGTCTGCAGGAGAGTTTCTGGTGTCAGAATATTCAACGCGTCAAGATCAAGCACCGCCGCGCAGCGCTCACCCGGTGCACGCACAGATTCATAGCCAATCCACTGCAAACCTTTCGCTTTGACGAGCGCGGCCAAGGCTTGGGTCTCGGTGTAATCGTTGGGATTTGTCCAAACGGCCCGGGCGCTCAGCCAAGGTGGACGCATCAAATCAATCGCTGCGCCGTCTACCCTTGCCTGAAAAAAAACTGTGCTCCGTAAGCAGCACAGTGCCTGCGAGTGCCGTGCTGTCCAACGTAAAGCGCGAACGCCAATAGGCAACTTCGGCACAAGCCGTATAAAGATTTTCTGCACCGTACCAAATACCCAGCGAGCCGGCTGGCCGGAACCGACTCGGATGTTGCGGCCGATACCGAAATGGCGTGTAGAGCAAGTAATGCTTTTGCACTCTGATCGGCGGCATCTGAGGTTTGGGCGGCAACTTCGGTTTGCTTTGCTCCAGCAGCAACTCCAACAAAATCTGTTCCTGCGCGCTGTCGACCAGCCGCAGCGTAGAGACGACATGCTGGGACTCAACGCCGCGCCAAGCCAGCATGGACTGGTGACTTGTTGCCGAGTCAAGCCAAGCCCCTGACCATGGCCTAGCGGTCATGAAGGCGCGCGCATTCCATCTAGGTAGCCGAACGTCGCCACCAAACCCTCAACCCGCTCAATCAGCTTGACAGGCACACCGCCTAAAGCGATGTTGTGAGCCCGCATCCAAGCCATGCGCTTTTGATCATCCGTGCCCACCAAGGCATCGAGCGAGCGATAAACACGCACCAATAGCAATGACAGCTCGCCTTCTTTAGAGCTCGGGTCTAGCGCTTTCTCCCCTTTAAAAAGACGCGACACCGTGGGCTCGCTGACCCCAATAATCCGGGCCAGCGCCGCGCCGGACAGCCCTAGCAGTTCAGTCGCACGCACCGTTGCCTTGGCCAGCACATAGCCGGGGTCAGGCTGAAGGACTTTTTGAGCATTCATTTTGCAACTCCTCAAACTTAGCTTTTTTCAAATGAAATATATTTGCATGAATAGCCAGTATTTAGATTCTTTTTTAGAGGAACGCTTGGGTATCAAGGCTAGCTTGGACTTCAGCGGGTCGACCAACGAGTGCAAGTTGCCGGCAATCGCGGCTATAACTGCGCTAACCGCAGCAAAGCCCGGATCAAATCCGAGCGGGGCCGGGTGAAGATGATGAAGGCGGCATCTGCGCTTGCGCAGACAATCCAAACATGAACCCCACCACTCCCACACTGCGTTTAAGCCGCGTCAACGATCAGGTTTACCGCGTCGACAGCGCACAAGGCGAACACCTAGGCAATCTCAAACTCATTGGCGGATGCTGGAAATTCAAGGCCGTAGGCTACGATGACCAAGGCCGAGTTGAGCCCGGCGGCGGGCCGCTGACGCATCAGCACAATCAGGTGTTTGAGACTTTGGATGTGGCTGAAATTAGTGCGCAGCTGATGCGCTCGTAGAGTTAAGAAACAATCTCTTAACTGTCTGATCGCCGCGCCAACTGCATCCACAGGTAAGCAAACTCCAGCCCCAATAAATTAGCCCGCTGGGCGTTATCCGCCGCACCGCCATGACCGCCTTCTATATTTTCAAAGTACAGCACGTCATGGCCTAGCGCCTGCATGCGGGCGACCATTTTGCGGGCGTGGGCGGGATGGACTCTGTCGTCTTTGGTGCTGGTGTTGAAAAATACGCGCGGGTATTTCACCTCAGCTTTTAGGTTTTGATACGGGCTGTAGCGACTGATAAAAGCCCATTCATCGGCCTTGTCTGGATCGCCATATTCGGCCATCCAACTGTTGCCCGCTAGCAGCAAGTGGTAGCGCTGCATGTCTAGCAAAGGCACTTGGCAGACGACCGCATTGAACAGCTCTGGGCGCTGCACGAAAGTCGCGCCCACCAGCAAGCCGCCGTTGCTGCCGCCCATGATGCCGAGGTGCGCTGGACTGGTAATTTTGCGCGCAATCAGGTCTTCGGCGATGGCGATAAAGTCGTCATAGCTGCGCTGCTTGTTGGCCTTGACGGCTGCTTGGTGCCAAGCCGGGCCGAACTCGCCACCGCCGCGAATATTCGCCACCACGTAGACCCCGCCTTTGCTGACCCAATTAATCCCCCAAGAGGCGCTGTAGCCGGGCGTGCGGCTGATTTCAAAACCGCCGTAGCCGTTGAGCAAAGTCGGGTTGCAGCCGTCTAAAACCATGTCACGCGGCGAGACCACAAAGTACGGCACGCGCGTAGCGTCAGCGCTGATGGCAAACAATTGCTCGACCTTCATCACCGATGGATCAAAGCGTCTTGGCAATTGCTTGAGCAGCTCGCGCTCATCGTTCAAGGCACTGCCCAACATCAAGGAATCGGGGGTGAGAAAGTCGCTGTAGGCGATGAGGTAGTCGTCGCCCAGCGGATCGTTCTCTAAAGAGCCGTCAAACAAACCGCCTATGCTGAGCGCGCCGTTTTTAGGCGCATCGACAGCGCGGCTATGCCAGTCGTCGCCGCTCTGGCTCCAGACCACTAAGCGGCTGGTGACTTGGTCCAAAATATTCACGATCACATGGCTGCGGGTAAACGCACAGCCGGCCAGTGATGCGGTGGCCGTCGGCTCAAACAACACTTTAAAAACGCGCTGCCCGGCCAGATAAGCGGCAAAGTCGGTCAGCAGCAAAGAGCCGGCGAGATAGTTGATCCCGTTGACAGTCCAATCGCTGCGCAGCGTCACCAGCGCCCATTGCAGATGCGGCGAAACGCTGGCGTCATCAGGTTTATCCAGACGCACCAATTGACCGTTTTGGCGAAGGAAAACCTCGGTGTTGTAAAAATCAATTGAGCGACCAAACATCACCAAGGGATAACCACGGTCATGGCTGACGGCGGCGAATGCCGATACGTCGTCTAGTTGCCCCTCAAACACCGTCACAGCACTGGCCAACAGTGTGCCGCGCTTCCACTCTTTGATGACGCGCGGGTAACCCGAGCGGGTTAGGCTACCATCCCCAAAATCAGTCCCCACCAGCAGCGTGTCGTGGTCTAACCAGCTGGCATCTGATTTGGCTTGTGGCAGCGTGAAACCGTCAGCGACAAACTGTTTGGTCTGCAGATCAAACTCACGCACCACCGCAGCATCTGAGCCGCCCGGCGAGAGGCTAATCAAGCAGCGCTGGTACGCAGGGCCTAGGCAATCCGCGTCGCCCCAAACCCAGCTTTCGCCCTCGGCCTGACCTAGCGCATCGATGTCTAACACCAACTCCCAATCCGGGCTGGCTTGGCGATAACCGGCCAAAGTCGTGCGGCGCCACAGTCCGCGTGGGTGCACATCGTCAGTCCATAAGTTGTAGACAAAGTCGCCATGGCGGCTGAAGTAGGGGATTTTGTCTTTGCTGTTGAGTATGTCTAACACCACGGCGCGCGTGGGTTCAAATTCTGGTCTGGCTTTGAGTAGCGTGGTGGATTGGGCGTTGTTGACTTCCACCCAAGCCAGTGGTTTTTCGCCGAGCACGTCTTCTAGCCAGAGAAAAGGGTCTGTGTGTTCGTCTTGATTCGGCGACTTGGAAATAGTTGAAATGTTGTCAGTCATGAATGCGGATACCTGTTGCCCAAGAGACTGTGTTAGCCCTTGAGTCGTTGGAGTTGCCTCGCTCGTTTGGGCCAAGCGATGCGGGAATGTTGAAAAACTTTTGGGTGCTAGAACGGAATATCTTGCCCATCGTCATCAAATGGCGACGGCGGCTCTGCCGGCTTAGCCCGGCTCGCCGCGGACTGCGCGGCCTTGGGTGCAGAGCGAGGTTCTTTGACTAAACCGGCAGCTTCGCCCAGGGCTTTTTCGAGTGCCTGCTCCACCGCTTCAATCCGCGCTTGGCAGACTTTAAAGGCGGCGACTGACTCGGTGACTATGGTTAGCAAGTTGTCGATATTGGGCTCGTCTTGATTACGCAGCGTTTCGGCATGCGCTTGCAGCACGCCGTAGGCTTGGCGAAATGTTTCGCCCTTAGCGAGGGTTTGGCTGCCGGTTTCGGTCGTGGCTTGCGTGCCGACACTGGTGTCAGCGTCAGCATTGCTCTTGGCTTTGGTGGGTGTTGTTTTCATCTTTATTCCTTGGTCCCATTGGTCCCATTGGTCCAGGTAGTCGCTGCGTTGAGCCGCCCATCCCGGAACTGTATTTCAATTAAAGCGCCGGCCGGCAAAGCCGCCGCGCTGGTGACGCTAGCCCCGGCCTGGTTTCTGACGATGGCAAAGCCGCGTGACAAGGTTTTATCCGGGCCTTGACCGGTAATTTCGCGCATCAAGGCTTCTGAGCGCTGTGCAGACTGGGTTAGCGCTTGGCGTGCATGTGTGCCCACATCCGCCATGGCGCGCCTGCCGTCCTCGCTGGTGGCCCTCACATCCGCCGCCGCCCTATCGGTCAGTGAGACCAAAGCCGCCTGCGACTGGGCTTTGGCAGTACGCAGCGCCTGCCGCCCTTCGGCCGTCACCTCTGCCATGCGGGCGGGCACAACATGTCTAGCCAGCAGCAACTGCTGACTAGCTGCATGTTTAATCTCCACCACCAAAGATTGAGCCGCTTCAGTTCCGTCTTGTAGTGAGCGCACGCTGGCTAACTTAAGCTCAGCCATCAACGCCGCAGAGCCGTGCTTAGCAATTGCCAACTGCTCACTAGCACCGCTTCTAAGAGCAGCATCAGCTTGCTCAGCCGCGCGCCGTGCGGTCATCACACAGCGATTCGCGGCGAGTGAGATTTGGGCAAAAAAATCAGCCGATTCGCTGCTGCGCTTGGTGATAAATTGTTCTATGCCGGCGATCACCTTTGAGGGTGTGTCAAAGCGCTGATGGGCAACTTCATCAAGAATCGTATTGTCGCGCTCATGGCCAATGCCGGTCAGCACCGGCACGCCTAGCTCGCAAACGGCGCGGGCCAGTGGATAGTCGTTCAACCAAGCCAAATCGTTGACCGCGCCGCCGCCGCGAATGATGACGACCGCGTCCGGCGCTGCGCCATGGTCCAGTTTGAACTGCGTCAGCGCATCCAACATCACACGGGTAATTTGTGCGGCTGCACCCTCGCCTTGAAACCGGCTGGTGGCGTAGCTAAATGCGCAAACGCCGGCCTGCTCTAGCCGCTCCGCCTCAGCCTGAAAGTCACCCAAGCCAGCTGCGCCATCCGGTGCGATGACCAACACGGCGTTGTAATCCCAAGGCGCTGGCAATTGCCGATTCGCGTCAAAAATACCATCCGCCTGAAGCTGCGCACGGATATCGCGTTTTTTGGCTTCTAAGTCGCCCAGCGTGTATTCGGGGTCAATCGCGTCAATTTCGATACTGAAACCGTATTGCGAACTGAACGACGGCTTAGCGCGCACCAAGAGTTTGATGCCAGGGCCTAGTGTGGCGCCGGTGGCGCGCTCGAACTCTGGCAGTATGCGGGTGGCGTTGTTGGCCCAGATCACGGCGTTAGATTTGGCCAACACGGCGCCGGCCGAAGAGCGCTCAGAAATCTCGACATACACATGGCCATTGCGCAATCGCGTGTCGACAACTTCAACCAAAGTCCAAACACCGGCACTAAAAGAGCGTGCAACCGCTTGGGCTACGCCGCCCAGCAAAGCAGAAAGTGAGATGCCGCTTTTGACGTTGGCAAGGGTGTTTGTATCAAGGGTTGAATCCAGCGTCAGTGCGCTGGTTGTGACCAAATCTAGCGCTGAAGTTGCGCTGGCTGCTACTGCATACGGCGCCGAGGGCAGCCAAGCCGCAAAAGGTGAAAGGTCACGCCCACTAGGCACATACCAGCGTTTTTCAGCCGGATTCCAACGCGCACCCAAGGTTTTGACTTTTTCGCGGTCGGCATAAGAGGCGGTTAAGAAAACGTCACTCAAGGGTTGCGGCCTGAGAGGTTGGCGGAGCTAATGGGGTGTATTTCATCATAAATGTTTATACCGCAATCGCTTAGTTCGGCCGAGAAAAAGGGATTGGATAGTCACCCCAATGAAATTCAAATCGAACCAAAAATAATCGATACCCGCGATTGAATCAGAATGTTTTAGCGTTCATCGCCTCACACAATTGCTTGTTAAAGCTCTCACATCCAAGGCTAACAGCGGCAATATGGCATGGCCTAAATCCGGCATAACCGCTTAGGTAGATGATTGAGGTTTGGTCGCAAATGCCGGACTTACCCCCCGTACACCACTTAGCGCAAAGTAAGACGGTCGCAAATACGCTGATGTGAAAAATACTATTTCAAACCCAACGCCGATCGAATACGCGCCAATTTCCCGATAGCGTCGGTATCTTTAACCATGCGGCGCAGCGTTTGTCGCATAAATATAAACAATAACAAAAACAAACTCGCCACCAACACAGCGCTTACAGCCATTAAAGCTTTTTTAGATTGGGTCGCATTACTTGCCAGCGTGGGAGACTGGACAAGCTGGGCTTCGTTGACGCCTTCAAGCTGAACTTGCAAAACACTGATTTGGTTTTTGGCAAGAGCGGCGACGTTTAGTAATTCAGCATAACCGCGCGCTTGATCGTTGCTGCTAACAGCGGTGACTGAGGATGACTCTAATTTTTTACGTAGATTAGCAGCGACGTTTCCAGCATCTGTGAAGCGCGCTTGTGCATCTATTAGTTGCGATTCAAGTCGTGCACGCACGCTGCCTTGGGGACGGTTTAGCAGATAGATTTGCTGGAGTAGGGCCAGTGCGATTGCCTGAGCTTGCTCCGGCGAAAGGGCAGAAACGGTGAGTGTGAGAAGTTTGTCGTTACGGCCAACAGCCGTTTTGATTTTTTGCCTAAGTAGGTTGCGAACGAATTCAACTGACTCGTCTTTGCTCAACCCTAGTTGGGCGATCACCGGGTCTAGCACTGCGGCGGTCGTCATCAAGCTGGCAGTGGTCTGGTCTGCTTGAATCACCGCTACGCTTTCAAAAGTTTGCGGTAGCGTATAACTAATTCCGAGTGTGATCAATCCCGCAAGCAAAGAGCCGATGATGAGCAGTTTGGCGTTTTCTGCCAAGGTCAACAGTATGTCAAGCAGGCTGACTTCGTTTTGCTCAACATGCGCAAAAGGCAAAGTCGAATTATGATTTTTTTCCATGGATTGAGTCCATATTAAGTTAAAAGTATTCTAAACGACGGATGCATCAAATTCTGGCAGTTGGCATGTTTGCGTTTGACCAAGAAATACGTTTCTCTAGCGACCGCCAACTTGGCAAGACGCAAGGACTTTGATTACCTTTCATTAAAAGTCAACTGCTCAACTTCGGCTTTGCCAGTCCGGTCCGGATGACCGTCAAGGACCCAATTAATCAGTGCGACACACCATCGCGTCTGAGTACCTTTATAAAAGTCATCCACAAAATTCGTATATCAAACAGCAGCGACTGACGCTGAAGATACTCTGCGTCTAGCTTGACCTTATCGGAAATAGGCAGCTCATCCCGGCCATTAATCTGCGCCCAACCGGTCAAACCTGGGACCAGCTCATGCACACCAACTTGCGTACGTAGCGCGATCAAATCATGCTGATTAAACAGCGCTGGGCGTGGCCCCACAAAGCTCATGTCGCCGGCCAAAATGCTCCAGAGTTGCGGCAACTCATCCAAGCTGCTCTTACGCAAAAAACTACCAATCGGCGTGAGATGCGATTTAGGGTCAGCCAGCAAATGCGTAGCGACCGCCGGCGTGCCCACGCGCATGCTGCGGAACTTGGGCATTTTAAAAATCTGATTCTGCCGCCCAACGCGATCAGACCAGTACAACGCCGGCCCAGCAGAAGTTAGTCGCACAGCAAGAGCTACCAGCAAAACTGGCACTCCCAAAGCTACAGCAGCCGCCAAGGCTAGTAAAAGATCGAATAAACGCTTCACGCATATTTCCTTTTTTGTTTTTGAGCATCACCGTCCATCTTCAATCGCTATTTATTGGTTAGCTGAGGGCTTGAGAGAAACGAGAACTAGAGGACTATTTTATGTACTCAATCGGAATCTAACGTCCCACTCGCCCAGTTCTCTAAGCGCAATCCTGGCACCCGCTCAAATTCGCGGGTGTTATTACTCACTAAGATCGCGTTGCATGCCAACGCATGGGCGGCAATCATGGTGTCAAGTGCGCCTATCGGCTGGCCGCGTCGCTCCAGCGCGGCTCGCAAGTCACCGTAATGCCAAATGGCAGAGGCATCGAAAGGGAGCACCTCGACTGCGGTCAAAAACATCTCCAGCGCCGTGCGATTACGTGCAGAACCATTTTTAGCCACACCAAAGGTCAGCTCTGCCGCCGTCACGCTAGATACACCGATACTGCCCAGACTTTCCAGCCGGAAGCGAGCGAGGACTGCTGGCGGCCGGACATTGATCACATAAATACAAATATTGGTGTCCAGCATATAGCGGATCAAGATGCAATCTCCTGACGAACCTGCACTTCGGGCTGATCGCGACTGATCTGAAAACCCGGCTCAAAAGAATTTAACGCCGCGTCGAGTATTGCCCAAGGCTCGTTGACTGGAAGCAACAAGACACCGTTACCGAAATGCCGCACAACAACCTTATCGCCTTCAAAGCGGTACTCTTTGGGCAGACGAACCGCTTGGCTTCGCCCCGACTGAAAAAGACGTGCAGTGTCCATATACCTTCTCCTAAAAATTGATGATTACCAATGATAACTACCACCGTAAATAAGAGCAAACCTTTTTGAGCGTTGCTTATGCGGCCTGTGAATTCGCTGCGGACAGTCGGCGTCTAGCTTGACCTTATCGGTGATCGGCCACGCATCAATGCTGCACTTAGTCAAAAAATTAGCAATCGGCATGAGATGCGGTTTAGGGCCGGCCAGCAAATGCGTGGTGAGCGCAGGCGTGCCGACCAGCATGCTGCGCAAACTAAGTTTTTTGCCCTCTCATGGTGTGCACAATCCCGACAATGAAGGGCCGGCCTGCCTATATCGTGAATCAAACGGCTGCTCATACACGGCCAAAATCTTCCAAGTGCCGGGGCTTGGACGATAAATCCGACGGTCCACCACTAAAGCAATCCACCAAATCGCCGGCTTGTTCCAGTGCCGACATATTGAGTGTGCCAGTCTTGCGCTGGCTCACATAAGCCACCAAAGCGCGACGCACAAACTCTGACTTGCTGAGGTGCTCCCACTCACTGGCCAGCGCAATCTCTTGCTCAATGCACTCAGCATTCGTCGGATCAGTCATGAACGCCGCTGCAATTTTCTCTAGTCCTGCCTCGCGCTCAGCTATGGCTTGTTGCATCAGTCGTTCCATCACCCGACTACGCAGACCGGGTTGAAAAAGGGCGTTGAAATTTATCAATGTGCTGGCATCGATGGTGCAGGAGGCACGCAGCGTGTGAGCATTAGACATGTTCAGTATTCCTTGGGTTATGCTTAATGTGGCTGAGCTTTAAGTCAAGCTTGCTTTGATTTAGTACTTGCTCAAGCGTTATGAACAGTCTCGCTTCAACAGGTTTGATCGCAACGCACCTACATCTTCGCTAATCTGCGGCCCCTTTAGCAAAAAGTCATCCAGTCGTTCTAACGGATAGCCGCTTGGTGCGGCGGCGGGCAAGACTCGCGCTACAACCCGCTTGCCACGCCGAATATCTAGTGTTTGCCCTTGGTATTGCACTTGGTTTAAAAAATCCAGTGAGCCGCGTGAAAATTCAGTCACTGTCAAGGAGATAGTGCTCATAAAGTGTTTCCCGTAAATCTGATGATGGGCTTATCGATTTTCAGACAACCCTATTTATTCACACGCATAGCCGCTTTTTTCAAACCCTCGTCTAAAGACAGCGGTGGCTGCCAGCCCAACAACTGCCGAGTTTTAGAAATATCCACCTGCAAAGATCCGCATAAACGCTGGGCCATATCCGCTTTACCCACAACGGCCGCCGCCGTTTTCAGCCAACTCGCAGGCACAGGAAGTAAACGCGCAGGGCAGCCCAGAGCCTGACCCATACGGCGTAGCAACTCGGTAGTAGAAACATCTTCGCCGTCGGACACCAAAAAGGTTTGATTAGCAGCCGCAGGCTGAGTGATACAAGTCACGATCAAATCGACCAGATTATCTAAAGCGACTAAGCTGCGCTGGTTTTGGATATCACCTAAGGGCAAAGGTACGCCACGCCTAAGCCAGCGCATCATGGCTGCGAAATTGGCTTTAACGCCAGGGCCATAAACCAAAGGCGGGCGGATGATGACGACATCCATACCGGTTTGCAAAGCAATCTCGCGCAAACCTTGCTCAGCTTCCATTTTGGAAATTCCATAAGCGTCGAGTGGCGCAGGCGCATCGTCTGCGGTGAATGCTGACCCTGGCTGCGTTGACTCGCCATTGACCTTGATGGAACTGACGAATACAAAACGCCGAACACCTGCGGCTGCGGCTTGCCTAGCTAAATTGAGGGTGGCTTGTACGTTGACGCGGCGGAATTCTTGTAAAGGTTCGGCAGTTGTATCGGTCATCACGTGGACGCGGGCTGCACAGTGAACGACTGCCGAAATAGCACTTAACGCGGTCGACCAATCGTAAGCGGGCTCCAAGTCGCCCGTCACATGAGTCTGCACTTTAGCCGGCCACGTCTGGTCGGCTCTACGCACAGCGACTGCAATGCACTGCGTGTCATCGTTAAGCAGTAAGCGCTGCACGACTGCGCCGCCAACAAAGCCTGTCGCACCAGTCACCAAAATCATTGATTCACCTTTGCGTTCTTATGCATAAGCGTGGCTTCATGCAAAAGAGCTTCTAGCTTGTCCATCAGCAAACTGCGACCGAATTCTTGTTCCGCAAAAGCGCTTCCGTTCGCACCGAGCTGACGCCTTTGATCTGCATTCATAGCTTGCATTTGAAGTACCGCGGCAGCAAGACCAACAGAGTCGCCGGCTGCGCAAACAAGGCCTGCGTTGGATTCTTGAATGACTTTCGAGCCTTCCCCGTCAAGCATGCCAATCAGCGGCACGCCAGCCATCAGATACGACTGCACCTTGTTCGGTATCGTCAAACTAAACACAGGATCTTTTTTCAGTGATACCAGCAGCGCGTCAGCATGCGCATAAAAAGACGGCATACGCTCAAGTGGAAAACGGCCTAACAACAGCACATTATTTTGTAGACCTCTGCGCTGCACTTGGGCATGAACCCAATCAGACTTTCGCCCATCACCAACAATCAGCCAACGAACTGAAGCCTTATCTTTTAACAATTCGGCGGCATCGAGCACAGCGGGCAAGTCCTGAGCATCACCAATATTTCCAGCGAAAAGCACGTTAAATACGCCCTCTTTTACAGGCACTTCTATAGCCGGCATAGCGTCAGTTTGATTGAAAATTTCTTCTGCCCAGCTGGGGAAATACCGGATCTTTTGGGTGTCTGAACAATACTTGGCAATACTCGCAAGAAAGCCGCGCGATTGACCCAACACCAAGGTACAGCGCTGATAGATAAACGCCACCAAACGTGCGACCCAACCCAACACCACAGGTGAGCGGACAGCGTCAATCGCCACCAAAGTTTCCGGCCACAGGTCTAGCGCCCAAAAAACAACCGGCGTAGATTTGAGTCGCCCAAGCAAGACCGCAGGCAAGCCAACGGTAATGGGCGAGGGTTCAAACACAAAGATGACATCAAATGGCTGACCCCGCAGTCGCCACGTCCCGACCAGACAGGCGCCCAATACAAAGCTGAAATAATTCAAACTTAATCGCACCGCCCCCTTGCCTCTTGCCAGCATGGGAGCCCGCAACACTTTAGCGCCGCAGTAGTCACTAAAGGACTTGGGATTTAGCTGATACTCGGCAAACACATTTCCGGAAGGGTAGTTGGGAATACCGGTCAATACCGTCACGCTGTGACCGCGCTGCACCAACTCCTGCGTCAAGTCGTTTACCTTGAAATTTTCGGGCCAAAAGTATTGACTCACGATCAGGATTTTCACGCGCCTTCTTCCTTAGTATTTCTTCCACACCACCCGATTCACATAATCGGTATAGCTATGGATGATGCGCAATACTTTATCCGACACGTTGGGCATGCTGTAGTCGTCCACTAGCCGCAAGCTGCGCTGGTCCCCGCGTGGCTGCGTAGCTAAGATTGCCAAACCTTGGCGTATGCGGTCTACCTCTAAACCCACCATCATCACAGCCGCTTCTTCCATGCCCTCTGGCCGCTCATGTGCTTCGCGCAGGTTGAGCGCTGGAAAGTTCAAAATGGAAGACTCTTCGCTGATAGTGCCGCTATCTGACAGCACCGCACGTGCGGACATTTGCAGTTTCACGTAATCATGAAAACCGAGTGGTTTTAACAAGCGCACCAAGGGGTGAAATGTAGCGCCCGTTGCATCAATGCGTTTTTGCGTGCGCGGATGTGTCGAGACAATCACCGGCACACCATAGTCTTGCGCCACAGCATTTAACACCGCCACCAATTTAGTAAAAGACTGTGGTGACTCGATGTTTTCTTCACGGTGGGCGCTGACCACAAAATAAGCACCCTCGTCTAACGCTAACCGACTCAACACATCAGACGCATCAATATTCGGACGGTAGTGGGTCAGAACCTCAAACATCGGACTGCCGGTCTTGATAACCAAGTCTGGTGGCAAACCTTCGCGCAATAAGTAATCGCGTGCGATCGTGCTGTAAGGCATATTCACATCGGCAGTATGGTCAACGATGCGGCGATTGATTTCTTCAGGTACCCGAAAATCGTAGCCACGATTACCAGCTTCCATATGAAAGATAGGTATTTTTCGACGCTTCGCCGGAATGACGGCTAAGCAACTATTGGTATCACCCAATACCAGTAAAGCTTCAGGGGCGTGCTCTTGCATAGCACGGTCTGCGGCAATAATGACTTGGCCTATCGTTTCAGCAGCACTGGCACCGGCAGCTTCTAAAAATACGTCAGGCTTACGAATTCCTAGGTCACTGAAAAAAACTTCGTTGAGTTCGTAGTTGTAGTTTTGTCCCGTATGCACCAACACATGATCGCAATGTTGGTCGAGTTTTTCGATCACGCGAGACAGGCGAATAATTTCGGGCCTAGTCCCCACAATTGTCATTACCTTGAGTTTACGCATTGACAGCCTCGCGAATAATGTCCAACTTCATCAGCACTACTTTTACCTGCTCGACACTCAAACGGTGAGTATTGTGGGAGGTGTAGTCGTCGAATTTAGAGATTTGTGTTTCACCCTCAACAAAATACTTGTCATAGTTTAAGTCGCGCGAATCCGCTGGGATCCGGTAGTAATCACCTAGATCATCGGCGCGAGCCATTTCCTCGCGGGACAGCAGTGACTCATACAACTTTTCGCTATGTCGCGTACCGATAATTTTCATTACGCTAGCACTCGCCAAAAGCTCTTTCATGGCCTGCGCCAAATCACCCACTGTGGATGCCGGCGCTTTCTGCACAAAAATGTCACCTGGTTGGGCGTGTTCAAACGCATACAAAACTAAGTCCACCGAATCCTCGAGCGACATCAAAAAACGTGTCATGTTCGGGTCTGTGATGGTCAAGGGCTTGCCTTGCTGTAATTGCTGAAGAAACAGTGGAATGACCGATCCGCGCGACGCCATCACATTGCCGTAACGGGTTGCTGACAACACGGTTTTTCCAGGGTCACACAAACGCGATTTGGCCACCATCAACTTTTCCATCATTGCCTTGGATATGCCCATAGCATTGATGGGGTATACCGCCTTATCGGTGCTCAGCACAACGCAGCGCTTGACCTCATTGGCAATCGCGGCACGCATCACATTTTCAGCGCCCAGCACATTCGTGCGAACCGCCTCCATAGGATAAAACTCACATGAAGGCACTTGTTTTAGCGCCGCAGCGTGAAACACAAAGTCCACACCACGCGTGGCGTCCAAAATGCTGTCGTAATCGCGAACATCACCAATGTAAAACTTGACCTTGCTGCTGTTTAGCGCAATACGCATGTCCTCTTGTTTTTTTTCATCGCGGCTGAAAATACGAATTTCGGCAAAATCCGAATGCAAAAATCGATTCAGCACAGCATTGCCAAATGAACCCGTTCCGCCAGTAATGAGCAATACCTTGTCTTTAAACATTTTTGATTTTTTCTATGTGGGTGTTAATTCAAGCAAATTCGTGCATGCGGCGAACCAGTTCCGGCCACGATGGTGGCTGGTAGCCCGTGATCTTGCGAAAGTGGCTAGAGTCTAAAGATCGGTCAATGACCAACTTGTCATCCGGAGTGATGGTGATAGCTTTTCCGTAGACCTGAGCCACCAACGTCAATAGATCAAACTTGTTGATGGGATCAGCAGATACGTGATGCAAACCACGCAACTCAGTATTGGGGATGACGAAATCGCGCATCACACGAGCCAGCTCCATAGTCGGCAGACCTGAGAATACGGCGCGCGTAAATCCTTTAATCGGCCCTTGCTGAGCCAAAAACCAACTAATCAAGCCGTGCGCACTATTGAGCTCATGACCAATGATGGAGGTCCGCAGCGTAAGCGCGTGTGGATAATCGACCTCGCCCAAATATTTGCTCCGTCCATAAAGGTCTTGTGCATCGGGCAAGTCCTGCTCCGCATACATGCCGCGAGTGCCAGAAAACACGCAGTCAGTGCTCATGTGAATCAGACGAGCGCCCGCCACATCGCAAAGCCTAGCCAAGCGATGCGGCAGCAAAGCATTAATGGGAATAGCCGCCAAAGGATCGTCGGCCTCAGCAAGCTGCTTGACCAGACCAATGCAGTTAATCACCACATCGGGACGCGCCAGCGTGAAAAGTCTCGTCAAACTGTCTGCATTCTCAACATCTATCCCACAGATAACCTGCTCGCGCAGCTCTGGAGGCAGTAATCGCAAAACGCCAGCAGAGCGGGCAGAACCGACTACTGAGTACTCACCATTTTCAGCAAAAACACGTAATACCGCGTTACCCAACATACCCGACACACCCAGCACCAACACTTTGAATTTTTTACTTTTGATCATATTTTTATAGTCTATACGCTCACTTTAATCTTGCCTTATGCCTGAGTTTTTATTCAGAGCTGCAAGCGCTTTATAGCGTGCAAAACAGGACCCAAATGCGGCTTGTAATAACTTATCTACTGATTGGAACTTAGCATGTATTTAGGCTCTGAACCGTAGTACAAGTTGAGCCGTTGTTGATGTGTCTTTTAGCGGGATAAATAGTTCTGGCGTATGAAATCAGTACGCGGCCGTCATCCCCTACAGGCCACACATTAAAAACCGACTCTAATATCAAAGCCCTCACGACAGAATGCTTTTGACAAAACGATCAGCCGAGTAATACTGAGTTGGAATCGATGCTTCACCATCCATAAAGCGCAAAACAGCCATTGCAATGGAACGCGGCGAATCGGGATCAAAGGTTTGAATTGGTATGCAAACATCGCGAACAAAATCACGCTCTGATGCTACGACAGGGATGCCTAATGAGCGAGCCTCAAGCATTGGTAAGCCAAATGTTTCAGCTCTAGATGGGAATATCAATGCAGATGATTGACTCAATTTTTTCAACACATCACTTCTGGACACCCAACCTAGATTCACCAGCGATATTTTCAGGATTGGATCGAGCTGCGTGCGCTCTTCTAAAAGCTTTAGTTCTGCAGGACGCAAAGTTAAGCAAAGTATCGGCCTACGATTTTGTTGTGCGAGTAGTGACCAAGCCTTTAAAAGATTTTCATGATTTTTGTGACCAACTGCATCTGCTGGATAAAAAAATGTGAACTGTGAAGCATCTGCCTTAGGCCGCCCACCGACCACAGGAAGTACCGCAAGACGTTGAATAATTGACTCGTCAACAAGAGGAACAACCTTTATGACGGCATATGGATATTGCGAACGCATAGCGTCTTGCATCACTTCAGTTTGTACCCAAATTTCGTCACAATTAGCAATACCAAGTTTAAACCACACACGTTCGATCTCCAAACGAAGTGCCGTGAGCTTGGTGTATGTAATACCACGATGAGCGCCAACAAAATGAGGCGCATGGACAAAAACAATAACGCGCCCCTTTGACTTTATTAAGGGTGGCAAGCTGTTAAAACATAACAAGGTATCGCCAAGAGCCACCTTACTAGACAGACGAAACAGCGACAATATTCGAGCAACAAAACTTCTGCGCACATAATCAACATCTACATCGCTTGATATTGAAAACGCATCAGCAATAAATCGAATATCAAATGAAGCTGCCTTTAAAGAGCCCTTCAGGCCTTTAATAAGTGCCTCAAGCAAAATAAGTCCTCCGCCTGAGTGAATACCAAAAGCACTTAATATAATATTATTATCGGTATTTTTATATTTATACATATTTAGTTAATTATGATTTACAACCCTTTTTATATACATAAAAAAGTAATTTAATATAATTATTATTTATTACTCTGCAAAACAATAGAAGGGAATAACTTACTAAAAATTAAGCTTGCAAATAAAAGAATAACTGCAAAACATGTTTCACCCGATTGAAATATTTGATTATTAGCGGGAATATAGTAAAATAATATAAACATTAGATAGACTAATATAACCCACTGTGGAGACAGCGTCACCAAAGACTTACCCCAACTCAATGCAAATAAATAAGCAAAAATCGCTAAAACAAATAATGTGCCAATGAATCCAAAATCAGATGCAAACCATGGGTAAATAGAATGCCACAAAGAAAACATTCCCCACCCAGTTTGATCCTCTAACAGACTAGGAATCGACGTGGTCGTAAATTTGTTTGTACCAAAAATCATATCTGCATTTCTTGCTAAAAAGATCGAGTGTCCAAAACCTAATGTACTGCTGTGCTCAATACCAAAACTCATTGAAAGCGCATAGTAACCTTGCCCAATATATCTAGTAATAGATTCATAAATAATTTGAAAATCACTTGAAAGAAGATTCGAGATTAAATTTGAAGTATCTGCGGTAATCAAACCAAATCCGGTATTAAAGACTCCCTTTTCAGCGACACCGCCTTCTCGCTGAACTTGACCCGTTCCAAAAAAAACCATTAGCGCAAAAAACATGAGCACCATCCCAGCAACCAAGGCGCCGAGAGGAATCCTGCGTTGGAGTGATCCGGCTGAAACTCCAAGAAACATCAACCACGGTAATGTAATCACAAAATCAGCAATGCCCTTATTGGTACCGGTAGCCAAATAAAGACTTAAGTTAAAGAGTATTGCTAATAAACAAAAAAACTTAACGCTCACAGATAGTTTGGACCAATAAACAACAGCAAGCGGATAAAAACCAATTAAAAAAGGAGATACCAACATACGCAGATACTCAAACATAGTAAAGCTATTACCCTCCTCTAAACGTGCGAAGTTAAAGTTATAAACCGTACCTGGTTCATTAAGCCCAGCCATAACATCTGGTAAAAAATTACCCGTACGAGATAAAGAAGTGGGGACAAGAAAAAGTATCGTCAACAGCAA
The DNA here is from genome assembly GCF_012584515.1 of Polaromonas vacuolata. Classification (NCBI taxonomy): domain Bacteria; kingdom Pseudomonadati; phylum Pseudomonadota; class Betaproteobacteria; order Burkholderiales; family Comamonadaceae; genus Polaromonas; species Polaromonas vacuolata. The sequence continues at coordinate 273,856 of NZ_CP051461.1, read as the reverse complement.
GGATCGCTTTAAAAAGATAATGCCTGTAGCGATATTTTGAGACTTAATTAAGTTGCTATTAACTATCTGAATTTTTTTAACCTGACGCCATGCCAAGAGATAACCTATAACAATAAATAGTTGCGCAGCGATAAGATAGCCAGCCAAGAGACTTGGCGATTCTTCATTCCAAGGCCAAGGGCCGAAGAAATACAATATTAAAGTTAATGAAAGATAAAACTAAAAAAAAATTAATGGTGCTAACCATTTTAGCTTAAAGGTATTTAATTTCATAAATTTATCGTCAACTTTTAATTAAAGAGCGAAAAGTTGATAAAGCAATACGTACTGGCTTACTGATTACATTTCGAATAATTTTTATTTTTATATTGAAGTTGCGTAGAGGGGGATGTAGGCTACATGCTTCTTGATAAAGTGCCCAACCACGTTTTAGGAAGCCTGAACGAAAACAATTACGCGCTAATATTAATTTGGCATAGCCGTAGGACTCAGACTTACGTGAGGCGATATCAACTGGAACTAAAGCATTGGCAAAATATTGATCGAGCACCCATAAGTACTCGCTCGCAGCAAGCTCGGATACGTCTTTATAAGAAATTGAATTACTATGCATTCTGTATCCAGCTAAGACGTCACGGCACATCTCAAAACGACCATGTGCAGCTAGTCTCATCCAAAATTCACGATCAGGCGCTAACTTCAACTCTGTTTTCCAACCACCTACGGCTTCGAAAGAGGTTCGCCGGAACAAGGCGCCGGGACCTATGTAGCATTCCTGTCGAATGATTAAATCACCTAAATTAAATGGCTGGCATATATTTTTTTTCACTACCCTAGACTGACTATCAATGAGATCAGCATCCGGAAAGCTGCAAACAATCGATTCATCACGTTCAAGTATTTCAACTAGTTTTCGAATTGCGCCTGGATACAAAATATCGTCGGAACTTAAATAACCAAGAACAGTACCCGACGACATCGCCCATCCTTTATTTAAAGTACGTGCTTGGCCCATATTAGCGTGTCGCTCATAACGAATATTTCCACTGTATTTTTTTAATATTTCAGACGTTTCATCTGTTGATCCGTCATCAAGTACGATGTACTCAATGTTGGGATAATCTTGCGCCAAGACACTTTCTATCGTTTCAGCCAGATATTCGGCTTGGTTATAAGTTGGCGTGACAATACTAACCAGTGGAAATTTTTTCGTCATTGCTTTTTTATTTTTTATAACCGTATTAAAAAATACTAGACTTACGAATTATTCTAAGTGAAATTATTAATGCGAGTATCGACAGGCCCATCACAAAGAAAATCCATAGCAGACGATCAAATGTTGGTTCAATAAAGAATCCAGCAAAACTTAAAATAGCTAAGAAAAAATAAATTAAAACTTTTACGTTCAATATACTTTTAGCAGAACGACCTAACAGCGGACTAGCTAGTATGAACATTAGGATGGTATCGAACACCATACGAAGCAACCATGCAATGGCCGCACCCAATGTGCCGTGCATCGACGTCAGCCACCATAAGGCCAAAAGAAAAAATGGCAATTCAGCAAGATGAGCGTATGCAGTGAGCCGAGCTGCGCCAGCGCTTTGAATCAAAGTAAATGGAACATGCGCTAAGCAATTAATAAGAATTCCAATTGAAAAAACTTGAAGCAGTACCGCGCTGCTATCGGCAAATACAGGATTAATCCATATAGACAAAATCTCATGGGCAAATAAGGTCAGGGCTACGGTCACTGGTAGAAGTAACAAAAATAACCAGTTCACGGCTTTCTTGAACAAGACCCAGGTTTCCAAATCACGCCGCGCCATCTGTGCAGCAAAAGCGGGGAAAAGTACTGCCGTCAATGCGCCTGGCACTATCCATAACTTAGTCACTAGCTCTTGTGGCGTTGTGTAGTAAGCGACTGCACTGGCTGAAATGATTGCACCAATTACAAAACGGTCCACATAACCCATAAAGGGACTGATGATGTTACTGACCGTCAACCAGCCGCCCGAAATGCAAAGTGGCTTTAATAAATCTACTCGCCAAGCAAGTGCACTACGATCTTGCGGCAAAACACGCCACGCGTAATAGGCATGTACAGCACAGGCAATCACCCTTCCGAGGACCAATACCCAAGCGATGTAATCAAGCCTAGGGCCACCGCCATAAAGCACGACAGCCAGTGGCCCCAAGAATGTAAACAAACCCATGGGAAGTCGAATCAAGTTGATGATGCCAAAAGCATGTTGTGCCTCCAATACACCGCGAAAGCCCGAAGTCAGAACAATAAAAGGCATGGCTAATGCCATTGCATACACAGCATTAATGGACTCATGTCGATCCGGCACATCTTGAATAAGGCCTACACCCCATGATGCTGTTGCGGCCATCAAGACGCCAGCTGCTACGCCTAGGATGGCCATTAAGACGGTCGCCGTTCCGACTAACGGGCCAATCTTGTTGTACTCCTTATTAGAAAAAACGACAGCCAATTGCTGGGTCAGTGCCCGACCAAGGCCTAAATCAAATAAACCAAAGTAGCTCACTACTGCCCAAATAAGGGTTAACAAACCAAAACGACTTGGACCCAGCTGATGAATCAACATTGGTATGGTTACCACTGCAACCAACAAAGGTGCGCCCAGACCAATCAGGTTAAAAATAGTATGTCGCAGAAGTTTCATGCAAATTTTTCCACATTAACCAGCAGCTTTTTTGCCTTATATTCTTCATTTGAGAAAAAGCAGTGTTTGACCAACCAATAAATGCTGCGAACTAGATAATGCTGCATATTGCTGCGTGCACAAAGCCATACTAAATGAGTAATTAATTTACTCAAGATATTAGTTAACTCACATGTCCATAACTTTGAAATACAGTTTTTCAAAAAACGCCCAAAGGTATAAGGTCTTGTCTTTTTAATAAATACAGAAGCTGCGTCAAAGACGCGATAGAAAAAGATTTCGTATTTAGTCCAAAGAGGAGAGTTTTTGCGTGAAGTCATACCAGACACTAATTGAATATTTATTATTGACCGCACGTCATGCAGACGCAATTGAATCTAACAGCAGATTTGATTCAAATAAAACGATACACGCTAATTTCGAATCGTTAGCCATGATTATTTTTCACTATCTTTATCGCTTCTAACTTCTAGCTGCAGTGCAAAAATTTCTGCCTGCAGACACTCGTATTGTGCTATTTTGCGTTTCAAAAAACGTTGCGTAATTTCACTTTTTTCAGCAATACCGTTTGGCGTGAGTAAATAGGCATAAGCCAGTTTGTTTTGACTTTTGCGAAAGCTAGTTACTTTAAGCAAACCCTTATCAATCAAGGCTTTAATGCAGAAATTAGTTTTACCCAAACTAACGCCCAGTGATTGGCTCACCTCGCGCTGGCTCAAACGCGGATTGACCTCTAACAAGCGCATGACCTTGAGGTGGGTTTCTTCGTGCAATTCGTTTGGCGTCATTGTGTTGAAGTGCTGGATAAAGTCACTTGAATTCAGTAAAAGTAGTCTGTTCAAGCTCGAAACGCACTTTAACATGATGGGATCAGTCGCATAGGCTTACAAGAAGATAGCAAGGCTCACTTTGCGATGAAGGCGTGTAGCAATCCTTTGACACCACCTCCCCTGCGAAACATCTAGCTTGCCTAAACAAATTAGGCCCTTGACTGATTGCGAATGTTGACAAAGCGTAGATTCATTTTGCAAACTAAATTCGGCCTGTTACTTAGCGTATTGGCTCAATTGCTGCGCTCACGCGATGTGCCGATGACCTTGTTTGTTGCAAGCTCGATCTGATCGTGGCTCTCAACACCGATTGAACGGTCTGCGCTAACTTGGCAATCTCTATGTAACCGCGATGTACGAAGCAGATAATAAGCTTTGCATTTGTGAGGCATCAAATATTAGTTGGCTCCAAGGCAACGCGGCCGTAAGTGTCTTCAAAACGCACGATATCGTCTTCGCCTAGGTAGCTACCGGACTGGACTTCTATCATCTCTAAATCAGTTTTGCCGGGATTTTCTAGGCGATGCTTGACGCCCAAAGGAATGTAAGTACTTTGATTTTCAGCCAATAGAATTTCTTCTTCCCCCCGAGTCACCAAGGCCGTGCCTTTGACCACAATCCAGTGCTCTGCTCGGTGGTGATGCATTTGCAAGCTGAGCTTGGCGCCTGGGCGTACGGTGATGCGCTTGACCTGAAAGCGATCGCCTCGATCTATGCTGTCGTACCAACCCCAAGGCCGCGCCACTTTGCGGTGTAGGCTAGCCTCTGGTTTTTCCTTCATGTGCAGTTGCGCCACCACCGTTTTAACCTGTTCAGCATAATTAGTGTTAGCCACAAGCAGCGCATCTGGTGTGTCTATCACCAGCAAATCCTGTGTACCTAAAGTCACGACGACGCGGTGCGGAGAGTGAATAAACGTCCGCTGGCTTTGAATTGTCAGACCATGTCCGTCGACGCGGTTGCCGTGCTCGTCAGCGGGGATCAAGTCCGCGACGGCATTCCAGCTACCCACATCACTCCAGGCACCCGAGAAAGGCACGACAGCTACGTTTTTGTGACGCTCAAGCACCGCGTAATCTATGCTGTCTGATCGGCAGGCGGCGAAAGAAGTCACCGCTGGGCGAATAAACTGATGGTCTTTGCTAGCTTGTGCCATGGCTTGCTGGCAGCTCTGCAAAATGTCAGCTGCGTGCGCCTGCAAGGCCTCAAGCAAAGTACTGGCTTGCGCCAGAAAAATACCCGCATTCCAAAGAACATTACCTTGCAAAATCAGCGCTTGGGCTTTATCTGCGTTGGGCTTTTCGATAAAACGTGCTACGCCAAAACTACCATCACTACTGGTCGCGCCTTGCTCAATATAGCCATATGCCGTGCTGGGAAAGCTGGGCACCACACCAAAGGTAACGATAGCGCCGGCGCGAGCGGCCGCGCAGCCTTGTTGCACCATCGAGGCAAAAGCTTGCGCGTCGGGAATGTGGTGATCAGCAGGACAAAACAGCAACAAGTCTTGGGGTGCAGCCTGCAACGCAGCAAGCGCCATAGCGGGCGCGGTATTACGCGCTATCGGTTCCAAAATAATCGGACCTTTGACTTTGGCCACCTGCATGACTTCAGCAACCAAAAAACGGTGCTCTTCTGACGCGACGCAAATCGCCTCGGAACTGCAGCCAACACCATTGATTTGTGCCACACGCTCTAGCGTGAGTTGCAGCAGGCTTTTGTTATCAATCAACGGAACAAACTGTTTGGGGAAACTCTTACGCGAGAGTGGCCACAGTCGAGTGCCTGAGCCGCCGCAGAGAATAACCGGGATGATTTTTGCGTTAGTCATGAAGTGAATATTGTTTGTTTTGGGATAGGCTGACTGCAGCCGTCGAAGCTTGGACTTCCAGCCTCAGGCTTTTGTAATCAGCCTCATTGCATGTCAGAAAGCGAACTGTCAGGCTAACGTTCTCAGTCATGCCCACGGAGTTAGCAGATAGGTGTGAGTCAGCTTATTTTGGTTCTTGCGAAAGTGCTGCACTTTGTCCAAACTTTCACCGATCAAGACTTTGAGGTAAAAGTTGATTTTATCCAAACTGATACTGAGCACCGGACTCTTCTCGCGCTGGCTTAAACGCGGGTTCTGCGCCAGCAGACACCAGGCCTTGAAGTCGGTTTCTTCGCGCGAATAACTTACCATTATTGGGTAAAAGAAAACAAGAAATGCATACTTTCTGCTCTTAAAAAGATCTATTCAAATTTAAAATGACGTTACCACACTTCATACAGTCAGCTAGGCAAAGCCGTCGTTTTGCATGACATATGACAGAGCTAACGCTTTTACTCGCCACTTACTGAACTTTCGCGAAGGAACGACGTACATCACGCTAGGCGGTGGTTTTACCTTTGTCCCAGCACTTTTTGAAGCTTTGAACTTCTCGCGTTTTAAGTTTTGTGTTTCGCTTTGGAGTGATGGTTTGTACCCGCGCCAAGAACTCAGTGCTTTTAAGCCTGTAGCGCGCCACACGGCCCTCGTGAAGCGGATCAAGGACTTGAGTCAATATGCGTGAGAAATCGTCGGCATCTTTTTCTGACGCTAATGCAATGGCTAATTTTTCGATGGTGGTTGCAGTAGGAATCCATTTCCCTTTGACAACCGTTGGTAGCGCTTAAATCAAAGCCTATCAGTATTGAATTTTCAAGAGATCAGGCTCTGTCCTTGCTGGACTTGTCTCTAAGTAGCACTAATACGACCGCTCATATGCCCACACAAACACATCGATCAAGAGCAGCTGACAAAGATTATGTTTGGCCAGTGCAATATTGCTCGCTAAGCGAGAGAGGCGTTTATTCACACTATCAAAGAGTTGTCGATAAGGCAGTTGCAGCATCAGAAAAAAAACTTGCTCGAACGGGTCTGGGATGGCGCGGGCTTTAGTCCGGAGCAGGCGAAAGTTGTCCTCTAGCAGCCAAGGCATGACCAAGGGGTGAAACACGCTGCCCAAAATGTCTACGGCTCACCGGCAGAAACGTCCGCTACCAGCGTCCTCGCGCATCAAGTTCTGGGATAAAACGGCGTGCAGATTCTAAAAATAAGCAGATAAATACCCGTCTTATAAATATTAACAATCAGCATCTCAATGCTGGTCTTGTGGTTCAAAATCATCAGCATTTCACACGCATTTTTGCCTTGATCCGCTTGTCCAGAATCAGTCAGGTTTTGAGTATCCAAACGGCTATAGCTAATACCTTCTAAGCTGGACAAAGCCCAAGAAGGGTCTAGGAGTAAGCGGCCAAACATTCTCGTGGGCGGAGCCGCTTTCTCGGGTTGACTGACCTAGTGCGGGGCAATGCGATTACCAACGCAATTCGATCAATCCCGCCAATTTTTAGATCGTATTTTTGTCAGTAACTCAAAACCCCTCCAACACAATCTTCCCCCGCGACTTTCCGCTTTCTAGCAGCGCGTGCGCACGTTTGAGATTGCTGGCATTGATACGGCCAAAATTCTCACCCAGCGTGGTTTGAATCAGTCCGGAGTCAACCAGTTCGGCTAACTCGCTGAGTAAACGGCCTTGGCCGGCCATGTCATCGGTGCTGAACAATGAACGGGTAAACATCAGCTCCCAATGCAGCGAGATCGACTTGGCTTTAAGTAGCGTGATGTCTAAAGCCTTTGGGTCATCAATTAAACCGAACTTGCCTTGGGGCGCGATAACGGCGGCGAGTTCGGCGAAGTGGGCTTCGGTCTGGGTCAGGCTGACCACATACTCGACCTGCGGTATGCCTATGCGTTTAAGCTCATCTGCGAAGGACAAGCTGTGGTCAATCACATGGTGAGCGCCGAGTTGCTTTACCCAAGCTTTGGTCTCTGGCCGGGAAGCCGTGCCAATCACCGTCAAAGCCGTCAGGCGGCGGGCCAGTTGCAGCATGATGGAGCCCACACCGCCGGCCGCGCCGACGATTAACAAGCTCGCGTTGCTCGGCTGTTTGCCAGGCACGATTCCTAAACGATCAAAAAGCATTTCCCAAGCGGTGATGGCAGTAAGCGGCAAGGCGGCGGCTTGGGCGAAGTCTAGCGACGTCGGCATTTTGCCGACAATGCGCTCGTCCACCACATGCAACTCGCTGTTGCTGCCTTGGCGAGCAATCGAGCCGGCATACCAAACCCGGTCACCGGCCTTAAAGCCCGACACGCCAGCGCCGACTGCGCGCACCACACCGGCGACATCCCAGCCCAGCACTTTCCACTCACCGGCTTCGGCTGCGGCGCTTTGGCGAATCTTGGTGTCAACTGGATTGACAGAGACGGCACGCACTTCTACTAACAAATCGCGCGCACCGGGAACCGGATCAGCAAGAGTTATGTCTTGGAGGGAATCGGCTTGACTAATTGGCAAGGACTTTTGGTAGGCGACAGCTTTCATACGGGAGATCTTCTGGAGTAAATTAACCCGCCAGTATGTGCGATCGCCTATTCCAGCATGGCTAGGCAGGCCTTAATCGGTCGCCGCTAGCTGCACATTGTTGGCTCTAAAACTCTGGGCGCTAGCCATAGGCCAGTACTGGCGAAAGACATGTAGCTGGCGCTCTAGTGAGCCGAGCAGCGCGCCAGGCTCTACCTGCATGATCAGGTGACTGAGTAGCCGCACCTCGGTATCGGTCAGCCGGCGCACGATGTGGTGAGCGTTGATCTCTTGCGGATGCGACAGCCCTGCGGCTTGCACCAGCTCTTGCAGTGCGTGCAAGGTGCTGCGATGAAAATTTTCTACCCGCTCGGCCTTATCCGGCACAACCAGCGCCTGCTGGCGCCACTTATCTTGGGTCGTCACACCGGTGGGGCATTTACCGGTGTGGCAGGTTTGCGCCTGTATGCAACCGAGCGCCATCATGAAGCCGCGCCCGGCATTACACCAATCTGCGCCCAGTGCCATCAAGCGCAGCATGTCAAAAGCGCTGATGACCTTGCCGGCAGCGCCTATCGAGATGCGGTGACGCAAGTTCACGCCCAGCAAGGTGTTGTGAACCAGCAGCAAGCCTTCTTGTAGTGGCGCGCCGACGTGGTCACTGAACTCAACCGGTGCTGCGCCCGTGCCGCCCTCAGCGCCGTCAACGACGATGAAGTCAGGCGTGATGCCAGTCTCCAGCATGGCTTTGACAATCGCAAACCATTCCCAAGGATGGCCAATACAAAGCTTAAAGCCGGTTGGCTTGCCGCCGGACAACCGGCGCAAGCGGGCGATGAAATGCATCATCTCTAAAGGTGTTGAAAACGCGCTGTGGCTGGCCGGCGAAATGCAGTCCTCGCCAACCGGTACGCCGCGCGCAGCCGCAATTTCTGGCGTGACTTTGGAGCCTGGCAACACGCCGCCGTGACCGGGCTTAGCGCCCTGACTCATCTTGAGTTCAATCATTTTGACCTGTGGGTCTAGCGCGTTGACGGTAAAGCGCTCCTCGCTAAAGCTGCCGTCATCATGACGGCAGCCAAAGTAGCCTGAGCCTATCTCCCAGATCAAGTCGCCGCCGTGAACACGGTGGTGCTGCGAGATAGAACCCTCGCCCGTGTCGTGCGCAAAGCCGCCCAACTTAGCGCCCTTGTTCAAAGCCATGATGGCGTTGGCCGATAAAGCACCGAAACTCATGGCCGAAATATTAAACACGCTGGCGCTATAAGGCTGTGTGCAAGGCTGAACAGATTCCGCGGCCTGACCCGGCGTGCCGCCTATCCAGATTCGAAAGTCATGTGACGCCAACTTGGTGGGCAGCATGGAATGGTTAACCCATTCATAGCCTTGTGAGCCCACATCTAAGTGAGTACCAAACGGCCGACTGTCGGGCGCACCTTTGGCGCGTTGATACACCAACGAACGCTGGGCGCGTGAAAAAGGCGTTGCCTCGCTATCGCTTTCAATGAAGTACTGGCGCATTTCCGGGCGTATAAACTCGAATAAAAACCGCAGATGGCCAAGCACCGGGTAGTTGCGCAAAATCGCATGCCTAGACTGCCTCAGATCAAAAATACCAAGCGCTACCAAGCACAAACAAAGTAAACCGACCAGTAATAGCCCGGCGGAATGCTGTACCAACGCCGCCGCTAAAGCCAGCAGCGTGCCGACGCTGCAAAGGGCAAAAAAGAAGTATCGCGCGGGGAGTAAGTGAGTGAGTCGCTTGAGCATCAAGAGTGCTTTCTGTGTCGGGCTGAGAAAAAGAAAGTTCATCTATAACGGCATGCCAAGCCTAACAAGCTCGCATTGCACATGGGCAGATACACTAATCCATCATATGAGCCTCATTCGAGGCTTGCTACCCCATACGTGATTTGCAATGACAACCAACCCATCCAAACCCGACGCACTGACAACCAGCGCATTTCTTGAAGCCGAAGATTTTGACGCAATAGACGCCATACTCGACGAAATGCGCAGCCGCTATGACGAGACACCACAGTGGGAATTTTGTGAAGGCTTTATGGCCGCCGTGATTTGTTCACGCCGCACCATACCCGCGAGCGAATACCTACAGGCCTTGTTAGGTGTTGAAGATGCTGAAGATACTGAAATCTTGGCCAGCACGCCTAGCGATCAAAGCCCCGACGAAGAAGCCAGCAGCTTTGCCGATGCCGCCCAAAAGGCGCGCTTTATGGAACTCTGGTTACGGCGCTGGGAAGAGGTGCGCAGCTCGCTCGATGAAGAAGTCGACACACTAGAAGACGAGCGCTGCTACCACCCCGAAGTCACCGATATTCGCGGCGCTATCGCCGAGATGCCGGAAGAAGAAAGCGCCGCCTTCAAAGACGAAGCCTTACCAGCTTTTGCCCAAGTTTGGGCGCTGGGCTTTATGTTTGCGGTCGAATACTGGCCCGAAGACTGGGTCGCACCCCGCGACAAAGACGCCGCCAAATGGTTAGATGGCGCACTACAAGCGATAGTCGCCATGACCGAAGACGACGAAGCAGAACCCGAAGTCTCACCCATGTCCGAAGACGGTCCACCCAGCGTCAGCATTGCCAGGCTCAACGCCTTTGGTGAAGCTATCTGGGCGGTATACGACCTGCGCGAGTTGTGGAAAACACTGGGTGCACGGGTAGAAACCGTACGCGTTGAAGCAACACCGGGACGCAATGATATTTGTCCTTGCGGTAGCGGGAAAAAATATAAAAAGTGCTGCGGCAAGTAAGCGGTCTGTCTCGCACGATTGGAGCCGTCGGAAGATCAGTTAAAGCCAACGCGGACTGACCCCAGCCGGCGATGCAAAACACGTCAACACGATAGCAAACCCCATCAGCTTGGGTAGCCTCACGCACAGACATGAGCGCTAAACCTTGGGTAGCTACATACTTCAAGTATGCAGATGCACTGCCTCAGGCACAACAAAAGCTAGTGGAGAAACGCTCGCTGATCTTTGAAGGCAGGCTTTCTAAGTTAGATGGCCGTTAGCGTTAGGCGTCTGGCAAGACACCTAACGCCTAATACAAAACATCCGCTGCGCCTTTATTAATCCTGCGTGAAAAACGTCCTCAACAAATCCGTCGTCTGACCCGGCAACTCCTCCGGCAGAAAATGTCCAGCAGCCAGCATTTGCCCCGACAACTGACCGGCGCATTGGGCGCGCCACAAAGCCATGGGATCAAACAGGCGGTTCACCACGCCGCGCTCGCCCCACAGCAGCAGCGTGTCGCAGGTGATTTTCTCGCCTTTCAAACGGCTCTGCCGGTCGTGTTCTAAGTCAATGCCAGCGCTGGCGCGGTAGTCTTCGCAAGCCGCATGCAAGGCTTGGGGGTTGCAAAAACGCAGTTCGTATTCAGCCAGCGCGCGCGGCTCTATGTAGCTAAGACCGGTGCTGCCCCAGCCGCCCAACTTGGCATGCAGGTAGATCGTGGCGGTAACCGGATCGGCTGCGCCCATCATGGTCTCGGGCAGTGGTGAGGGCTGCAGCATGTGAAACCAGTGGTAGTAGCTGCGGGCAAACTCCATATACGGCGCGGTCATGCTGGCGCCTTCATACATGTCTAGCGTGGGCGCGATATCTATGACGCAGAGTTTTTTCACGTGAGTCGGATGATCTAGCGCGAGTCGGTGCGCCACACGAGCACCGCGGTCATGGCCGGCGAGAAAGAACGTATCGAAACCTAAGACTTCCATCAGCTCAGCCATGTCTTCGGCCATGTTGCGCTTGCTGTAATTGCTGTGGTCCGACAGACCTGCTGGCTTGGCCGATTCACCATAGCCGCGTAGGTCCGGCATAACCAGACAGTAGTGCTGCCTTAGCTGCTGGGCAACCCGGTGCCACATGACGTGCGACTGCGGAAAACCATGCAGCAAGAGCAGCGGCTCTCGCTTGTCATCTAAACCGGCTCTGGACTCAAAACGTGCGTGAATTGTCGTGCCATTGACCTCAAAATCAGCCTCCTCGAAATCCGTGAACCAATCGCTATTGCCAGCATTTTTTTCGGTGACTTGGATATCATTTGGCATAAGGGCTTTCGTAGATGTTGTACCGGTTAGCTTTTACAAAACAGTTTAGTGCTATTGGTCTTTGAGCAACTGGATTAATCGGCGCAGTGCGTGTGCCACAGTTGCTAGTCGCACAGCAGCGCGATCGCCAGAAAAATGCATGACTTCTGTGATTTGCTGAACTGGCGTTGCAAAACCAAACCAGACCGTACCCACCGGTTTTTGCGCACTACCGCCGCCTGGGCCGGCAACACCAGTCACGGCGACGGCAACTTGGGCCAGTGAATGCTCAAGCGCGCCCAGCACCATGGCTTTAGCGACTGGCTGACTGACCGCGCCTTCATGCGCAATCAGCTCGGCGTCTACGCCTAGCATCGCGGTTTTAGCAGCGTTGGAGTAAGTCACAAAGCCGCGCTCAAACCAAGCGCTAGAGCCGACTAAATCAGTACAGCTCGCAGCTATCAGGCCGCCAGTGCAGCTCTCGGCAGTGGCGAGGCGATAGTTATTTTTTAAAAGCCATTGCGCCAGCGTTTCAACATCGGCGGCACTGCTCTGATGGGATAAGTCTGTCATCGGTAAAACGTCCATAAAGCGATCACTAGCAAAGCGCAAAACGCCGCGACCAAATCGTCAAACATAATGCCAAAGCCGCCGCGAGCATTCAGCCCTTTAAAGTTCTGATCGGCCCAGCCGACTGGTCCGGGCTTGGCAGCATCGAAAAAACGAAACAGCGCGAAAGCCACCAGTTGGCCGATAAAACCAACCGGCATGACCAGCCACAAGATCAGCCAGAAGGCGACGATTTCGTCCCACACAATGCTGCCTGGATCAGCTACCTGCATATGTTTGGCGGTCACGGTGCAAGCCCACCAACCGAGCGGCAGGCTAACGGCAATCAACCAGCCAATTTGCGCTGATGAAAACCAGTTTTGCAGCGCCAAATAAGCCAGCCAAGCCCACAAGGTGCCGGCTGTACCGGGCGCAATAGGACTCAGACCAGAGCCAAAACCCAGCGCCAAAATATGAGCCGGGTGGCGCAACATAAAGCTAGCGTTGGGCTTGAAAGGTTTGGGCTTAGCGCCAGCGGTGGCGACAAAGGCGAAATCAACGTCAGTTGGTTTGACTGGCGAGGAGAAATTGTGGTCATTCATGGAAGTGTAATTTTGGCATAAGCTAAAGAGTGATGATGATTAACATCGCGAATGATTGATACGTTCAGTATCAATAGTTTGCAAGCAAGAAACTCTGAACAAAGCAGTCATAGGAAATAGTCATGCGCATCAAACTTTTTTTATTAGCCGGCACCGCCTTGCTACTATCGGCCTGCGCGGTTCAGCAAGTGCAGCTTGGTTCGTCGCGCGAAGAAGTCATCTCGCGCTACGGAAAACCTAGCGCTACCGTCGTCATGCCCTCGGGCACAACCCGGTTGCAGTATTCCTTGCAGCCCGCCGGCCAGAGTGCGGTGATGGTTGACCTTGACGCGGCCGGCAAGGTTGTCGCCGCAGGCGAAGCATTAAATCCAGCCGGATTTGCGCAGGTAGAAATCGGTAAATGGACACGCGCCGACGCAGAGCGCGCGTTCGGCCCGCCAGCCTGGGTAGACCGCGTGTATAGCTGGCCCGGCGACATCATGAACTACCGCTGGCGCGATGCGACCAACGACATGCTCTTTTGGGTTTATCTTGACGACAAAGGCCTGGTTCAGCGTATAGGCCAAGGCATTGAACACCGCAACGATTCCATATTGGACAATTAATCTTTGTTGCTCGGGCTGACGAGCCCTTCGTTTTTAAGTTTCAAGGCGGTTTCATACAGCTCATTGCGTGGCGCGCCTGTGATGTCGGCCGCCAGCTTAACCGCAGTCTTTAAAGGCAGCTGAGCCAACAAAAGAATCAATACCCGGCTGCCATCATCTGCCGGTAAAGCTTGAGCAGCAGGGTGAAGCACCAGCACAAATTCGCCACGTGTTCGCTGCGCGCCGGCCGCCAGCCAAGCTGCAAAGCCATCGGCTGTGACGGTGGCGATTTCTTCAAATTGTTTGGTTAGCTCACGGCCTATGGTGATTAAGCGCTGACCTAAAGGTGCCATGGCCAGCGCCAGCGCTTCTATGCGGTGGGGCGCTTCAAGAATCACCACAGCTCTGGCTTCAGCCAGCAAACCGGTCACGGCTTGATCGCGCTCACCGGCTTTGCTGGGCAAAAAACCCGCAAAAATAAAACCCGAATCACCGTGTTGAGCAATGCCAGCCGCGCTGAGTGCAGTCGTCACACTGCTCGCACCCGGCAGGGGTAACACGCGTAAGCCAGCGGCGCGCACAGCGGCGACTAAACGCGCACCGGGGTCACTCACAGCCGGTGTGCCAGCATCGCTGACGTAAGCCACGCGCTCACCGCGCTGGAGCCGTTCAACAATGCCGACTGCCGCTTCGGCCTCGTTGTGTTGATGCACCGGCAGCAGCGTTTTTTCAATCCCGTACTGGCGTAGTAAACCCTGGGTGTGACGGGTATCTTCGCAGGCAATGACGCTGGCGAGTTGCAGCAAATGCAGGGCCCGAAGGCTGATGTCCGCTAGATTGCCTATGGGTGTGGCTACCACATAGAGGGTACTTTCCGGATAATGCTGCATGCCGGCAGCGGCGGTTGCCGCGCTCAGTGCCAGGTCGAAGGAGGCGTTCAATGTGGAATTCCAAGAAACTGTTGTCAAGGCCGCAGCGAGTCCGCGCGGATGGGTTGCCGGCATTAGCAAGCACCAAAGCATCTGCTGCAGAACCGACCAAAATTAACCCAAGTCAGCTTACCACCAAGCGGCGTGGCGACCAGGCAGAAGCTTTGGCGCTGGCGTTTTTAAATCGAGCGGGTCTCAAGCTCATACAAAGCAATTACAAAACCCCGGGACGCGGCGGCGGCGAGATTGATTTGGTGATGCAAGAGCGGGACAGCACACTGGTGTTTATCGAAGTACGCCAGCGCTCAACTCAATCGCATGGCGGCGCGGGCGCTAGCATCAGCACACACAAGCAGCGCCGGATTATTTTGGCGGCGCGTTATTTTTTGATGCAATTTTCCAGCCCACCGCCTTGTCGGTTTGACGTCTTACTCATGGACGGCAAACTTTCACAGGCCAACACTGAGTGGATAAAGGGCGCTTTTGAAGCTTCCTAGGGTTAACCACAAGGTCATTTTTTAAGTCTATTTGTCCCGCTATCATTGGTACATGCTAGAACAACGAATCGAACAGCACTTCATCGACAGCGCCGACCTCAAATACCAGGCCGCGCACGTCTTATCCAAACCCATTGCGGCGGCAGTGCAAGCCATACTGGCGAGTGTGACCAGCGGCGGCAAAGTGCTGGCCTGTGGCAACGGCGGCTCGGCTGCTGATGCGCAGCATTTTGCGGCGGAATTCATAGGCCGCTACGAGCGCGAACGACCCGAGTTGGCCGCGATTGCCTTGACCACCGACAGCTCCATCATTACCGCGATTGCCAATGACTATGACTTCAACGTCATTTTTTCTAAGCAAGTACGCGGCTTAGGCAGTACTGGCGACGTGTTGCTGGCACTGAGCACCAGCGGCAATTCCGCCAACGTGCTTGCCGCGATTGAAGCCGCACATGAGCGCGACATGACCGTGGTGGCTCTGACCGGCAAAGGCGGCGGAAAAATCACCCAAGCGCTGCGCGAGACCGATGTGCATATCTGCGTGCCGCATGACCGCACCGCGCGCATTCAGGAAGTTCACCTGTTGGTGCTGCACTGCATATGTGACGGCGTTGACACCCAATTACTTGGCGATCAGGAAACAGGAACATGAAAACTCTTTTGAATATCAAACGGTTAGGCTTGACCGCTATAGCGGTGAGTTTGGTTGGCGGCGCGCTATCAGCTTGCGTACCGCTGCTACTAACAGGTGCGGCTGGCAGCAGCGCATTGATTGCCACAGATCGCCGGACCTCGGGCACTCAGCTTGAAGACCAAGGCATAGAACTGCGCGCTGGCAACGAAATGCGCACAGCCTTCGGTAGCCGTAATCACATCAATGTCAATAGTTATAACCGCCAAGTATTGTTGACGGGTGAGGTCAGCTCAGCAGCAGACAAACTGTCGGCTGAGCAACTCGCCAGAGGCGTGGTGAACGTCAGCTCAGTCATCAACGAGTTGGCGATTATGGGCAATTCTTCACTCACGCAACGCTCCGCTGACGTATTGGTCACGGGACGCGCCAAGGCCATGCTGATTGATGCACAGGATTTGCAAGCCAACACCATTAGCGTCATAACCGAGCGCGGTGTGACCTATTTGATGGGCCGCGTGAGTCAACGTGAAGCAGAGCGCGCAACCGATGTCGTGCGTAGCGTGCCAGGCGTGCTCAAAGTGGTTCGCATCTTCGAAGTCATCAGCGAAAAGGAATTGGCCCGTGAATTGCCAACCCCTCCAGCGCCTCTTGCAGGGCCTAAAAAGCCCTAACGATTAGGTCAGACATAAAGTCTGACCTCGGCCAAAGCGTCAAGCGATAAGGCTTAGCGCAGGCGCTTGATCAAGCTAGAGGTATCCCAGCGTTGACCGCCTATGGCTTGTACATCGGCATAAAACTGATCTACCAACGCCGTCACAGGTAAGCGTGCGCCATTGCGCTTGGCCTCGTCCAGCACTAGGCCTAAGTCCTTGCGCATCCAGTCAACCGCAAAGCCGAAATCAAATTTATCGGCCACCATAGTCTTGCCGCGGTTGTCTAACTGCCAGCTTTGCGCTGCGCCCTTGCCAATCACGTCAAGCACCTGCTCCACATCCAGACCGGCTTTTTGACCAAAAGCTATCGCCTCGCTTAAGGCTTGCACCAGCCCACCGATACAGATTTGGTTGACCATCTTGGTCAACTGACCAGCGCCGCTCTGACCCATCAAGGCAAAGGCCTTGGAGAACGCCATACCGACAGGCTTGACTACATCGAACGCTAGAGCGTCACCACCGCACATTACCGTGAGTGCGCCGTTCTGCGCGCCTGCTTGGCCGCCGGATACCGGCGCATCAACAAACTGCAGGCCTATGTTTTTAGCCGCCGCATAAAGCTCACGCGCGACGTCGGCTGAAGCAGTTGTGTGGTCAACAAAAATCGCACCGGTTTGCATGCCAGCAAAAGCGCCATCAGCGCCCAGCGTGACGGCGCGTAAGTCGTCGTCATTGCCGACGCAGCAAAACACGATATCTGCACCAGCAGCCGCTGCGCGAGGGGTCAAACCGTGGCTAGCGCCTGGAAACTCAGCGCAAAAAGCCACCGCTTTGGCGGCGTTGCGGTTGTAAACGCTGACCTGATGCCCGGCTAACGCGAGGTGACCAGCCATTGGGAAACCCATGACGCCTAAGCCTAAAAAAGCAACTTTGCGCGAGGTCGATGAGAGATAAGGTTTTGCGTTGGTGCTGGACATGGTTTTGTACTGACTCGGGTTGTGGGGCGCAAGTGGCTTGATGCCCCCGGTTTAAAAAATGAAAAAAAAAGTTTAGACGATGGAGAAATCTTCTGTGCCAGCGGATAAGTCTAGCGATTTAGCACGCTGTGAGTTCAGTTTGATCTGCAATCGTAAATCGTTAACGGAGTCGGCATTGCGCAGCGCGTCTTCATAGCTAATTTGATTCGCCTCGAAGATGTCGAATAAAGCTTGGTCGAAAGTCTGCATGCCCAAGTTGCGGCTTTTTTTCATGACCTCCTTGATCTCACCAACCTCACCTTTAAAAATCAGACTTGAGATCAGAGGCGTGTTGAGCAAGACCTCGACGACAGCGATGCGACCAGTGGTGTCCTGTTTCGCAACCAAACGCTGCGATACGATTGCCTTGAGATTGAGGGACATGTCCATCAACAACTGATTGCGACGCTCTTCGGGGAAGAAATTAATCACGCGGTCTAGCGCTTGATTAGCGCTATTGGCATGCAGCGTGGCCAAACACAGGTGGCCGGTTTCTGCAAAGGCAATCGCATGCTCCATCGTTTCGCGGTCGCGAATCTCGCCCATCAAAATCACATCAGGCGCTTGGCGCAAGGTATTTTTCAGCGCCGCTTCCCAGCTATCGGTGTCCAAACCGACTTCACGTTGTGTAACTACGCAATTCTTGTGCGGATGGACAAACTCAATCGGGTCTTCAATCGTGATGATATGACCGTAGGACTGCGAGTTTCGCCAATCCACCATAGCCGCCAACGTCGTCGACTTACCTGAGCCAGTCGCACCGACCAAAATCGTCAGGCCGCGCTTGGCCATCACAACGTCTTTGAGCACTTGGGGTACACCTAGGCCGTCAATTGTCGGTAAGGTAGCGGGGATGACTCGCAGCACCATGCCGACCTTCCCCTGTTGCACAAAGGCATTCACACGAAAACGCCCGACGCCGTCTGGCGAGATGGCGAAATTGCATTCCTTGGTGCGCTCGAACTCGTTGGCTTGCTTGTCAGTCATGACAGCGCTCGTTAAAGCCATGGTGTGGCGGGCATTGAGTGGCTGCGTCGATACCTTGACGATTTGGCCGTCGACCTTAATTGCCGGCGGGTAATCACTGGTGATGAACAAGTCACTACCGTTACGGCTAATCATTAACCTTAAGAGGTCATGAATAAATTTACTGGCTTGGTCACGTTCCATGAACGCTCTCCTTCAAAAAATGACCTAGCCACACTTGGCTGGAAAAATTGGGACTGTGGGGGGAGTAACGGATACAGATCAGCGCATAAGAACAAGGTTTGCACCGAATGTCGGCATCCGCGCGATCAAGCCGGAAAATTCTCAGGCATCTTAGCTTTGCTGCGCGCTTCAGCCGAGGAAATGATGTTGCGCTTGACTAAGTCACTCAAACTCTGATCTAAGGTTTGCATGCCAACGCTGTTGCCAGTCTGTATCGTCGAATACATCTGCGCCACTTTGGACTCGCGAATCAGATTTCGAATGGCGCCAGTGCCGAGCATGATTTCATGCGCCGCCACCCGACCGCTGCCGTCTTTAGTCTTGCACAAGGTTTGTGAGATCACCGCTTGCAGGGATTCAGAGAGCATGGAGCGAATCATTTCCTTTTCATCGCCGGGAAACACGTCAATGATGCGGTCTATGGTTTTGGCTGCACTTGAGGTGTGTAACGTAGCAAATACAAGGTGACCTGTTTCAGCGGCCGACATAGCCAGCCGAATAGTCTCAAGATCACGCATCTCGCCAACCAAAATAGCGTCTGGGTCTTCACGCAAAGCGGATTTGAGAGCCCCGCTAAAGCTCAAGGTGTGAGAGCCTACTTCGCGCTGGTTAATCAAACATTTTTTCGACTCGTGCACAAACTCTATGGGATCTTCGACGGTCAAAATATGGCCGTACTCGGTCTCATTGAGAAAATTGATCATGGCCGCCAGCGTGGTGGACTTACCCGAGCCCGTCGGCCCAGTCACCAGCACCATGCCGCGAGGTTTAAGTGCGAGTTCACTGAAAATCTTGGGAGCACCTAGCTGCTCCAGCGTCAAAATTTTTGAGGGGATGGTGCGAAAAACGGCGCCAGCACCGCGTTGGTGATTGAACGCATTGACACGAAAACGTGCCAAACCGTCGATTTCGAAAGAGAAATCAATCTCTAAAAACTCTTCGAAATTTTTACGTTGGCTATCGTTCATGATGTCATACACCATGGCTTGGACCTCTTTGTGATCTAGCGGGTCTATGTTGATGCGCCGCACATCGCCATTAACGCGAATCATGGGCGGCAGTCCTGCAGACAAATGCAAGTCAGAGGCCTTATTTTTGACACTAAAGGCCAGCAGTTGGGTAATGTCCATCCCGGGGGTCCTTAAAAGCAAAAGTTGCACAATCGGCGCCAAGGCTATAGCGGCAAGACCGCTGTCCAGACGTCTTTTGAGATTACAGTCTGATTATGACCATGTTAGTACGCAATATTGAACAACTCCTAGAGCGGATTGACACCGCCTGTCTGGCCGCCGGTAGACCGGCTGGCAGCGTTAAGCTGCTGGCAGTGTCCAAAACTTTTGGCGCAGATGCGGTGATTGCCGCCATGGCCAGCGGCCAGCGCGCGTTTGGCGAGAACTATATCGCCGAAGGTGTGGAGAAAATCCTCGCCTTACGCCAATATTTAGCCCACAAACCCCAGACCGAACCGCTTGAGTGGCACTGCATTGGCCCGGTACAAAGCAATAAAACCCGGCTAGTCGCTGAGCATTTTGATTGGATGGAGTCGCTAGACAGGCTCAAAATCGCCCAGCGCTTAAACGAGCAACGCCCGGCCGATCTAGCGCCGCTACAAGTGTGCCTACAAGTCAATATCGACGGTGGTGCCAATAAGTCAGGCGTGCTACCAGCTGACGCCCTGACATTGGCACTGGAAATTGCCAAACTGCCGCGACTAAGGCTGCGCGGCCTGATGGCTATCCCTGAGCCCGCAGCGGATTTTGCAGCCGCCTGCGCGGTGCATGGCGCTGTGAAAGTGTTGTTCGACAGCATCAACGCCAGCGGTCAGTTGGCCCAAACGATGGATACCTTATCGCTAGGTATGTCGGGAGATATGGAAGCGGCCATCCATTCAGGCAGCACCACGGTACGTGTGGGCACTGCTATTTTTGGTAGTCGCCAAACCCCTTTGGCCTGACAAAGGCCTGGCTTTCTAGCCCAAATCAGTTGGGTTAATTGCAGGCTAGGCCTGGGTCAGTTAGATTTCGATCTTGGAGCCCAACTCCACCACCGAATTATTCGGCAGGTTAAGAAAGTCAGCGGCTGATCCAGCATTGCGGTGCATTTGCGCAAAGAGTTTTTCACGCCATGGCGACATGCCGCCGCCTATCGACGGCACAACCGTATCACGCGACAAAAAGTAGCTCGTGCTCATGGGCTCAGCCTCACAGCCTCGACCCTTCATTTGCTCAAGCGCGCGCGGCACATCCGGATCGTTCTTGAAACCATAGTGAATAGTCACCTGCCAGCAATGCCGACCCAGCGACTCGATGGCCAGGCGTTTTTCTAGACCGATCCAGGGCACTTCGTGGTTAACGACAGTCACAAACAGATTATTTTCATGCAGCACCTTGTTGTGCTTTAGGTTATGCAGCAAAGCGTTCGGCACGGTGCCGGGCTCTGCCGTCATAAACACGGCCGTGCCATCGACACGCACCGGCGGGGTCACGAAGACTGAGTCCAGAAAGCTCTTGAGATCTATCGAGTCATTGCGAAGTTTGTTTTTAAGGATTTGACGGCCATCTTTCCAAGTCACCATCAGCGTGAAAACCGAGCCTGCAATCATGATGGGAAACCAACCTCCATCGACAAACTTGAGCGCGTTTGAAGCCAAGAAAGCAAAATCTATGGCAAAGAAAACACCCGTTGCAGCGAGGCACAACACCAGGGGATATTTCCAGCCGTAGCGCACCACATAAAAAGTCAAGAGGGTAGTGATCAGCATATTGGCGGTGACCGCAATACCGTAAGCCGTAGCAAGAGCATCAGAAGTTTTGAAAAACACCACTGCCAACGCAATGGCGACAAACAAAGCCCAATTGATAAAGGGAATATAGATTTGCCCAGTTTCTTTGATGCTGGTGTGCAACATATGCAAGCGCGGTAAATAGCCCAACTGAATAATTTGCTTGGTCGCGCTGAAGGCACCGGAAATCAAGGCTTGTGAAGCAATCACCGTTGCCATGGTTGCCAGTATCACCATGGGTAGCAGCGCCCAAGCAGGCATCATGAGATAGAAGGGATTCTGGACGGCCGCAGGATTACTCAGCAGCAAAGCGCCTTGCCCCAAATAGTTCAGTGTCAGCGCAGGCATGACGACGGAAAACCAAGCAATGCGTATTGGTTTTTTGCCAAAGTGACCCATGTCCGCATATAAAGCCTCAGCACCGGTCACGCACAGCACAATCGCACCGAGAATAATAAAAGTGGTGCCGGGACTGGCAACCATAAATTTGATCGCGTAGTAGGGATTGAGCGCCAACAAGATACTGGGGTTCTTGACGATTTGCACCACGCCCAGCAGGGCGATAGCGAAAAACCAAACAACCGTAATAGGGCCGAAAAATTTACCTATGCCGCTGGTGCCACGTTTTTGCACCCAAAATAATAAGAACAAGATACCCAGCGTTAGCGGAATAACAAACCGCGTCAACCCGGGCGAGACTACTTCCAAACCTTCGACAGCGGAGAGCACCGAAATGGCCGGCGTAATCACGCCGTCACCGTAAAACAAAGCCGCACCAAACATGCCCACTAGTAGCAGCCGGCGGCGCAAAGCGGGTTTGTGGCGGACTGCGTTTGAGGCCAGCGCCAGCAACGCTGCAGTACCGCCTTCGCCGTTGTTGTCAGCGCGCAGCACCAGCATCACGTATTTCAAAGAGACGATAACGGTAAGCGTCCAAAAGAAAATGGACAAGACGCCATTGATGTTGTCTGGCGTCAGGGCGACGTTGCCATGACGAAAAACCTCTTTGACAGCGTAAAGAACGCTGGTGCCAATATCGCCGTAAACGATGCCAATGGCGCCAACAGTGAGCGCAGAGAGAGATGATTTTGATAGGGACACGAAAACTTTCCGTCTTTGCTCGAGTCAAGAAGAGCATAAGTCACACCATGAGCCAAGACCTAACACTTGCGCCTAAAACGGAAATGATTACCTTTGAGCTGGCTATTTTGCCCCTTGCCGCAGAACTTAAAGGCAGAGGGGCATCAAATCTATTATCTGTGGTGGTTCAACAACTTAATTTGTGAATAACTGACTTTATTCGTCGCTAAGAGGTCAACCGTTCAGTCGTAGACCTCTGCGTCCGGATCCGTCGCTTCAAGCTCGTAACTCGCCGCCAGCATGGCTAGCCGGCCAATCACACCATACATGTAAAAGCGGTTCGGACTGCTAGAGCCCGGCTTTTCGCCGGCTTGCGGCAAACGTCCGTTGTCGGCAAAAGCTAGCGGTACAAAACTCGAACCTGGCGCGTTGAGGTTTTCGTCTACGCCGCGTTCGGCATTGACACGGTAAAAACCACCCACTACATAGCGATCCATCATGTAGACAACTGGCTCAGCCACTGCCTCGTTAACCCGCTCATTAGTGAGCACGCCTTCTTGGATGATGACGTCGGTGACATTGTTAAGGTCATCGCTTGCAGCCATGCGGGCACGCGTTTTTTCTATCAGTTCGGGCAAATCCCGCACATCCCGAACAGTCATGATGCCCATGCCGTGACTGCCGTTGTCAGCCTTGACGATCACAAAGGGCTTTTCGTTGATGCCGTATTCCTTGTACTTGCGCTTGACCTTGGCCAGCATAGCTTCCACGTTGCTAGTGAGGCACTCCATACCGCTGCCGTCAGCAAAGTTGACTTCATCGCACTGCGCATACATGGGATTGATCAGCCATGGGTCTATGCCCAACAGCTTGCCAAAGCGCTTGGAGACTTCTTCATAAGCTTTGAAGTGGCGTGACTTGCGGCGTACCGACCAACTCGCATGCCGGGGTGGCAGCAAGTACTGCTCTTCCAAGTCTTCGAGCATACCGGGAATACCGGTGGACAAATCGTTGTTGAGCAAAATCGTGCAGGGATCGAAATCTTTTAGCCCTAAGCGCCGGTCTGAGCGTATCAGTGGCTCTATGGTGATGGTCTCACCCGTGGGCAAGCTCAAGGTAGTTGGCTCCTTGATCTCGGGGTTGAGCGAGCCAAACCGCACATTCAGGCCGGCCTGATGAAAAATTCGTTTGAGTTGCAGCAAGCTTGAAAGGTAAAAGCTGTTGCGCGGATGATTCTCTGGCACCACCAGCAAGTTGCGCGCCTCGGGACAGATTTTTTCAATCGCTGCCATCGCCGCCTGAACGGCCAACGGCAGCATTTCTGGGGTCAGGTTGTTCCAGCCACCGGGAAATAAATTGGTGGCGACTGGCGCGAGCTTAAAGCCCGCGTTGCGAACATCAACAGAGCTGTAAAACGGTGGTGTGTGTTCCATCCATTCGAGCCGAAACCAGCGCTCGATAGCCGGCATGGAGTCAAGAATGCGTTGCTCAAGCTCGTTAATGGGGACATTCAATGCGGTAATAAGGTGCGGAACCATGCTGTCACTTTCAGATGCGGGGATTGAGGTTATTGTAAATTTTGTTATCAAGCCAGCAGCTGGACGACTATTTTTTTTAAGATGTTGGGGCAATTCGGTTGGCTTGCAAGGCGTACCAGAGACTGTCGCTGGGTTATATCTCTGTTGATTAGCCGCGCACCTCACCTTGGCCTAACACCACGTACTTAAGCGAAGTCAGGCCTTCAATGCCGACTGGGCCACGGGCGTGGAATTTATCTGTGCTGATACCGATTTCTGCGCCCAAACCAAACTCAAAGCCATCGGCAAAGCGCGTGCTGGCATTGACCATCACACTGGCTGAGTCGACTTCGCGCAAAAATTGCTGTGCATGCATATGGTCTCGGGTGAGTATGGCATCGGTATGGTGGCTGGAGTAATGGTTGATGTGGGCAATTGCCGCCGCCACATCCGCCACGATTTTGATGCTGATGATGGGCGCGAGGTATTCCTCAAACCAGTCCTGCTCGCTGGCTAGTGTGATGTGGGCAGAAGCGGCCAGCCCCGGTTGCGCGCGCAAGATTTTGGCGGCCGCCGCATCGCAGCGCATCTCAACACCTTTGGCGGCGTAGACGGCAGCGATAAGCGGTAAAAATTCTTCCGCCACGCCTTCGGCTACCAGCAAACTCTCAGCGGCGTTGCAAGGACTGTATTTTTGTGTCTTGGCGTTGTCGGCAATTTTGACCGCCATGGCGATGTCGCAAGGCGCGTCAACGTATACGTGGCAATTGCCATCAAGATGCTTGATCACCGGCACTCTGGCCTCGCGGCTGACGCGCTCTATCAACCCTTTCCCGCCGCGCGGAATAATCACATCCACAAACTCGGGCATGGTGATTAACAGGCTGACGGCAGCGCGGTCGGTGGTGGGCACGAGTTGCACCACATCGGCGGGCAAGTTGACGGCGACTAAGGCCTGGCGCACCAACAAAGCCAAGGCCTTGTTGGACTCTATGGCTTCTGAGCCACCGCGCAAAATGCAAGCGTTGCCGCTTTTAATCGCTAACGACGCCGCCTCAATCGTCACATTTGGCCGACTTTCGTAAATCATGCCAAATACACCTAGCGGCACGCGCATTTGGCCTACGCGTATGCCACTAAGCTGCTGTTTCATGCCACTGATCTCGCCAATCACGTCGTGCATGGTAGCGAGTTGCTCACAGCCCAGCGCTACGGTGTCAATGATTTTTTCGGTGAGTTTGAGTCGATCCAACATAGGGCCGGAAAGACCCGCCGTTTCTGCCCGCGCTAAATCGCGCTGATTGGCTTCGGCCAGTGGCTGGCGATTGGCGCGCAGCAGTTCGGCGAGTTTTAGCAAGGCCTGCGTTTTGACGGCGCTGGGTGCACGCGCGGCCACAGTAGCAGCAGCTCTGGAACGACCACCCATGGCGCTCATAAACTGTGACAAATCCTGGATTGCTAGGTCGTCGATAACAGCGGCAGACTCTAACAAGCCACTAGTGGGGGTAAGCGAGCTTGACGCAGTAGCGATGGGCGAATTCATTTCACCATTTTGCCGCAATCGCAGCAGGCTTTACCCAATACCCGATTTAACGCCTGCGCGATGACAGTGCAGGTGCCGCACATTGCTCGCAAACCATCCCAGCTAGCCGGTGCAGCGACTGCCAGCCATCGGCCGGCCAATCGGGCTGTTTAAGGCCTTTAACTATGCCGTCGACCTTGTGCGCCGCATGCAGCAAATTAGCCAGACTCAGGTCACTGATTAACGGCAGGGCACGCTCAAAAAGTTTTTCTTTTACACCCCAAACACGGTTTTCTCGCAATGCCATGGGCATGGGCCGGCCTTGAGCGATGGCGTCTTTCACGCGTTTCATGCTGCGAATGTCTTCAGCTAAGGCCCAGTGCACCAGCACCTCTGACTCGCCTTCGGCCTGAAGGCCGTCTAGCATGCGAGCCACACGCATAGTTTGGCCGCCTAGGACTGCTTCGGCGAGTTTAAAGACGTCATAGCGCGCCACGTTAAGCACCGCGTTTTCGATCTGGTCAAAAGTGAGTACATCGCCGCCTGCGTCTGGCGGATAAAGCAGTACTAGCTTTTGGATTTCTTGGTGCGCGGCGAGCAAATTGCCCTCCACCCTATCGGCAAAAAATTGCAGCGTACGCTGACCGGCCTCACCAGCCTCGACACGCTGACCCTGTTGCTGCAAACGCTGGCTCAACCACTGCGGCAGATTACGCCTGTCAACGGGATCAAAGCGGACACAAGCGCCAGCACTTTCTAGCGCACCAAACCAAGCCCCTTTGGTGGTTGCCGCGTCGAGTTTAGGCAAAAGTATTAGCGTGAGCGTAGTGTCGTCGCCTTGAGCGCGCTGGGCGATGGTCTGCAGCGCAGCACTACCGTCTTTACCGGGCTTGCCGCTAGGAACACGGATTTCAATGATTTGTTTATCCGCAAACAAGCTCAAAGAACCGCCGCTGGCGAGCACTTCGCTCCAATCAAAATGCGCACCGGCTACGACGTGTACGGTGCGCTCGGTAAAGCCTTGGGCGCGTGCTGCAAGCCGGAGGGCATCAGCATATTCTTGTATCAAGAGCGGCTCGTCGCCGTAAAGCGTGTAGAGACTTTTAAGGCCGCGAGACAGGTGCTCCTGCAGTTGGGCCGGGACTGGATTCATGGTTTATTTCAGACTAAAAAAGGCAGGACTAGAGTTTGCTGGTTGACAGCAGCAAGCTGGTCTCGGTGTTGGCAATGCCCTCTAACAGGCGGATGCGGCTGAGCACGCGGTCAAAGGCTTCGAGGCTATCAGCCTGCAGTTCGGCGACTATATCCCAGCGTCCATTGGTGCTGTGCAAACCGCTCACCGCTGGGTCGCCGCGAAGCGCCGAGAGTACGGCATCAGTGCGGTTACCCACCACAGCCACCGACATAAAAGCCCGGATTTTATGCGCTTCGGCCTGCGGTTTAAGGCGCACGGTGTAACCAGTGATAGTGCCATCGGCTTCTAACTTGGCGAGGCGGTTTTGCACTGTGCCGCGCGAGACTTTGAGCCGCAATGCCAGCGATGCCACCGAGGTACGGGAATTCTCACGCAAGTGGGAGAGCAGTTGGCGGTCAGTGTCATCCATGCGCATATCTTAGGCCGCAAAACGCCAGCTAGTGCTGACTAATTGCGCAACTTATGCAACAAATTGCGCATCTCATTGGCTATTAATTGGCAAGCCTGAGGCAGAAAATAAAGATTCAAACCAAGCAAAAAGGGAAAATCATGGTCGACTACATTGGCGTGCAACAAATTCAAGCCATGCTAAGACGCAGCGGGCCGGCAGCATTTATCAAAGGTTTAGCGGCACAAATCGCCGCCGACTACCTGCGTTGGCCGGCGTTTGACAAAAGCGCTAGGCACGCCATTTACTCGCCCGGTGGCGTAATTGAACTCATGCCCGCCAGCGATGGCAGACTTTATTCTTTCAAATACGTCAATGGTCACCCCGGCAACACGGCACGCGGCCTGCTCACGGTCACCGCTTTTGGGGTATTAGCCGATGTGGAAACCGGCTATCCGCTGCTACTTTCAGAACTAACTTTGACCACCGCCTTGCGCACTGCCGCCATGTCGGCCCTAGCCGCTCAACGGCTGGCCCGGCCCCAGAGCCACATCATGGCGCTGATAGGCAACGGTGCGCAAAGCGAATTTCAAGCCTTGGGTTTTGTCCACATGCTAGGTATTGACGAGCTACGCCTCTACGATATTGACGCTGCGGCCAGCGCCAAACTAGCGCGCAACCTGGCACAGCTAGCGCTGCCAAATTTGCAAGTTCGTATTTGTAGCACGGCCTTAGAGGCAGTAGCAGGCGCCGACATTGTCACCACACTGACGGCCGATAAAAGCCAGTCCGTCGTGCTCACGCCTGAGATGATTGAGCCCGGCATGCACATCAACGCCGTAGGCGGCGACTGTCCCGGTAAAACCGAGCTACACCCCGACATATTGCGCCGACCCGACGCGCGCGTGTTTGTTGAATATGAACCCCAGTCGCGCATAGAAGGCGAGATTCAGCAAATGCCGGCAGACTTTGCGGTCACCGAGTTTGCCAATTTAATCAGCGGCGCCGCGCCAGGACGTACTGACAAGGGGCAAGTCACCATCTTTGACTCCGTCGGCTTTGCGCTTAACGACTACTCAGCGCTTTGCTATTTGTACCGCTTGCAGCAGGCCAGCGCTGAAAAAATAAAGCTGGATTTGATTCCAGAACTGGACGATCCCAAGGACTTGTTTAGCCTCATTAGCGCGCCAAGCAAGACCAGTCCACAGTCATTCACGCAGAGGCAAATCAGCCCAGCAATAGCAACTGAAAGTGCGAAATAATGGCTATACCGAACATGGCAGCGACTGCGCAAAAAGCCACACTGTTAATCGATTTAATCGGTGCGCCCACTGATGTCGGCGCCGGCAGCCGCGGCGCGTCTATGGGGCCGGAAGCGCTGCGCGTTGCCGGTCTGCGTGAAGCGTTACAAAAGCGTGGTCTACAGGTTAACGACCAAGGTAATTTGGCTGGCCCAACCAACCCCTGGCTAGCGGCAGTCAACGGCTATCGACATCTGGCTGAGGTCAGCGCTTGGAATCAAAGCGTACACACAGCTATGCACACCAGTCTTAGCGCCGGTCATCTGCCAATCCTGCTGGGTGGTGACCACTGTTTGGGTATTGGCTCGGTCAGTGCAGCGGCGCGCTACTGCCGGGAAAACGGCAAAAAACTGCGCGTGCTGTGGCTGGACGCACACACAGACTTCAACACCAACCAGCTCACCCCGAGTGGCAACCTGCACGGCATGCCAGTAGCGGTGCTTTGCGGCCATGGCCCAACCGAGCTCACCCGCATAGGCGGCACAACACCAGCCATAGCACCAGACGTCATGCGCTTAGTAGGCATACGCAGCGTTGATGAAGGTGAGAAGCTATTCGTGCGCCAAACCGCACTGGAAGTGTTTGATATGCGCTACATCGACGAGATGGGCATGCAAAAAACCATGGTGCGGGCGCTAGCGGGAATGGACCAAGACACCCACTTACACGTGAGTTTTGATGTAGATTTTCTCGATGCTGCCATCGCTCCCGGCGTGGCCACGGCCGTCAGAGGCGGGCCGACTTACCGCGAAGCCCAGTTGTGCATGGAAATGATTGCCGACACTGGTTGCATGCGATCGCTTGACATCATGGAACTCAACCCCGCCTTAGACCTGCGCAACGGCACGGCAGAGTTGGCCGTTGACTTAGTCGAGAGCTTGTTTGGCAAAAGCACTTTAGCCCGCAGTTAAGGAGAAAGTCAGCGTCATAAACGTTTCATATTCAGACGCTTTAATCGCTACCTGAACGAGCCAGCTTGCACCCTAAGCTATGAATGGCTCGCCCGCCAGGAGCTAACTATGAATCCTATATACCTGAGTCAAACTGCACCGGCTGCGCCGTTCTACAGCCGAGCGGCAATCCACACACCACACGCTAGCAAGCCGGCCAGCCCCGTGGCCGCCGGCAGCACACCTGAGGCAGCACAAGCACTAGAAGCACTAATGCTAATTCGGCGCTACTTTGACGGCGAGCCGTTGGACTGGCAAGAGCAAGAAACCTTGACCCAACTGCTCAGACCCCAAGCCGAGCACAGCGTGCAACTACACATGCCCAGCCCCGAACTGAAGGCGCACGCTGAGCAGCATGAGCAGCTCTGGCAGACTCGCCAAGTCAACCACCAACCCGAGTCCAAACCCAAACCCAAACCCGAACCCGAACCGATCTCCCGCTGCCAAAGTCTGGGCAACGCGCTGCGAGTGAGTTTGCCGCGCAGCTTGGCGTTTGGCTCTTTTCGTTATCTCAGCGCGCTTAGCGCACTTGGGCTTAGCAACAAACTCATGGCCGGTTTCGCATTGGGCGGTAGTGCTGCACTGCTCACAGGCGCAGCGGCGACCGGTCTGGTGGTAGTCGCAGGTTTGGCATTCGGACCGGCGGTGGGTGATTTGGTTTATCCGCATGCTGCCAACGCCTTGGAGCGAAGCAAACGCTTTGCACTGAGTTATGCACCCATGACACTGACCGGCTTGACGCTGCTGGCCGTGGCGCTGCGCAATCCGACCGCAGTGCCAAGCGCCTCACCAGCGCTGAAAATACTGGCAGCAGCAGCCGCCAGTCCGGTTGGCAATTTGATGCGCGACACGCTTTTGCAACTGAGCAGCGGCGCTATCGCCAGACCGGTGCCAGCCTGCCGCGACACCGGCCAGCCGCTCAAACTCAGTGCCCAGCAAGCCAGTGAGCTCAACACGCGCAAATATGGTTTAAATGTCGCCGGCTATATGTTGCTCGGTGCGCTGCAGTATTACTGGCTAGCAGAGTCGCTAGAGCGCCTAGGTGGGCGTAGCAACAACCAAGCGCAGTCAACCGTCAGCGACGACCAAAGCCTAGGCAGCAACATGGTGGCGCTTACTGCAGCCCTAATCACCGCAGCCGGCGAGCTGGTCTCCAACTTGTCATTGGTTTATGCCGCCACAGAAAAAGGTCATGCGATTGCTTACCAGCCTGGTCAATGGTGGGTTGAAAAACAAGTCCTAGAGAATGGCCAGCTTAAGCAAATATCGGTTTGTGCTTTGCAGGACAAGTTAAGCAATCTCAGCGATACATACAAACTCATTAGCGACAACACCGGCATGCGTAATGCTTTTAGCAGCATTGCTTTGGCCATGAATGTAGCGACCGATTACGCCTTGCCAGCAGAGCCAACGCGGGATGCGGTACGCAGTCTGCCACCGCATCCCGCCGCATCCGTACCAGCAACAATCTCAATACCCGTGGAAAGCCAGGCGCACCGGCAATGGGAATACTTGCGCGATAGCTTAAAACTCATCCCCAGCAGTGAACGTGGTTTGCGTGAGTTGCGCAGCCTGCTGGTTGAAAACGGTCAGAAAAATCAGCTCACACTGGGCGCACTGCGACGTCCATTCACGCCCTATGTCCAGCGCATGCTGGAAAACAGCGGCGTCGACATGGCGCAGTTCACTGGCCAGCTGGCCCAACACTTGGGTGCGATTCAGTTATCCGCCACCTATGGCCGTGTGGGTGCCCAATTTGAATACGAATACCGCGATTTAACGGAAAGTCACTTCCGCACGCGCAGCAGCGTCTAAAACCCGCATGCTGCCGACCAACGCGCACACCCAGTACTAAGACGTACGACTAAGGCCTGAGCGAGATCACCGCCAAACGGCGCATTAACTGCTGGACTATATCCCTCTGCATATCGCGGTAGAGCAAGGCTTCCTCGGGCTCTTTAGACAACACGGCAGACTCGTTAAAGCTGATGTCGCGTTGCTGCAAAATCTCGGTCTCTGGAATGATCTCCCGCCCGCCCGGCGTACGCAGGCGAAACTTAAAACGAATACGCAATTGAAACTCTCGCACCTGACCGGCCGCGTTTAGACCCACTACCACACGCTCGCGCTGCTCTTTGATGACATCGAGCACCACATCGGCTTTAGCGATCTGCGTCGGATCGCTAATCACCTTGACCTTGCCGCTGGACTCCAAATTACGCTTGAGCTCAACCCCGAGCGCAGAGCCTTCACCAAGGGCGCTGTAAAGCGTGGAGAAAGAAAACTCTGGTGCTTTGCGCAGCGCAAAACCGCAAGCGGACAAGCTTAATGCGCTGGCCGCAGCGCTAGTGAGTAGAAAAAAACGACGCTGCATGACATGTCCTGTGGTTGATTTATCAAGCATGGATCAGACGACGATATTGACCAAACGGCCGGGTACTACGATGACTTTTTTAGCCGGAACGGCCTGCTTTATGAAAGCTTCGCTGGCCAGCGCTGCGGCTTCAATCGCGGCCTTGTCAGCGCTAGCGCTAACGGTAATCGAGCCGCGCATCTTGCCGTTAATTTGCAGTACCAACTCTAGTTCGTCTTTGACCAGTGCACTGGCATCGACCGCTGGCCAAGCGGCATCGAGCAAAGCGCCATGCTCAGCAACATAACCAAGCTCAGACCAAAGAGAGTGAGCGATGTGCGGGGTAGCCGGATACAGGCAGCGCAGCAAAATGCCAAAGGCTTCCCGCAATGCGGGCAAGGCCGCGTTGCCAGCCTGAGACTCGAAGTCTTCCAGCGCATTGAGTAACTTCATGCAGCCAGACACGACGGTGTTGTACTGCATGCGCTGGTAGTCATAGTCCACCTGCTTGAGCAAGGTGTGAATGTCGAAGCGAAAGGCTTGAATTTTTTTATTTAATTCAGGGGCTATTTGCGGCGCATCAAGGGTCGTCAACGTGCTGAGCTTGTGACCAAAATTCCAGACCCGACGCAAAAAGCGGTAGCTGCCCTCAACACCCGCATCATTCCACTCCAGCGTAGCTTCGGGCGGCGCGGTGAACATGGTGTAAAGGCGGGCGGTGTCGGCGCCATATTTCTCAATCAAGTCCTGCGGATCAACGCCGTTGTTTTTGGATTTACTCATAGTGCCAACACCTTCGTAGGTGATGGCAGTGCCAGCGGGCAAGTCGCCTTTGGCTTCTTTGAGTTTTGCGCCTATGACTTTACCCGCAGCGTCATGGCTGTCTTCTACCTCGTGCGGCCAGAAGTACTCGACGCCGCCCTTCTCACCTTTGCGGGTGTAAATGTGATTGAGCACCATGCCTTGGGTCAGCAGCTTGGTAAAGGGCTCGTCGATTTTGACCAGTCCCATATCGCGCATTACCTTGGTCCAAAAACGCGCATACAGCAGGTGCAAGATAGCGTGTTCAATGCCGCCTATGTACTGGTCCATTGGCATCCAGTAGTCAGCGCCGCCGGCGACCATAGCCTGGGTATTTTTTGGGTCGCAATAACGCATGAAATACCAGGACGAGTCGACAAAGGTATCCATGGTGTCGGTCTCGCGCCGACCCGGCTTGCCACAGATTGGGCACAGGGCACCGGCGTGAAAACCTTCGTGCTTATTGAGCGGATTGCCAGAACCATCGGGCACACAATCTAACGGCAGTATGACTGGCAAATCTTTTTCGGGCACGGGTACCGCACCATGCTCGGTGCAGTGAATGATGGGAATCGGTGTGCCCCAGTAGCGCTGACGGCTAACGCCCCAGTCGCGCAGTCGCCAGGTGGTTTTTTTCTCGCCCATGCCTATGCCGGCGAGGTCTTGTGCCACCGCGTCTATGGCGGTCAAGCAAGCCATTCCGTTGTACTTGCCAGAATTGATCGACACAGCCTGCTGTTTGTCGCCATACCAGTCGGACCAAACGTCAAGATCAAAGGTTTTATCCTTGACGGTGCAAACTTGTTTGATGCTGAGATTGTATTTTTTGGCGAATTCAAAATCACGCTCATCATGTGCGGGCACGCCCATCACAGCACCGTCACCGTAGCTCATGAGCACGTAGTTACCAACCCAAACTTCAATCAACGCGCCGGTCAGCGGATGACTCACAAATAGGCCCGTGGCTTGGCCCTTTTTTTCCTGCGTGGCTAGCTCGGCCTCGGTCGTGCCGCCACCTTTGCACTCTTCAATAAAAGCGGCAAGCTCAGGATTACTGGCTGCGGCGTGAACGGCTAACGCATGCTCGGGTGCGACGGCACAAAAGCTCACGCCCATGATGGTGTCAGCCCGGGTGGTAAAAACATACAAGCGGCCGTCATCAATCAATTCGCCTTTGGCGTTGGCGATGCTGTGGTTGAACGCAAAGCGCACGCCTTCGCTTTTGCCAATCCAGTTTTCTTGCATTAGCTTGACGCGTTCAGGCCAGCCCGGCAAACCGTTTTGTACCTGACCCAGTAATTCTTCAGCGTAATCGGTGATCTTTAGGTAGTAGCCCGGAATCTCACGCTTTTCAACCACCGCACCAGTGCGCCAGCCTTTGCCGTCTATCACTTGTTCATTAGCCAGCACGGTCATGTCCACTGGGTCCCAATTCACGACTTGGGTCTTGCGATAAGCAATGCCTTTTTCCAGCATTTTTAAAAATAGCCACTGATTCCACTTGTAGTAGTCGGGCGAGCAGGTGGTGACTTCACGGCTCCAGTCGATAGCAAGGCCCAAGGCTTGCATCTGCTTTTTCATGTATGCGATGTTGTCAAAAGTCCACTGCGCTGGCGGTACACCGTTTTTCATGGCGGCATTTTCTGCTGGCAAACCAAAAGCGTCCCAGCCCATGGGCATGAGGACGTTAAAGCCTTTCATCCGCAGTTGCCGCGCCAGCATGTCGTTAATCGTGTAGTTGCGCACATGGCCCATGTGCAGCTTGCCGCTAGGGTAAGGCAGCATGGAGCAGGCGTAGTATTTTTGGCGGCTCTGGTCTTCTGACACGCGGTAGACGTCGGCGGCTGTCCATTCGGTTTGGGCATCGCGCTCGATGTCTAGGTGCTGGTATTTGTCTTGCATGAGGATAGGAGCCAATGGAAAAGGAAAAAGAGAAAGCCAACCGGCGGCCGCAGGCGCCATTTAACTAAAGATGATTTTAGGCGCAGCCAGAACAAAATCTGACCAGCGTCTCTATGGCCGCGTTTTAGGGTTTACCGGGCGCAGCGTTTGGAGCCGGCAAGGGCTCGTCAGCCACAAAGCCGATTCGGTTAAGACCGGCTTTTTGCGCCACACCCATGACCGTAACAATCTGGCCATAAGGCACTGCCGCGTCGGCGCGCAGCTGCACTTCGGTATCCGGATCTTGGGCCGCAGTTTGGCTTAAGCTGATGCCGAGCTGGGTTAGCGTTAGCGGCTTGTCGTTAAGAAAAGCTTGGCCGTTGCGGTCCACCACTAGCGAGAGCGATGCGGCGGGACCGATTGGCTCAGCCGCATCGGTCTTGGGCAGATTGAGTTTGATAGAGCTCGCCAGCAAGGGTGCCGTGATGATGAGAATTACCACCAGCACCAGCAGCACGTCAACCAAGGGCGTGACATTGATCTCGCTCATGGGCTGCGCACCTTGGCTGCGTCCGAGTCGACCAAAGCTCATGACAAGTCTGGCGGAGGGTTGGCGGGTGTCAGTAGTTCGCGCAAATCATGCGCAAAGCCTTCCAGTTCCGCCTCTATTCGCGCGACGATACGACCAAATATGTTGTAAGCAAGAACTGCAGGAATGGCTACAGCAAGACCTGCGGCAGTCATGATTAAGGCTTCGCCGACAGGGCCTGAAATTTGGTCCAGACTGACTTGGCCAGCCGAAGCAATGCCGATCAGCGCATGGTAAATACCCCAAACAGTTCCTAGTAGCCCAACAAACGGGGCGGTGGAACCCACCGTCGCTAGCACCACTTGGCCAAACTGCAACTTGTGTAAAACAGCATGCAAGGCATTGCGTAAAACGCGGGTGAGTTGGGCCGACTTCTCGCCAGCACCGGCCAATGTGCTGCCGCCGGTCATCGCGCTCGCTTCGAGCAGAGGAAGCACTAAAGATTCGCGGTCAAAAGCAGTGATGGTCTGGCTTGCCTCTGCAATAGAGCTGGACTGCCAGAAAGCCGCCGTGCAGCGCGCCACATCTTTGCCAGCGCGGGACAGCAACCAAGACTTCCAGAGTATGAGCACCCAACTCGCAACCGACATCATCAGCAGCAACAGCGCAACCAGCTGACTGATTGTTCCACCTTGCGTCATGAGGGCCAGCATATCCATGCTCAAGCCTGATTGAGTCCGAGCACGTCAAACATGTCAAACAAACCACTCTTGCGGCCGTGCAGAAAGCGCGCCGCGCGCAAACTGCCTTGAGCGTAAGTAGCGCGGCTGGAAGACTTGTGGCTAATTTCTATACGCTCGCCAATGCCGGCAAACAGCACGGTATGGTCACCGACTATGTCGCCGCCGCGTATGGTGGCAAAGCCAATGCTGGACGGATCGCGCTCGCCGGTCACGCCTTCACGGGCATAGACTGCACAGTCCTTGAGGTCGCGGCCCAAAGCATCAGCGATAACTTCACCCATCTTCAGCGCCGTGCCGGACGGCGCATCGACCTTGTGACGATGGTGAGCTTCAATGATTTCTATGTCGTAGCCGGTAGACAGCGCTTTGGCGGCCATCTCTAACAATTTAAGCGTGACATTCACGCCAACGCTCATATTCGGCGCCATGACTATGGCGATGTCTTGTGCCGCGGCAGCAATTTCGGCTTTTTGAGCGGGGGAAAAACCAGTCGTACCAATCACCAAGTTGACACCTAATTGACGGCAAACCGCTAAGTGCGCGAGTGTGCCTTCAGGCCGGGTGAAATCAATTAACACCTGTGCATTGGCTAAACCGCGTGCTATCTCCGAGTGAATCGGGACACCGCTGACGTGACCCGCAAAAGCGGCTGCATCGCTGCCAATAGCTGGGCTAGAGGCTTGGTCGAGCGCGCCACTGAGCGTGCAGTCTCCGCTCTGGCGAATGGCCTCTATCAACATCTGGCCCATGCGGCCGCTGGCGCCGGTTACAGCAATACGTGACGCATCGCTCATTGTGCGGGACGCTCAAGTGGCGGATAAGTCGCGGCTTGCGCGCCGGCTGGAGCCGCTAAGGGAGCGGCTTGCACCGCGGGCTTAGCGCCACGCTGCGCCTCTGCCGCTTTGAGTTGCTCTGGCGTGGCTTGCAAGGCCGGCACCTTACCTAGCTTGCGCTGGTTGTCTAGACGGGTGATGAATTCACTCTCGCTAGGCATGTCATCACCGCTGAATGATTCAAGGCGATCGCCTTTAAAAAACACGCTATAGCGGTATGACTGGGACTGCACACCTTGGCGCTTAAAGGTAAACACATAGTCCCAGCGGTCGGCGTGAAAAATGCTAGTGATCAGCGGCGTGCCCAGCACTTCCTTGACCTGCGGCCGGGTCATGCCAGCTTTTAATAGTGCAACTTGCTCACTTGAGACGAAATTGCCTTGGATAACATCGATTTTATAAGGCGTGATCCAGTTAACTGGGTTGATAGCACTACTACCAGTGCTGGTGCCGGCGCAAGCCGAGAGCAGCAGACCGGCAAAGAGGGCGAGCGCTGAGCTTTGCGCTGAACGTATGCTGAAACTGTTTTTTGCGGGCATTGGGTGGGGTGTAGCGATATGATTGATCATTGTAGCGGCAGGGGGAACAGCCCCAAGGGTAAAGCGGCGAGGCTAACCCGCGTCAGCGCCGCGGACATTTAATTCCACGCTCACCCCTGTGCATTAGCGCTGCCTTTTTCTGGAGAAATAATACTATGAGCAATATTAACGAGCTAAAAAATACCGGCTTAAAAGCAACGCTACCGCGCCTGAAAATTCTTGAGATTTTTCAGGCTGGCAAACAACGCCATATGACGGCCGAAGATGTGTTTAAGGTGCTGTTGCTAAACAGCTCAGACATCGGCTTGGCCACTGTCTACCGGGTGCTGACGCAGTTTGAACAAGCCGGTTTACTCAATCGCAGCAACTTCGAATCCGGCAAAGCGATTTATGAGCTCAATGAAGGCCAGCATCACGACCACTTAGTCTGCCTAGACTGCGGCAAGGTGGAAGAGTTTTTTGATGCGGAAATCGAAAAACGCCAATCAGCAGTCGCCAAAGACAAAGGCTTTAGCATCGCCGACCACTCTCTGTCGATTTACGCCAACTGCACCAAAGTCGAGTGCCCCAGCCGAAACACCACACGCCAAGCGCACGGATAGGCTTTGCTTAGCCTTGCTCCATCGCTTTGCGGTGCCGCTCGACAAATTCTTGATAAATATTGATGCCGCGCAGCTGCAAAATAGCACTGCGCACGGCGGCCTCGACCAGCACCGCAATGTTGCGTCCGGCCTCAACTTGTATGACGACCTTGCGCACCGGAATACCCAACACGTCTTGGGTCAGCGGCTCGTAGGGAATGCGCTCATAGTCGCGCTCCATAGTCTCACTGCGCACCAAGTGGACAATCATCTTCAGGCGCATCTTGCGGCGCACCGCGGTCTCGCCAAAGATAGCTTTGATATCTAACAAGCCTATGCCGCGCACTTCTAGCAAATTTTGCAACAAGTCAGGGCAGCGGCCTTCTATAGTGGTTTGGTTGATGCGGTAGAGATCGACAGCATCGTCGGCGACCATGCCATGGCCGCGTGAGATCAATTCAAGTCCGAGCTCGCTTTTGCCGAGACCTGACTCACCAGTAATCATCACGCCCATGCCCAAAATATCCATGAACACGCCATGCATAGAGGTGCGGTCAGCAAAATGCTTGGACAGATAGGCACGCAAAACGTCGATCACAAAAGCGGCTGACTCTGGCGTTGCAAACATCGGTAACTGAGCGCGCTCACACATGGACAGCAAGGTGTCTGGCGCGACCTGACCGTCGCCGACCACCAGCACCGGAGGTTCTAGCGTGATAATGCGGGAAATACGGCGCTTACAGTCTTCTTCACTAGCACCGTTGGTGAGATAAGCAACTTCGCGCTCGCCCAAGATTTGTACCCGGTAGGGATGAATGTAATTGAGGTATCCCACCAAATCCGCACCAGAGCGGGCGGCGCGTACCGCAACTTCGTCAAACCGGCGCTCTGAAGCACCAAGTCCGGCGACCCATTCCCACTTCAAAGCCGCCCGGTGATCTTCAAACAGGACGTCGGCGCTGATTGCGGTTGGTTTCACGACTGAACGCCTAACCGCCAGCCAGTTGAGCTGAGCGCCAAGAGGCAATCATCTGATGCAGCTGGACCGCGTCATTGCATGACTTGAGCTGCTCACGCAAGGCACTGTCGCTGAGCAACTCAGCAATTTCAGAAAGGATTTCAAGGTGTTTTTGGGTCGCAGCTTCAGGGACCAACAAAAAGATAAGCAAGGCCACAGCCTGCTCATCTGGCGCATCGAAACCAATCGGCGCATGCAATTGAAACACGGCCGCCATGGGCGCTTTGAGGCCCTTGATACGACCATGCGGAATTGCAACGCCATGGCCTAAACCAGTAGAGCCTAAACGCTCGCGCGCAAAGAGACTGTCGGTAATCAAGGCACGATTGAGGCCGTGTTGATTTTCAAACAGCAAGCCAGCTTCTTCAAAAGCGCGCTTTTTGCTGGTCGCTTCTACGCTGACCAGAACCTGAGTGGGGGGCAAAATTTGGGAAAGACGATTCATAGCTTAGTAATCGCCGAATTATGCACTTGACCGAGACCCTTAACAAAAAAATGACATAAAAAAAACTGCCGGATTTATCGGCAGCTAATAAGAATACTTATTAATTTCAAAAAAGATAGCAAGCTATGCATAGTCTGCAACACTTTTAAATGCATCAATCGTTCAACGCGTCCTGACGTTTGGCTGTGGTGTGGTGGTGGTCTTGAGTCTTAGTCTTGTGACGAACAACCTGTCGGTCGAGCTTATCGGTCAACTCGTCGACTGCTGCGTACAAATCTGCGTGTGAACTCTCTGCAAACAAATCAGCGCCCTTGACATGCACGTTGCACTCAGCCCGCTGACGTTTTTCCTTTTCCTTCATGTTGTCCACCGTCAAAAGCACTTTGACATCCACTACTTGATCAAAATGTCGGGTAATTCGATCGAGCTTGCTTGTCACGTAGCTACGCAGCGCTGGCGTGACTTCAAGATGATGACCACTAATCGTCAAATTCATAGAGAAACTCCTCATCCACTTATGGAACCAGGTTGAAAAAACCACTTACCGAAAATCGGAAAGAGGCGGTAGGGACAACAGGCTTGGATTAACTATGCGCTCTAAATCTACTCGGCGCAATCAGACATTTGAAAAAAAAAGCAAGGCCCCGACTCGAATAATTCACTTTGATTACTTAATTGCCTCAAAACCGTTGCGCGAATGAACACACTAGGGTTTCCGATAGGTGCTCTGTCACGCAATAGCCACATTTGAAGCCTTGAAAAACGCATGAATTCACGCGCATACTGACATTAAAACTCGTTTGTTTACACAAAATATATGGCTGGAGCAGGACAACATGCCACGTGCAATACCTATCTCCACATCCGTAACGGACAACAAAGACCACACCTATGCGCTGGTACTGATGGGCGGCGGTGCACGTACCGCTTATCAGGCAGGCGTGCTGCGCGCACTAGGTAGCATGCTGTCTCTGGCTGGCGGCCTCTGGCCAGACCAGCAAACCTTTCCTTTCAAAATTCTGGTCGGCACTTCAGCCGGCGCACTTAATGCGGCCTATCTGGCCAGCCATGCCATCAAGGGTCTCAACGCTTTTGGCCTGCTGGCCAATTTCTGGGCTGAACTGCGCTCAGATCAGGTCTACCACCTTGACGTGCCGCGATGGATACGCTCTAGCCGCATCGCCGCCGCGTTATTTTTATCCCAACATGTACGCAGGCAGCAAGCTTTTCTGAACAATACGCCTTTAGTCGATACCCTGCACCGCGCTATTTCCTTGCCCGATATCGAGCAAGCTTTGCATGACAAAACCTTGCATGCATTGGCCGTGGCCGCATCGAGCTACACCAGCGGCGTGCACTGGACTTTTTGCCAAACCGCATTAGGTAAGCCGCTCACCAATTGGAGCAGACCGGGTCGGCGCACAGAGTTTCAGCACATCACGATTGAGCACTTAATGGCATCCAGCGCGCTGCCGTTTATCTTTCCGTCAACACCACTTTGGGTCGATGAACACCGCGAGTATTTCGGCGATGGCTCCATGCGCCAAAGCTCGCCGCTCTCGCCGGCCATTCATCTGGGTGCATCCCGAGTACTGGTGATAGGTGTAGGTCAGCCCGAACGCGCCGGTCTGGCTGGTGCAGCTGACAACAGCGGCAACCGACCAACGCTAGGCGCGATCGCCGGCCACGCCATGGCCAGCGTATTTCAGGACACCCTACAAGCCGATGTAGAGCAAGCTCAACGAATGAGTAAAACGCTCAATCAATTACCGCGCGAGATAGCCGCCATGTTGCCCTACAAACCGGTTGAGGTGATGTCGATTTCACCCTCCCGATCGCTGGACGCGATGGCGCAGCAGCATGTTGGCGAGTTACACCCGGCTACTTATAACGCGCTGTCCGGCCTTGGTGCACTAGGCAGCAAAGCCAGCCCGGGTGGCGCTGCATTGGCCAGCTACTTGCTTTTTGAACCCGGCTTTGTCAAGGACTTAATAGCATTGGGCGAGCGTGACGCCTATGCGCGCAAAAGCGAATTACTAACGTTTTTTGGCTTTGGCAGCGACGCGGCAGCCAACGGCGCTATGCACTTCTGAGTCCGGGCGGCAAGACTCACCAAGTCTAATTGCGACATAACGCAATGCCATAATCATTGGCAGACATTCCCCTTTTGCCGTGCAGCCTTGACTGCTCGGTAACCTGAACCCAAGCGACTAAAAGCATGCTCAATATTTTCACGCTCGCCAACGGCAGGCTTTTCCAAGAAGAAATCGAATCTCTAGAGGAACTCTCCAAATTCCAACCTATTTGGGTTGATCTCGAATCGCCCACACCGGAAGAAAAACGTTGGATAAAACAGTACTACGGACTGTCGATTCCGGAAGACGCCATGGACGAGGACATCGAGGAATCCGCGCGTTTTTATGAAGAAGATAACGGCGAGCTACATATTCGTTCTGACTTTTTAATCGCCGACGCGGACGAGCCGCGTACGGTACGCGTGGCTTTTATCCTCAACTTAGTCAACGACGACCTCAAAAGCAAAGGTGTGCTGTTTTCCATACACGACGAAGACGTACCGGTATTTCGGCTGCTGAGGATGCGTGCCCGCCGCGCACCCGGCCTGATCGAGGATGCCAAGGAGGTGCTGCTCAAGTTATTCGACGCAGACGCGGAATACTCTGCGGACACGCTAGAAGGGGTTTACGTCAAGCTCGAAAAAGTCAGCGCCCAAGTGCTCTCGGGCGACCTGAGTGATGCGCTGGCCAGCGAGGTGCTGGGCTCGATTGCACGCCACGAAGATTTGAATGGCCGCATACGTCGCAACATGATGGATACGCGGCGAGCGGTGAGTTTTATGATGCGCAGCAAAATGCTTAACGCCGAACAATTCGAAGAAGCTAGGCAAATTCTGCGCGACATTGATTCACTAGACTCACACACCGCATTTTTATTCGACAAGATAAATTTCTTGATGGATGCCACGGTTGGTTTTATTAATATCAACCAAAACAAGATCATCAAAATTTTCTCGGTTGCCAGCGTCGCGTTATTACCGCCAACCTTGATCGCCAGCGTTTACGGCATGAACTTTAAGTTTTTCCCAGAGTTGGAATGGACTTTCGGCTACCCCTACGCCATCAGCTTGATGCTGGCCAGCGCATTGGTGCCTATGTATTATTTCCGTCGCAGGGGATGGCTTAAATAGCGGCAACATAAAGCCTCATGATTGCGGCATTGCCTTGGAATTGAGCAATAGTTTTTCAATCACAGTGCGCGCATAAACACTGGCCACCTGACTCACAAAATACGAAAAATCCAGATGTGCGGCATCATCAGCACGGTCTGAAATAGTCCGCACCGATGCAAACGGCAACTGGTAATCGTGGCAAACCTGGGCAATCGCAGCGCCCTCCATTTCGACGGCCAGCACGGCGTGACCTGCGGCCTGCAATCGGTCACGCAAATCCTGCGCCTCTTGCCGACCCGAGACAAAACGGTCACCGCTGGCGACTAGCCCTCGGTGTACGCGCGCACTCGGAAAAGCCCAAGTAGACAAGCTAGCATTGAGCTGGACCAATGCTGACTGCGCTGCCGCGAATAGCTCAGCAGTTAGCGCCCCGTCAGCTGCAAAGCAAGTCTTGCCATGCAAGGGCACTAGGTAACGGGGAAAGAGTGGGGAGACGTCCATGTCGTGCTGCATAAAGTCATGGGCGACCACCACATCACCGACTTGCACGCCCTCACCCAATCCGCCAGCTACGCCGGTAAAAACAATCCGCGAGACGCCAAAATGCGCAATCAACACAGTTGCAGTAGTAGCCGCAGCAACCTTGCCTATGCCTGAGAGCGCCAACAACACTGGCTGACCATGCAGATGGCCTTGCCAGAATTCGCGGCCCGCATACAAGGTTTTGATTGGCTGGTGCAACAGCGCGATCAGGCCTTGCTGCTCTTCGGGCAGTGCACTGAGAATGGCAGTGGTACTCACCACGTTCTTATTTCTTATCTCGCAGTTCACGCCGGAGAATTTTCCCTACTGGTGTCTTGGGTAAATCGTTGCGGAACTCAATCACTCGGGGTTGTTTGTAGCCGGTCAAATTGGCCTTGCAATACTCACGCACTATTGCCTCGGTCAGCTCAGGATTCTTTTTAACGATCACTAATTTGACGGCCTCACCAGTCTTTTCATCGGCCACACCGACGCAGGCGCACTCCATTACGCCGGCGAGTTTACCCACTACATCTTCGATTTCATTGGGATAGACATTAAAGCCGCTGACCAAAATCATGTCTTTTTTGCGGTCAACGATTCTGAAGAAACCATTCACATCCTGCACACCGATATCGCCAGACTTGAAGTAACCGTCGGCCGTCATGACCTTTGCAGTCTCATCTGGACGCTGCCAATAACCCGCCATGACTTGCGGGCCCTTGATGGCAATCTCGCCAGCCTCGCCTTGGGCCACCTCGCGGCCTTCGTCATCAACCAGTTTCATCCAAGTGCTGGGTAAAGGCACACCTATCGTGCCGGTAAAAGTTTTGCTATTGGTCGGGTTGCAACTGGCCGATGGCGAAGTCTCAGACAGACCATAACCCTCGCAAATGGCGCAGCCCGTCTTATCCAACCAAAGCTTGGCCACAGCGCTTTGCACCGCCATGCCGCCGCCCAGAGAAACCTTCAAATGTGACCAATCAACGCTGTTGAAATCCGCATGATTGGCCAAGCCATTAAACAAGGTATTGACCGCCGGAAAGGTGTGCACTTGGTGCTTAGACAGCTCCTTGAGTACTGCGCTTAAGTCACGCGGATTAGGAATGAGTATGTTCTTACCGCCAGAGCGCATGCCTAACATCATGTTTACCGTGAACGCAAAAATATGATAAAGCGGCAAGGCG
Source organism: Polaromonas vacuolata (assembly GCF_012584515.1). NCBI lineage: Bacteria > Pseudomonadati > Pseudomonadota > Betaproteobacteria > Burkholderiales > Comamonadaceae > Polaromonas > Polaromonas vacuolata. The sequence continues at coordinate 229,874 of NZ_CP051461.1, read as the reverse complement.
CAGACATAGACCGGCTGCACACCGCCCGCCAAGCTACTCATAGCGGGCTGATTCCACGCTTCTGACTGAAGCACATTGGCAATCACATTGCTGTGCAGCAGCACCGCACCCTTGGACACGCCGGTCGTGCCGCCGGTGTACTGCAGCACAGCGACATCGTCGGCGCGGATGGCCGGACGCCGCAAGGCCGAACGCGAGCCACGCGCTACTGCATCCTTAAAGCGCACCGCCCCAGGCAAACGAAAAGCCGGCACCAGCTTTTTGACTTTACGCACCATGTAGTTAACTAGGGCGCCTTTCAGCAGGCCAAGCTGGTCACCCATGGAACACAAAACAATGTGTTTGACTGGGGTGTTGCCAATGCACTGCTCTAGCGTACGGGCAAAATTTTCAATGATGACTATGACTTTAGCGCCTGAGTCTTTGAGTTGATGTTCCAGCTCACGCGGCGTATACAGCGGGTTGACATTGACGACTACATAGCCAGCACGCAAGATGGCTGCCACGGCAATGGGGTATTGCGGCACATTGGGCAGCATGATGGCGACACGCTCGCCCTTGGCCAGCCCTAGACCCTGTAGGTAAGCGCCAAAGGCTGTCGAGAGTTGGTCGACTTGACCGAAATGTATGTCTTTGCCCAGAAAGCTGTAGGCAACACTGTCCCGGTGTTGGGAAAAGCTCTCCTCCATCAATCCGACTAGCGAAGAGTACTGCGTGACGTCTATGTCAGCAGGTACGCCTTCAGGGTATGCATTAAGCCAAGAGCGCTCTGCGGTAGTTTGAATCATTATTGTCTCCTCCGTAAGTGAGACAGAGTCTAATCAATTCTTATCACCGTACGCCAAAATAGCCTTGAGGCTGCTGCACAGGCAGCCTCAAACCTTCTACTCGATTGCTTTACCCATGTCCTCGATGACTTTTTTCGCATCACCAAAGACCATCATGGTCTTGTCCATGTAGAACAATTCATTGTCTAGACCGGCGTAACCAGCTGCCATGGAACGCTTGTTAACAATCACAGTCTTGGCCTTGAAGGCCTCAAGAATCGGCATACCGTAAATGGCACTGCCTTTGACATGCGCGGCTGGGTTAACCACGTCGTTAGCGCCCAGAATAATTGCCACGTCGGCCTGACCGAATTCTGGGTTGATGTCTTCCATCTCAAAGACTTGGTCATAAGGCACTTCAGCCTCGGCCAAGAGCACGTTCATATGGCCAGGCATACGACCAGCCACCGGGTGGATGGCGTACTTAACGGTAATGCCGCGGTCTGTGAGTTTTTGTGCCAACTCTTTAACCGAATGCTGAGCCCGCGCCACAGCCAGACCATAGCCCGGCACAATAATGACGGTTTCCGCATTGCTCAAAATGAAGGCGGCGTCGTCTGCAGAACCCGACTTGACGTTGCGCTTGGCCACATCACCAGCCGCTGGTGCTTGCCCCGCTTCGCCGCCAAAGCCACCCAGAATCACGTTAAAGAAAGACCGGTTCATGGCCTTGCACATGATGTAGGACAAGATAGCGCCGGAAGAGCCTACCAACGAGCCCGCAATGATGAGCATGGCGTTGTTAAGCGAGAAACCAATGCCAGCTGCAGCCCAACCAGAATAGCTATTCAGCATGGACACAACGACGGGCATATCAGCGCCGCCAATCGGGATAATGATGAGCACGCCCATCACAAAGGCCAGCGCCAACATCGCAAAAAATGCAGTCCAGCTACCGGTCAACATGAAAGTCAAACCCAGACCCAACAGCAATAAGCCAAGAACCAAATTGATCTTGTGCTGGCCAGGGAAAGTCACCGGCGCACCTTGGAACAATCTGAATTTGTACTTGCCGCTGAGCTTGCCAAAGGCAATCACAGAACCGCTAAAGGTGACAGCACCAATAGCTGCGCCCAGAAACAGTTCCAGCCGGTTACCAGCGGGAATCTCTAGACCCTTTGCAACAATTCCGAACGCATAGGGCTCAGCTACCGCAGCTACTGCGATAAAGACCGCTGCCAGACCAATCATGCTGTGCATGAAAGCCACCAACTCGGGCATCTTGGTCATCTCGACGCGTTTGGCCATGATGGTGCCAGCGCCGCCGCCCACAACCAACGCACCGAGCACGTACACCATACCAAAAGCCTTGCCGCCTGCGGTCTCGACGATGAGGGCCGCGGTGGTGAGGATGGCAATTAACATGCCGGTCATGCCGAATAAATTACCCCGCAGCGAGGTGGTGGGGTGCGACAAACCTTTGAGGGCTTGGATGAAAAAGACCGAAGCTACCAAGTACAGCAGCGTGACGATATTCATGCTCATTTGGACGCTCCCTTGCCAGCATCAGCTGCAGGCGCTTTCTTTTCCTTTTTACGGAACATCTCCAGCATTCGGCGCGTGACCAAAAAGCCGCCGAAGACGTTGACCGCAGCCAACACCACAGCCAATATGCCCATAGTGCGGCCCAAGGTGGTTTCGGTCAGCGCAGCGGCCAGCATGGCGCCCACGATCACGATGGCGGAAATGGCATTGGTAACAGCCATCAAAGGCGTGTGCAAGGCCGGCGTGACCGTCCACACCACGTGGTAGCCAACGTATATGGCCAACACGAAGATGATGAGGTTGGTAATGGTGTGTGTGACTTCCATGACTTTCTTTCTTTTATTGGGGAGTGCTTAGCAGGCAGGACAGGCGCTTTAAGCGCGAGTGACTTTACCGGCTTGCGTCATCAGACAAGCCGCAACGATGTCGTCTTCCATGTCGATCTTGAGCTCACCTTCCTTGGTGATGATGAGCTTGAGGAAGTCAAACAGATTGCGGGCATACAGCGCGCTGGCATCCGCCGCCACTAGGGCTGCCACATTGGTGTGGCCAATCAACGTCACGCCATGCTTGACCACGACTTTGCCAGGTTCGGTCAGCGGGCAGTTGCCGCCTTGAGGTGCGGCTAGGTCAACAATCACGCTGCCCGGTTTCATGGACTTGACCATCTCTTCGCTTACCAACTCAGGCGCTGGGCGACCGGGGATCAAAGCGGTGGTGATCACCACATCAGCCTGCGCCACGCGCTTGGCGACTTCGATTTTCTGGCGTGCCAGCCAGCTCGCTGGCATGGGCTTGGCGTAGCCGCCCACGCCGACGGCGGCTTCGCGCTCTTCGTCGGTCTCGTAGGCCACTTCTATAAATTTCCCGCCTAGCGACTCCACTTGTTCTTTCACGCTAGGGCGCACATCACTGGCTTCAATCACAGCGCCTAAACGCTTGGCGGTAGCAATGGCTTGCAAACCAGCAACGCCAACGCCCAGAACCACAACCCGGGCGGCTTTAACTGTGCCGGCTGCCGTCATCAACATGGGGAAAAAGCGCTTATAGCTCTCAGAAGCCATGATCACGGCCTTGTAGCCGGCGATATTGGCTTGCGAGGACAGCACGTCCATGCTTTGCGCGCGGCTGGTACGCGGCGCGGCTTCTAAAGAAAAGGAAGTCAATTGTGCAGCTGCAAGACGCTTAAGGCCATCGGCGTCAAAGGGATTGAGCATGCCAACAATTACGCTACCAGCGCGGGCTAAGCCAATTTCGCTCTCGAGCGGGCAGCGCACTTTAAGCACGATGTCGGCAGCATAGGCGCCAGCCGCATCAGTCACTTCTGCACCAATCGCCACATAAGCTGCATCGGTAACGCTGGCAGCCACACCGGCACCGACTTGGACCCGTATGGTATGCCCCAAAGCGATGAGTTTTTTGGCGGTTTCAGGCGTGATGGCAACACGTGTTTCACCATCATTAATTTCGGCAGGTACCCCAATCAGCATGGGTCTCTCCTCTGTGCGGTTGTTTTTAAAAAGGTGTCCGCACCAACTGCAAAGCAGCCGCGCGAACTTATAGGTTCGAGCAGCTTAACTGAGATTTGATGTGACCAAACCAACTGACTGAAGTTTCCCCACAGTCTATTGGCTTGTTACTGCCTCATAAAAGGCTAAGTCGAACCGTTTACTTAGCAGTCGGCATGACAAATTCAGCACCCTTACCAATGCTTTCAGGCCAACGCTGCATGATGGACTTTTGCTTGGTGTAGAAACGCACGCCCTCTTCGCCATAGGCATGCATGTCGCCAAACAGACTTTTCTTCCAACCGCCAAAACCGTGCCAAGCCATAGGTACAGGTATAGGCACGTTGATGCCAACCATGCCAACTTGTATGCGGCGGCTAAATTCACGAGCAACATGGCCATCGCGGGTGTAGCAGCTCACGCCGTTACCAAACTCATGGGCATTGATCAGGTCTACCGCTTCGGCGAAGTCTTTCACGCGCACGCAGCCTAGCACTGGGCCAAAAATTTCTTCTTTGTAAATGCGCATATCAGGAGTGACATGGTCAAACAGCGTGCCACCCATCCAGTAACCGTTTTCACAGCCGCTGCCAGCGTTAGCACCGGTGAAGGTACGGCCGTCCACCAGCAGTTCAGCACCTTCTTCAACACCTAAATCGATATAGCCAGTGATGCGCTTGTGAGCGATAGAAGTAACGATAGGACCCATCTCAGCGTCGAGGTTTTCGCCGTCTTTAATGACCAAAGTCTTGGCGCGCGCGGCCAGCATGGGGATTAACTTTTCCGCCACATCGCCTACCAATACTGCGACCGAAATCGCCATGCAACGCTCGCCAGCCGAGCCGTAGCCAGCGCCAATTAACGCATCCACAGCTTGCTCTAAGTCAGCATCGGGCATAACCACCATGTGATTTTTAGCACCACCCAAAGCTTGTACGCGCTTGCCGTGATGGGCACCGGTTTCGTAGATGTAGTTGGCAATTGGCGTGGAGCCGACAAAAGAAATCGCCATCACATCCGGGTGGACCAAAAGTGCATCAACGGCTTCTTTATCGCCCTGCACTACGCTGAAAACACCATCTGGCAAGCCAGCTTGCTTGAGCAACTCAGCCATAAAAATACTGGCACTTGGATCTATCGGGCTGGGCTTGAGTACAAAGCAATTACCAGCGGCAATTGCCACCGGAAACATCCACATTGGCACCATCACAGGGAAATTGAACGGCGTAATGCCGGTGACCACACCCAAGGGCTGGCGCAGTGTCCAGTTGTCTATGCCGGTGGAGACTTGATCGGTGAAGTCACCTTTAAGCAGTTGTGGGATACCACAGGCGAACTCAACGATATCTATACCGCGGGAGACCTCGCCTTGCGCGTCGGTAAATACCTTGCCGTGCTCAGCGGTAATCATGTGCGCTAACTTGTCTTTATTCGCGTTGAGCAGCTCAAGATATTTAAACATCACACGAGCGCGGCGCAGCGGTGGCAGATTGCTCCAAGCAGGGAAAGCAGCTTTGGCTGAGGCCACGGCGACACCAACATCTGCTGCATTAGCCAGCGCGACATGACCGGTGACTGCGCCGGTGGCGGGGTTGTAGACCGGCTGGCTACGGCCAGTCTGAGGAACGGAGACTTGGCCGTTCAAATAGTGGCCGATGCTGATCGCTGCTTGTGTCATGAGTATCCCTAAAGAGTGATTGTTTTGCTATTGAACCAGTCTAGGTGCGGCGTAAGAGTTTGATAACCCCATCATTACTGATTACATTGTTCATATTCCTGAACGATTTAATCGAAATTAAATGTCAACTGACCACATTTCTCCACTGCTTAGCGACTTGCACCTGCTTACCGTGTTGGCCAGCACTCGAAGCTTTACTCAGGCGGCCTTACGGCTAGGCGTGTCCAAGGCCTCGGCCAGCATGCGCATCAGCGAGCTAGAGCGCTCAGCCGGTGTGATGCTGGTGCGGCGTACTACGCGCTCAGTCGGCCTGACCGAAGCCGGCCAGCAAATGGTCAACGATATGCAGCCGGCGTTTGACCGCATCCAGCAAAGCTACACAGCCGCACGTGACTTGGTCGGCACGCCGCGCGGCCTGATCCGCGTGACTGCGCCGGTGGCATTAGGTCGACAGCATTTGGCGCGCATCATCGCCAACTTTTTGCGTCAGTTTCCAGAGATACAAATAGAGCTGGAGTTAACCGACCGCTTTGTGAATTTAGCCAAAGAAGGTTTTGATCTAGCCATACGTCACACCAACACACCGCCTGAAACCCATGTGGCGTGGGAGTTGTGCCAAACCCGCTCCATATTGCTGGCCAGCGCGGATTACCTGTTACGGCGCGGCACGCCCAGCCATCCCTCGGAGCTGAGTAACCACGACTGCCTGCTTTACCTAGGCAGCCACGCCGGCAACTGGACGTTCATACATAAAGGTAAGCGCAAGACCCCAGAGCGCATAGGCGTGAACATCAAAGGCATGCTCAAAGCCAATAACAGCGAAGTGCTGCGCGACGCCATGCTGGCCGGACTCGGTATTGGCCTGCTGCCAGATTTCAGCTTGCCTCTTACCGGCACAGAGTCGTCGCCTGCATTAATACAAGTGCTGCCAGACTGGCAGGTACAAGGCTTTTTTGGTGAACGAATTTATGCGTTACGCCCGTGGTCGCCTCAGGTTCCTAAGTCGGTAGAAGTGTTTGTCACCCATCTGCGTCAAAGCTTTGCGCAAGACTTCGCCAATGCGGACGCCAGATAAGTCCCCAATGAGACACAAAGACCTCATTTATCACCGCTAATTGCTGATGCGAATTACCTTAGTAGTGACCGTTCGCGATCATAATCACCGCCATGAAAACACGATGGAAACCCAGCGTCACCGTAGCGGCTGTGATTGAACGCGACTTTGACGGCGTACGCAAATTTTTGCTGGTCGAAGAGGAAACCCGCGACGGTCTGAAATTAAATAATCCAGCCGGACACCTAGACCCCGGTGAGAACCCAGAACAAGCTTGCGCGCGTGAAACCCTGGAGGAGACCGCGTTTCACTTCAAACCCGAAGCCATTATTGGCGTTTACATGTCACGCTTTGAGCGCGCCACACCAGGCCAAAATGACATTGAGGACATCACTTATCTGCGTTTTGCCTTTTGCGGTCAGCTAGGCGCATTCGTACCTGGTCAAGCCTTAGACGAAGGCATAGTGCGCGCAGTTTGGTTAAGCGAAGCCGAAATCCGAGCCAGCACCGCCATGCACCGCAGCCCACTGCTCATCAAGTGTCTGGACGATTACTTGATAGGCCAACGCTTTCCCCTGTCACTGCTTACCACTGACGATTCGGTTTACGCCCAACATCCCGCGGCAATAACGACAACTCTTACGCCCGCGCTAGTGCCCGCGAAAAACCTCACCACCGTGCTTTAACAGCGCTTGCACAACTGAATTCCCGCAGCGCTTCTGGTGAAAGCCGCTGCAGGGATAATCCGGCAGATGGGAACAAGTAACAGAAAACGTGTGGTGGTCGGTTTAAGCGGTGGAGTCGACTCGGCTGTGACCGCTTGGATGCTTAAGCAACAAGGCCATGAGGTCATCGGTATCTTCATGAAGAACTGGGAGGATGACGACGACAGCGAGTTCTGCTCCTCCAACATTGACTTCGTTGATGCAGCTGCCGTAGCCGACGTGATTGACATAGAGATAGAACATGTCAACTTTGCGGCCGACTACAAAGACCGAGTATTTGCTGAATTCCTGCGTGAATATCAGGCTGGCCGCACACCCAACCCAGACATTCTGTGCAACGCAGAGATCAAATTCAAAGCTTTTTTAGACCATGCCATGCGCTTGGGTGCCGAAAAAATAGCCACTGGTCATTACGCGCGCGTCAGGCAAAACAGCCAAAGTGGTTTGTTCGAATTGCTCAAGGGACTGGACCCCTCTAAAGACCAAAGCTACTTTTTGCACCGTCTCAGTCAGGCCCAGCTTTCTAAGACCTTGTTTCCCATTGGAGAGATGCATAAAACTGAAGTACGCCGCATCGCCGCTGAGATCGGCTTACCCAATGCTCGTAAAAAAGACTCAACTGGCATTTGCTTTATCGGCGAGCGGCCCTTTCGTGACTTCCTCAACCGCTACATCGCCAAAGCGCCAGGCCCGATCAAAACGGATAAAGGCCGGGTATTAGGCGAGCACATTGGCCTATCTTTTTACACCTTAGGTCAACGCCAAGGCTTGGGTATAGGTGGCGTTAAAGCTAAAGGGGCTGACCTCAAAGCAGCCCAGGCCAAAGGTCTTCGCGGCGTGGGTGAGCACCAAGCTTGGTTTGTCGCTCGCAAAGACATGGACAGCAACACGCTGTGGGTAGTGCAAGGCCACGACCACCCTTGGCTGGCGTCAAACAGCCTGAGTGCACAAGACTGCAGCTGGGTAGCCGGCTCACCACCGCCTCAAGGACTTAGCGATCTAGCGGCTAAAACGCGCTACCGGCAAGCCGATGCGGCTTGCGATTTAAGTCAAATTATTTTGGCCGACGATATTAAAGCTATATCACTGTCTTTTGAGAAAGCCCAATGGGCCGTCACGCCTGGCCAATCAGCCGTACTCTATCAAGGCGATGTATGTCTAGGCGGTGGCGTCATTGCTGCCAGCCAAAATCGTTAATCGAAATCAAAGCGCAGTCTCAAGATAGGTGTAGATATAGTTCGAGCCGCCATTGACGTTACCCAAAAGACTGGAGGTGCCAAAAATGCCAGATCGATGCGATACGCCAACGCCTATAAATGTATTTTTCAGCGCACGCGAACCAATCAGGTCACCCAAGCTTACGTCGAGCGTTGGATCAAGATAGTTGAGCAAGCGAGAACCCGTCTTGCCGCTCTCAATTTCGGCATAAGGCACACGCTGCGCCGCGGATAAACCAACACCTAGGCCAAGACGCGTCTTGATTTTCTGACTCCAGGCAAAGCCTGAGTAGTAAGCCTTCATAAACAAGTCAAGTTGCAAACCATTGGACTGCAAGCCTCGGTCGCTATGATCTGTTAAGCCGACATAGCCAACGAAGTCCAGCGGCCAACCGTTCAATTCTTGAATAAAAGTTTTACCTATTTGAATGCCGGCAATACTGGTTGGATTGGCCGTATTTGTTGCAAAGCAACGCGCCGTCAGTATTTTGATGAGATGGCAACCATCTTCAGTTGCTTTGCCATACAAAGCTTTGAAATAGGTAGGCGATTCGTCTTGCGCCCATCCGCGCTGCTGAACGCCAAAGTTATAAGCCGCGCCAAAATACAAAGCCGGAATAACCCCCTTCTCCACTATCGGGCTAGCCTTGATGCCTTGACTAAAACTAGTCACCGAAACACCCCCTAGCAATTGCCAGCGCTGAGTTAAGTCATACGCACCATAAAGGCCTAACGTAGTGTTCACGCCAGCGCCAGGCATATAGCTTAAACGACCAGTTCTAGCCTCATTAGGTCTTACACCGTAGTAGTAATTATTAAGCTTTGCGTCGCGCATAGCGAAGGTAAGGCTAGGTCGCAGTGACCAAAGACCTGAACGCCACTGATAGCTATAACCGAGCCGCGCTTCATTACCTTTGGAGGTGTTGCCCGCATCGTGTAGAAATTCTGCATGCACAGTGCCCCAAGGCTGGGTGTTGCGGTATGACAAGCCCAAATCAATGCCGCTGTCACGGTTAGCCATTCCAACAAGGCTAGAGGGCAACCTATCAACTGGAAAGCCTTCAAGTCGTTGCTCAAGAAATAAATCCAAACGTTGAGCATTATCAGAAAATAGCTTAAGACCACCTCGGTTAGCGCGCAAGAAAAGAGTCTTACCTTCGTAAAGATAAAGCGGCAGCAGGTCAAAACGCACACCACCGTCCTTATAGGGCGAAGGCGCAGCCTGCGCCAACAGACCTAACCCGGCGCTACCAGTGGAATCAAGTACCTCGGTCAAGGGATCAACGCCAACACCAGCACGAGCAACGCCAGTGCTAACAAAAGCTGAAAAAATAATGGTTGTTAAAGATAGCGAATTGAGATTTGAAAAAGAAATCATCTTATAAATAGCCAGTTAGATTAAAGAATCGTATTGATAAATTAAAAAATCCTGTACAAATGTAAATCAAAATGTACGTAGCTAGACGAAACAAAGTAGCAAAAATAAAGCAGATTTCAATGTTTGAAATTAATATATTTATGATTTAGGCTCCCCGGCACAACTCAAATTATTAAATAAATAAACTAAAAATATTGACTTTGTATCTTTATTGCAGAAGCTTATTCATTTAGTAACCCAGCATGCAACCAACTCAATAAAGCAGTTACTCATACTTTTATGGATGCAAATCAATTACTAAAATGTTTGGGTATTGCAATGGGTCTTCCCGACTTGCGGTTTGACGAAAACGGTTGTACGCGTATGTTGTTTGACGGGAAAACAGCAGTAAGCATAGAACATGATCCGGAAACAGAAGCACTTCAAATCTACTCAATCCTTGGTCCGATTCCATCCCAGGAAAAAGAAAATATTTACCAACAACTTTTAGTAGGAAATCTTTTCTGCAATCAAACCTTGGGCGCAACGCTAGCGATCGACGTGACGCACCACGAAATAATTCTATGCAGAAATGTAAATGCCAACAATATCGGTAGCGAAGCCTTTGCGACCATTATTGAACAGTTTGTGGCAACAGCAGAAGCATGGGAGCTGAAGCTAAACAGCCCACAACAAGATGTGACAACAGAAATCACCACTAACTCAATTGATATGAATACAGCTTTTTGGCGCGCTTAAAAAAGTATTCACACTGATGAAATGAACTTCGTACAAGAGTAATTAAAAATTAACTATTACGAAAAATAAGGAAAATTCTATGAAGAGAGATTGGGCTGATGGTTATGTCTCGGATATCAATTACTCGTTCGGTTACTACCAAGAACTAGCACCCAGCTTCATTCAATTTGCATTACTTTTAAACGGCTACTCACCGCCAGCAACACACGGCAAATACAACTATTGTGAATTAGGATTCGGGCATGGAGTATCAGCCAATATATTCGCAGCAGCAAATCCACGCGGACAATTCTGGGGCACAGACATCAACCCCGATCACGCCCTTTTCGCCAGCAATATAGCCAACACATCTGGGATTTCTGCAAACTGGAAGGATTGCAGCTTCGAGGAATTTTTAGAACTAGACACACCACAATTTGATTTCATCACACTTCACGGCGTTTGGTCTTGGATAAGTCCAGCAGCGCAGCACACAATCGTTGAAATCTTACGTCGTAAACTTAAAGTAGGCGGTGCCGTTTTTCTAAGCTACAACGTGCTGCCAGGATGGGGGGCAGAAATGCCACTGCGAGAGCTGCTGCGCATGCACACACAATACGCATCACCGACAGGCACAACCACATCAAATAAAATAACTCAAGCTTTGAACTTTGCGCAAACCTTGAAGGAAAGCGGCGCGGCGTATTTCACAGAGCATCCCCAAGCAGCTAATCAATTACAAGACATGCTCGGAAGCGACAGCAGTTATCTCGCGCATGAATACTTTAATCGCTCATGGGAGATAACTTATTTTGCCGATCTAGCCGCGACGCTAGAAGCAGCCAAACTCACATTTGCCTGCTCTCTGCACGCATCAGATCTTTTGGGAGAGTTTCGCCATAAGCCACAGTTCAATGGTTTACTCGACAAAAATGCCAGTAATTTATTGCGTGAAACCGTCAATGATTACGCATTAAACAGGCGCTTTAGACGTGATGTATTTGTACGTGGCGCAAGACGATTATCTGAACAGGAAAGAAATGCACGACTGCTTGCACTAAAGTTCATGCCAGTCAAAGCGACCGAAGAAATCAGTCTACAGGCTAAAACACCATATGGCTCATTTACGTTATCTGAATCACTTTACAGACCTGTTATCAACGCATTTTCAAGTGTCATCAAACCCATAACTTTAAACCAACTCAGACAAGATCAAGAGGTTGCAACATTGAGCGTGAGCGACCTAGTAGAAGTAATAGGTGTAATGGTTGCAAGACAAGATATACATCCAATATTTGAAAATGAAGATTTTTCATACGCAAAAACACAATGTAAAAAACTCAATCAAGTAATTGCAGAGCGAGCACTTTATTACAACGATATCAAATATCTATCGTCGCCAGTAACAGGAAAAGCCGTTGAAGCCAATCGTTTTGAATTACTTTTTTGGCTTGCTTGGCAGGAAGGAAAACGAACACCCGAAGAGCTGGCAAAGCGAGGATGGGAATATTTTTCAGCCTTAGGTCAACCTATGGCGACTGCTAACGGCTTAATGAACACCGAACATGACTCGCTGACAGCCTTTAAAAATAACGCACATCGCTTCGTTGAAAAAATTCTGCCTCTTTGGCTTAAATTAGAAATACTGACGCACGACTTAAAAAATAAATAATAAAAATAAAAATAAAAATAAAAATAAAAATAAAAATAAAAATAAAAATAAAAATATTTAACATACCGCGGATTCAAGTCTGAAGTGCAACTTTGAAACTAACCGGACGGGTGGGTGAGATGTGAGAGCATCCAAGCTTCCCGACCACCAAGTCAAAGTTGCCCAGAATGATTTACACACACCTCACCCGTGACGAACGTTACCAGATTGCAATCCTCGTCAAAGCAAACTTCAATCAAAGTGAAATTGCAAAAATGATGGACCGTGATAAATCGAGCATCAGCCGTGAGTTGCGTCGTAACCGCGGTCTACGAGGCTATCGCCCTAAGCAGGCAAATGACAAAGCCCAAGAACGTAGACTTGCCTGCGCCAATAGTCCTAGAGTTGCTGACTCGACATGGGCTGTAGTGGAGGAAAAGTTGGCTGAGGCTTGGAGCCCCGAACAAATCAGCGGCCACCTCGAAGCTCGATGCCAACCCGGTGTTAGCTATGAGAGCATTTACCAGTACATCTACGCTGACAAACGCGCGGGCGGCAGCTTGCATAAAACACTGCGTTGCCAGAAGACGCGAAAAAAACGCAGCAGCGGCCGTGAACGGCGCGGCACCATCTCTCGCCAGGTCTCAATAGAACTGCGACCCGCCATCGTGCTTGAGCGTGCGCGCTTTGGCGACTGGGAGGCTGATCTGGTGATTGGTGCCGGGCAGAAGCAAGCCCTAGTGACGATTAACGAGCGTGTCTCTCGGTATTCAATAATTTTCCACGTGCCATTCAAAACAGCGCAAGCCGTAGGGGACGCGTTAATCACTTTACTTAAACCATTCGCTCATTGCGTGCACACACTCACGACAGATAACGGCAAGGAATTTTCTCAGCATGAACGAATAGCTTCTGCGCTGAGTGCAGATTTCTTTTTCGCCCATCCATACGCCTCGTGGGAGCGTGGGACAAACGAGAATATGAACGGTTTGATTCGCCAGTTTTTCCCAAAGGGGATGCGCTTTAATTGCATCACCGACGATGACATTGCTTTAGCGATGCACAGGCTCAATCATCGTCCTAGAAAATGTTTGGGGTATCGAACACCGCATCAGGTTTTTATGGAAGAGTTAAAGTCCAACTAACACGCTGTTGCACTTCAAGCTTGAATCCGCCCACCAATTCGCCGGTACCAATCGCTGTGCCGTTAGCTCGGATAGTTACACTTGCACTTAATGGCCGATCAAGACTTAAAGTTTGACCGACTTGCATTGCTTTTAAATCACTGAGCAATATGCTGCGCTGTCCTAAATCAAAACGCAGATCAATTCCAACTTCAGAAATGGGTGAAATATTGTGTTGATTCATATCCGATTCCTTGTCTAAAAACATGCGCAGATCTGTCACTTGCAGAGGCTCAATTACTTGCAAATCAAAATCTTGCCAACGCACGCGTACGCCGATATCTTCGTAACCCAACCAAAGCGATTGGTCTTGACCAATCCAGATATGGTCAAACAAAACGCTATCACCTAGCGCTAGTTCAGAGAGTGCTTTTGTTGTCAGGCAGGTTCTTCCAATTTCAACATTCAACACAATCGGCAAAGCGTCGACATCAATACGGTTATCTTGCATTGGCAAACTTGACATCAAACCCGCCATCAACATAAGGCCTAATGAATCAGTTTGAATCTGACCGTAGATACAGCCGCTCAGACTACTCAAGCTCAGCGCAAAGCATTGCGGCAGACTGCGGCTAGATTGCGGATTTTGCGCCAATGATTGAATTTGTAATTGACCCCGACTACACAGAAGCTGCATACAGGACAGATCTTCAAAAACCGTTTCAAGCAAGGCCGCAGCAAGACAGTCGGGCATGTCCGCAAGCGCCAATTCTGGAAAGCGTGCAGCCATCCAAGATTGGGCCGCACTGGCTGGTAAAACAATGTCAAAAGGTGCGCCCGCCCACTGCGCTTGCACCAGCCAATCGTCACTACTGAAAGTCGACTCATGCATGTGCATGGCCAAAAGCGGCTCAAGCGTGACTGTGCAGATTTGGTCTTGCAGTTCTATCTCCAACGCTTGAGCGCGTTGGACGATTAGGTTGCGGGCATCAACCTCGTTGCGGCTTAGCCTTAACAACGACAGCGGTAGAGGCGAAAAGTTTTGCGTCATGTGAAAGCTGTCCCAACGATTTCATACAAGCAAAGATCTTCGTCATCATCTGTTTGCACCCGAACAAGCACATCTTGCTTAAGGCGAGCGGCGAGTTGATTGGCCAAGCTTGGTGCGGCGCGGTTGAGCTGCAAACGAGACTGCTCATTGCTACAGACAAAATCCACCTGCAAACGCCCATCGATTTGCTGCACGGTTATGCTCACGCCTGGCAATGCATCGTCCTGAAGTTCTATGCGCACTTGTCGGTTGCCACTGCTGCCATCTCCCACCATCATTCGACCAAAGAGATGATCAACACGCCCTAACAAATTCGTCGCCATAACTTTTTCAGGTCTACCGTTCAGCGCGTATTGCGGCTGAAACAGCGCAAAGGGCTGAAGCATAACTTCTGCTGACTTGGGGCCGGCTGGACCAGGGCCTGCAGACCCAGTTGGTCCTAGTAACGCAGCTGAAGGCTTATCCTGATTTTTTTCTTTAGCAGCCATCAAGCTTTCAAAACGTTCTCGTGCGGTTGAATCGGCTTCTTCACGTGTTGATCCACTACCGCCCTGTTGATCTGAAAACCCATCTGTCGAGCGTTGAGCGCCAAAATCGGGAATAGATAAATTTAAATTAACTGACTTATCGTTGTTCATACATCCGTCCCATCAGCGTCAGCCCAACCATTCCGATCACGGCGCGTTTCATTCACCTCTTCAATTTCTGCATCTTCTTTGCGTTCGAGCTCTTTACTTATTTCTTCATCATTGGCCTGCGATAGCTCTACAAATTTTTGTTTCACACGCGAAGCTTCGGCATGCTTTTCTTTATCAACTTCTAATTTTTCTGCCTGCTGCGCGCGCTCTACTTCAGCAGCGTGCATAGCCTGCTCGTGTTTTGATTCTCGGCTGCGCAGATCAACCACGCTGTGTTGCACATTTTCTATATCGTGCAGTCTGACCACACGGCTGCACAAATCGGCATACAAAGAACGCTCATGTTCAGACGCGAAATCACGAAAATCATTTAATTTTTTTTCTGATTCTTTTTTTTGAATGACTGCCTTTTGCAAAATTGAACGCTGACGAAACATGGCCAGTTCAGCCTTGCTTTCGCGAAAGCTTTTAATAGCCAGAAGTTCCTTGAGGATAGTCATGCTGGGTTATCTACCTACTAAGGCCTGCAAGTCTCGCAGCGTCTGGTCCATGCTGGACTTTTCGTTTGTTGCCTGACGCAAAAAATGTTTGATCTGTTCTTGCTTGTCGATAGCCTCATCGGTAGTGGCATCACCGCCATGTTTATATTCGCCAATTTTCACGAGTAACTCAACTTCAGCATACTTAGCCATGAGTTCACGAAGGCGACCGGCGTTAGCTTTGTGCTCAGAACTGATGACGTTATTCATGACACGGCTAGCAGAGGCCAGAACATCAACCGCTGGGTAGTGATTGGCAGAACCAAGTTTGCGTGACAGGACGATATGCCCATCCAGAATCGAGCGAGTTTCATCGGCAATCGGCTCTGTCATATCGTCACCCTCGACCAACACGGTATACAGGGCGGTAATAGAGCCCTTGTCATTCATGCCAACCCTCTCCATAAGTTTAGGCAATATCGCAAACACACTGGGCGGATAGCCGCGCCGTGTTGGCGGCTCTCCAGCAGACAAACCAATCTCGCGTTGTGCGCGGGCAAAGCGGGTGACGCTATCCATGAGAAACAAAACTTTTTTCCCTTGATCCCGAAAATATTCAGCAATTGCAGTGGCAACGTAAGCGGCCTTGGCTCTTTCCATGGAGCTTTTATCCGAGGTCGCACAAACCACCACACTTTTTCGCCGACCAGCTTCACCGAGCTCATGCTCTAAAAACTCTCTGACCTCACGGCCACGTTCACCAATCAAAGCAATCACCGTTACATCGACTGCAGCGCCCTTAACCAACATGCCCATCAGCGTAGATTTACCACCACCAGCCGCAGCAAAAATACCCAAGCGCTGACCTTCGCCACAGGTCAACACACTGTCGAGAACACGCACACCCAACTCTAGCGGCTCAGTGATTAGGCGCCGCGTTAATGGGTCAGGCGCATCAGCAAAAACTGGGTAGAACTTATCGGCCTCCAAAGGCCCGCGCTCTTTCTCATCTAATGGACGTCCAAGACCATCGAGCACACGTCCCAATAATCCATAGCCGACAGGCACCCGGTGCGCACGACCCGTCGGAATTACTTCTGTTGCACCACTGATGCCATACATATCACCAATCGGCGTAAGCAAGGCGGCGTCTTTGACAAAGCCAACGACTTCAGCTTTCATCTCAAAATCTTCACCAGGATTTTTTAGCAAGCAAACCTCACCAATTTTTACCGTTGGTACTACCGCCTTGATGATGGTGCCGATTACCTGAATCACACGGCCCTTGATGCGCAAGGTTGGCGTGTCTTCTAAGGCCAGTGACATCATTTCAGTAATGTATTCAAATTCACGCATTTTTTGCCTGTTGTGTGAGCTAACTTAAACGCGACTTCCCAAGACTTTTTCGAACGCACGACGCAAAGCAGAAAGCTGGCCTTCCATGCTGGCTTCGACCATGCCGATATCGCTTTCAAGAATACAAGCGTCAAAGTTCAGCCGCGGGTCAGCAACGATATCTAAATAACCCACACCAGGGTAGTCAGACAGCAAGCTGCCAATCCGCTCCTTAACCAACGCTACCTGCTGAGGGTGAAGACGTAGCGTCATATGCTTTTGGTTTCTCACTACCGACAGTACATTTTTTACCGTCAACAAAATGCGCGCATTGTCGTCATAGTCGTCAATAATTTTTTGTACCGCCTGCATCACCAGATCGACCATGCGACTTTCAACTCGGCTGAAATAATCGATAGTTCGCGAAACGTTTTCAATCATTTGCTCGACCTGCTCAAGCCTTGCCGCCTCTTGACCTTCAAGATATCCACGTTGACGCTCATCCTCATAAGCTTGCTTAGCATCTTCACGAATAGTGTCAGCTTGTGCGCAAGCATCTATCACCGCCTGCTCAGCCGTGCGGAGTGCGACAAGCTCATGCGCACGTACTACTTTCACCGACGGATCTATGCCGATTGAAAGTCGGCGTAATGGAGTCAATGGATTGACGGGAAGGATGAAAGCCATTCTGGGTCTATAAAGTTAAGTGCTGAAATAGCCAACGCAAAAGACTGATGATCACTTTGAATAGGTGCGGCATCGAGTTGCGCTGGCAATCTCAATAATCCACGTTTACCGACAGCATCACTCGATCGCTCAAAAATATTCGCTAAAACCGCAGACCCGATTTGAGTTGCCTGCTCTGGTAAACGGGTGAAATCAACAGGCACAGATTTAATATCTTGTACTTCACAGCGTAGTGAAAAGTCCATTGCAGAAACGCCCAACACTTGACGCAATAAACCAACTTCTTCTCGAGAAATAGATTGGCGAAGACTGTGAGAAAGCATACCTAAACCGATATATAAAACGAGCTTTTGAAAAACTGAAACCGGCAAGGCGGCTAAAGGCAAAGCAGGATCAGATATATCAAGAATAGGTGAAAGCTGCTGCGAATTAAGTAGCCATCGTGAAATGTGACGGTGCAAGACCTCAGCGCGTATAAGGCGCGCACTCACCGGCGATTGAATATTCTCAAAGCAAACTTGCATGAGTGGCGGTAGTAAGGCCGCAGCCTGTGTTGAATGTAGACCCAGCGAGGGGAACAAACTTAACTTTAATACGTGCTCAGCAACTGCTTGGCCCAGCCATCCAATATCAACGCGTGGCTCGTTCATATTGGGTCTTTTGCAGACATAGCTTTATTTTGTGCGCGGTTAGGCCACCAAAACTTCCACGCCAAGAAAGCGGACAAACACACACTACCGAGTAAAAGCAATGCGATAGCTAAGAAAATGGGGATTGGCACACCTGGGGTTAAAGTTTCAGTATTAACTGGCGCACGGGTTTTGACGTTTGGTGCCCTAGGCTCGGCACCGACTAACACTATAGAAACTTTATCTGTGGTGAGCCCAAGAATACTATTAGTGACCAAGCGTCTAACTTGGGGCAAAACCGTATCAAGGTTATAGCCATCCTGATACTTAATAAAAATAGCGGCCGAGGACGGTAAATTAGGATCACCAGCGGCACCACGTTCCGGTAAAACCACATGAACACGGGCAACCAGCACACCATCAATCTGCGAGAGAGTAGAGCCCAACTCTTGGGACAAAGCGTATAAATAACGAGCACGCTCTTCAAGCGGTGAAGATATCAAACCTTCTTTTTTAAACACTTGCCCCATACCTGCAAAGCGCTCACGCGGCAAACCTTTGGCACGCAGCATATCGACGGCTCTGCCAACTTCTTCAGCTGGTATTGACACACCCACCATGCCCTCTTTACCAGGTGTCTTCTCCGATGCAATACCAGCATTTTGCAGCGCAGCCAATACCTCGTTAGCTTCTACTTCAGGAATACCGCCTAGTAACTCGACCTTGCTACTACATGCGAGCAAAAGCAAACTTAAAACACAGTAGACAAAACCACGCACCCAGCAATAATTTTTCATTGCAATTTCAATAGCTGTTCTAAATTTTGAGTTGATTTGGTCACAACCTTGCTAAATGCATCCCATTGAAATGACATTTCAGAAAGATGCATTTACAACTTGAGCATGTCAGATAAATTCATATCGCCTGTGTTGTCAAGCGTTCGAACTACATCTGCATGAACCTTTTTAAAATTATCAGAAAGGTTTTGCATACCAGCGAGAATGCCATCGCCCATGGTGGCGGGCGCAGCAACTACATCAGACAGCAAATCAGAGTTTTGGGTTGATGCGTTAATACGATCTAGAGAAACAGGGTTACCAACACCCGACGCCTTCACATCAGAAATAAGTGATGGCTGAGCTGCGCCACCGCTCATGATTGCAGAAAATTGTCGAGCGACTAAAGAATTCTGATCTATATCAGCACTAGTGTTTAGAGCAGATAGCTCAGACATATTGCTAGGCAACATCGCTGTATCTGGCACGCGTGCAGCAGCTAAATTAATACTACTGATATCCATTTTTAACATCTCCCAAAGATTGCTAACAAATACGCCCAGACATCAGTAAGCCAAGCCGACAATCACCCGCTGCTTCTAATGCTTTACGGCTTTCAGATGACCTACCCGCCAGCTGAAAAGCAAGCGCACGAAAAGCATTTAGCATTGCTAAATCTTCAGCACCAATCCGGCCAAGACCGCGCTCTAAAATTTCTATGGCAGATTCAAATTGCTGCGCATTCAGTAGCGCACATGCCCAGCCAACATACACATAAAGACCACTAGGCCGAATTTTCTCAAGTGCTGAAAAAATAATAGCTGCGCGTTTAACGTCTGTCTTTGCAGCAGCTAAAAATCCGATTTCAGTTAACAGGCGAATGTCTTTTGAATCAAGCAGCGCCAGCTCCCGATAACAATATATTTTTTAAAGCTTCAGCTTTTAAAAGAACTTTAGCTGTGTCTCCAAGCAAGCAACCATCTAACTGTTGATTATTTTTACCGGCTAATTCTGGTGAATCAGCAACTTTTAATTTACAAAACCGAATCAGCATATCAAGAGTTTGATGAGCCTCTGCATATTCGCGCTTCATTAGTAAACATTCAGCAATCGATAGCGTATGCGCTGCCTCTTCAGGATACAAACTAGCAGCCAAAGAAAATTGCTGTAGCGCCTCATCATATTTTCCAAGTTGGCGTAAACAAAATCCAAAACCGTATAAATATAAAGAATTGGTTGGGTTGTAAATAGTTAATAATGAAAAGAAACGTGCGGCTTTTTCTACATCATTTTTATTGACTGCATCCACTGCTAAAGAATAGATGACGTCACTTTCAACCGATGTCAGTCGACTACTTGACGGCAAGGCCTCTAAGTCATGCGCAAACTTCTGCATGAAATCTGGAGTGTCACCTGATTTGTTTGTTTGCAGCATAGGTGAAACCAATAGCTAAATATTACGATTTAAAGAACTAATGCTTGCATCCAAAGCCGCCACAATATCGCGCATTTTTGCAATGGTGTCAGCAACGATTTCTGCAGCTGCGCGATAAGCCTCGTCAGAACGCGCAACAGCCGTTTCACTTACTTTTGCCTTTGTGTCACTATTGACTTTCGCCTGATCAGCAGCATCGGCAGAATTGTTAAAAATAGCACTTCCACCAGAAGAAAATGCCGAACCCATACCACCAGCAGCTTGTGCGGAACTACTGTAACTAGCTGCGGCAAGACTTGGCGTTGATTGCTGCGCAGTGATAACATTTGTGGGATCACCCAGACGGGATATTTTTTCAGCATTTGCGCCCTCGACACCCTTTTTAAAAGCCGTTGTTGATAAACCAATCTGCGCTAAAGAACCTGCGCCTTGAAAAGCCGCAGCTGTCATTCCAGCTGCAAAACGCTCAGTCGCAGCATTTTTCATTTCTACGACGCTATTCTCGAGACTTTTTATTTGTTGTTGGAAATTAGCCTCACGCTGCATAAATGCAGAACTCTTCATAATCCTGCCTGTCTCATTAAAAAGTGCCATTAATGCAAAAATATCAGTCATGCTTTGATTTTTATTTTCATCCAGCTCTATTATTTTTTTGTTAACAGATTCCAAATCTGCTAATGTCTCTTCATTAGCAGATTGATATACGCTAAGAGGTGGTAACGATAAATTTTTGGAACTAGAAAAATAAGATTTAGTATTTTCATCAGGTGAGAAATTACTTGGATTTTCTGATTTTTTTGTTGGACTTGGATCACTCGTAGTTGATGTTTTATAACTTGATGACGTTGCAGAACTACTATTAGTTATCATGATATTTTCCCAGTTTTTACTAATTTAAATTAAACAGTATTAGGAGCTATATTTTTAGCTGTTTGTGAAATACTTTTACTATTTTCATTAATAATCGAACTAACTGCTTGGAATTGATCCATTAGATCTGAATAAAGTTTTTTCATATCTTCTTGACCGTCCATTAAGATTTTTTCTATCTTAATTGAGAAATTATCAAGTTCTGTTTTATCAATCAATGCCTTATCTGCATTTTTTGTATCAACAGCTTTTAGCCCCGTAATGACAGCAGTAGGTATGCCTAGTACGCCACTAAGAAGTGCGGTGCATCTTTGCACTAGCGCAGCAACAACAGTCGGTGAGAGAGCTGTTTTAGCAACCGTTTTACCCGTTTCAGAAGCAACTTCAGCAGCAGCTTTAGCAGCGCCAGAACTTGCAGCGCGGGCGACACTAACAGCCATCGCCAAGCCGGCAACAACTGTAAAAGTTGTCATCACAATAGCTAATTTAGATTTGTCAGCAGTAATGTGTCCAGCAATACCAGTCACAAACATTCCAAAAAATGCAGGATCAGCAATCATTAATGGTAAACCAATGGCACCGGTAACTATTTGTCTATCTCTATAAGAAAGTCCTAAATTGCCTAGTGCATCAAATACTAAAGTGGTTAATTCAAAACCTTTACCACCGCTAAGTTTAGAAATGTCACTTGCTAAACTTATACCAGCGCCCACCATACCCACAACGGCAACGAACATCAAAGGGGCGGCTAAACCACCCGTCATAACGACTGCCGCCACAGTCGCCACAACCGCTAAAGCTTTTATACAAACACCCAAGATGCCCATCCACTCACCTTTTTTTTCTGCATTTGCAGAATTTTTAGACCAATCTGCAATTTTCTGCATACATTTTTTATTAATGTCCTGCATTTTCTTTTGAGATACCTTGACACGTGTTTGTGCACAACTTAATTGCGCATCAGTTGATAAATTTTGCATAGCACCAAGCGCTATTGCAAAATCTTCTGGACTGAAATTAGTAGCGTCTGGCAACCATGGAATTCCCGAAGCTTTTGGATCAACCGTGCTTGGCTGCGCATTATTAGGATAGTCACTTAAACTGCCCGCAGCAGTAGACGCCGTACCTGCGGTAGAAGATCCATATTCTTGATTTGATTGCCGCGGTGGTTGCTGCGGTGATGTAGGATCAGTTCTCATTTAAAACTCCTCACGCAATATTTGAAGATTTAGAATAATTTTTAATAATGTCTAATCTGGCTTGGGCACGTTCTTTTAAGTCGATACGCTCTGGTGCCTGGCTTTGCTCAATGACTAACTCCAAACCTTGAGACGCTTCAGGAATATGACCTAGCGCAAGCAAACATTCGCAAGTGTGAAAAGTGGGCACTGGATCACTCATGTCCATTACTGAAACCAAGCTGTAGTAAGTGATAGCCTCTTCATAACGTTTTAGCATTTGTAAGCTAGATGCGAAAGCGCTGATGTAGCGGCTTTCCAAGTGGTTGTGCATGACCAGATAACCAAATATCTTCATTGCATCTTGATATTTTGTTTGGCCATAAAAACCATGGCCTAAAGCGTAGAGTGCCTCGTAACTACAATCTTCAAAACCAAGTAAATCACCCAAGGTAGCACCGTTAAGAATCAGCGGCAAGATGTCTTCTACCAAGGAGCCGCTCTCATCATTTGAATTAAATACAACTGACATCTTGCACTCCTGTTTTTGTGATTTACCAAGCTTATCTATTTATATTACTTTGAATTTTTTCGTTTTGCTCTTGGAATTTTTTCATGTTTCCTGAAGTTGCATCTGTTGAAGCTGTGTACTTACCAGTAGCAGATAGAAGCTCGATCATGTCTGTTTGAGAAATACTGGCTAAGTTATCAATCCTAGATTTCAAAGTAGTCATCGCATTATCAATCTGAAGTTTTGTAGTGTTGCTGTCGATACCGTTACCTTGCTTTCCAGACTCGACTTCGCGTTTGCCCTCACTATTAATACCATTTCCAGTTAATCCTAAACCAGCAGTCGAAGTACGAAGACCTGCATCTTCAAGCACATCGTTAGATTTTTGTTCTTTTGCATAACCACCATCAGTCCAACCTGAAATTTTATCTACCTTTGTAGTGGGAGACGAGTTAGCGGGAAATCCTGATGATAAATTTTGTAGCGCTGCATAGGTACTATTTAAATTAGCTAGCTCTACGTTTCTAGCCTGTGCTTCAGTCATCTTGATAGTGACTCTATCTTCAGCATTTTTCATTCGGTTCATATTGACCACGTATATGGCATCTTCAATTGACAGCTGACTAATGTCAACCGTCATCATGCTATTTACAGTTGCTGAGTTTACTGAGGTCATATAATTTCTTTCAATTTTTAAATATTTACTAAATAATTTTTTTATTTTTTCTAGATACATTCCCTGAATATTTAGAATTCAATTGAAGTCTTGATTTTTCTAAATCAACGTCTCTTTGAATCTCTTCATTATCTAAATCAATCATTTTTTGCATCGCGGATTCAAGTCTGAAGTGCAACTTTGAAATTAACCGTACGGGTGGGTGAGATGTGAGAGCATCCAAGCTTCCCGACTACCAAGTCAAAGTTGCCCAGAATGATTTACACACACCTCACCCGTGACGAACGTTACCAGATTGCAATCCTCGTCAAAGCAAACTTCAATCAAAGTGAAATTGCAAAAATGATGGACCGTGATAAATCGAGCATCAGCCGTGAGTTGCGTCGTAACCGCGGTCTACGAGGCTATCGCCCTAAGCAGGCAAATGACAAAGCCCAAGAACGTAGACTTGCCTGCGCCAATAGTCCTAGAGTTGCTGACTCGACATGGGCTGTAGTGGAGGAAAAGTTGGCTGAGGCTTGGAGCCCCGAGCAAATCAGCGGCCACCTCGAAGCTAGCCACCAACCCGGTGTTAGCTATGAGAGCATTTACCAGTACATCTACGCTGACAAACGCGCGGGCGGCACCTTGCATAAAACACTGCGTTGCCAGAAGACGCGAAAAAAACGCAGCAGTGGCCGTGAACGGCGCGGCACCATCTCTCACCAGGTCTCAATAGAACTGCGACCCGACATCGTGCTTGAGCGTGCGCGCTTTGGCGACTGGGAGGCTGATCTGGTGATTGGTGCCGGGCAGAAGCAAGCACTAGTGACGATTAATGAGCGTGTCTCTCGCTATTCAATAATTTTCCACGTGCCATTCAAAACAGCGCAAGCCGTAGGGGACGCGTTAATCACTTTACTCAAACCGTTCGCTCATTGCGTGCACACTCTCACGACTGATAACGGCAAGGAATTTGCCCAGCATGAACGAATAGCTTCTGCGCTGAGTGCAGATTTCTTTTTCGCCCATCCATACGCCTCGTGGGAGCGTGGGGCGAACGAGAATATGAACGGTTTGATTCGCCAGTTTTTCCCAAAGGGGATGCGCTTTAATTGCATAACCGACGATGACATTGCTTTAGCGATGCACAGGCTCAATCATCGTCCTAGAAAATGTTTAGGGTATCGAACGCCGCATCAGGTTTTTATGGAACAGTTAGAGTCCTATCAGCATACGGTTGCACTTCAAGCTTGAATCCGCCCATCATTTTTTTTTGTTCAACACTTAATAAACTAGTCATTTTTTGAAAATCAACAGCTACATTCATTCCTGTTGAATTGAGTATTTCTCTTCCTCTCTCTAATGCTGCTTGGGCTTGTTGAATGATTTCTTTATTTTTTGAAATAATGAGATCAATATTTGTTTCAGGCAGTGACATAATTTTTAATCCTAACTTTTACAAAAGAAAAATTAAATGCGATCGAAAAAGTAAAAATTTTCGTACACTTGCAAATTTAGTAACGGGTACTTTTGCACAGTTCCCGCTGTAAAAGTTAGCGCTAAAAATTTAACAATTGTTTATTCAAGCGGAATTTTTTAGGCGTTAGGTTTGAAGCTAAATTTATAGAAAATTTATATCGATTAAGCGTTGATAGACCAAAGCCTTGACGGCTTTAACAAAAAGTTGATTCGCTACAAATAGCTATTTTTTTGCAGCGTCGAAATGTTTATATCGTTAAAGATTAATTTCGAACTGGTTCTCTCGCAAGCGCTTGCGCAGAGTTGCTCTTGCGCGTGAGACGCGGCTACGCACAGTTCCAACCGGAATACTTAACATAGTTGCAGCCTCTTCATAACTTAAGTCATCAAGAGCGACCAAGAGAAGTACATCTCTCATTTCTACCGGTAATTGATTAATCTCCTTTTGCAGCATCCGAATCAACTGGGTCTGCGCGAGTTGCTCGCTAGGATCAGGATTATTGGATTGAATATCAGCTAAAGATTCATCGTCTTCAAAAATATATCGCCGATGCGGTGAGCGTGACAAATAGTTACGAACTAAATTCATAGCAATACCATATAGCCATGTTGATAGTTCTGATGCACCTCGAAAAGTGTCATAAGCCTTCACTGCTTCAACAAAAGCTTGTTGTGTCAAGTCTTCGGCGTCACTGCCGTAACCAATATTTTTAACGATGAATCTATATAAACGATTTTGATGATCGTTAACCAGCTGTATCAACAAGGCTTGTGAGTCAGGTTTAACTACAGGTGTGTCAACGGTATTGCTGAGATCGGTAATGTTATGCATGGCGTACTTCATTTAACATTCAGAAGCAATGACTAAGCCCTAACTGGCACGAGACAAAATCTATAAATTTAATAAATTTATTAAAATAAAATATATTCATAAATTATTCATATTTATGTTTATGTTCTCGATTAAGTCGTCTTTGACCAATATAAAATTCAAAAGGCTTAAACATGTGTATAAATTGAAAATCTCTCAAAATTTCACGATTTAATTAAGTTCACAAATAATCTTTATTGAGGTTTTTATTTGCAATAAAGACTATGCGTGCATTACACGTATCAGGTCATATCTTCATGTCTGAATAAGTTTGTGTAGCGCTTTAGCATCCTCAAAACTAGACGAGCTTTAAAGCTTCATCTAAGCTTTCTGCAGCTGCAAACAAGCTAAGAAAACCACTCATTTCAAAAACGTCTTTGACCATTTCTCGCATTTCCATCAGTACCATCTTTCCCTTACATGCACGTAATTTTTTACCCGTCAACAAAATTACACGTAAGCCAGCTGAGCTGATGTAGTCCATGCTGCTTAGGTCGAAAATAAACCGCTTGTTACCGGCGTCTATCAGTTCAAGAGCGGCTCGTTCAATCTCTGAAGAATTGGTGCTGTCCACTCGACCTTTTATTTTCAAAATAACCACGTCATCGCGTACTAGCTGTTCAAGAATCATAAATTGTGCCTCATAAAGTGACAGTATTAATTATTTATTGTAGGCGTGTACTGAGATGTACACACTAAATTTCATTCTTGTGATTTTTTTGACTACTAGTCCGTTCTATCAATCGCAGTTGCTGTGTCCGCGTCAAAGGACTTGACGTTGGTGATTCTGCAGTGATGTAGTGGTAGTTGAACCATATTCAATCGTCTCCATTCTTGATCTATCTTGATTCGTACTAAGACGTATTTTTGCGTCCTAATCTAAACTGCAGAACGCCGATCTCATCTTTTTTAAGCATAAGTTAGACAAGAATTTCCTTCACAGGTTTAAATCTAACTTTAAAAAAAAATGAAGCATTAGTCTTCGTGAAAAGTTTAAAACTTTTCCTATCGAACATGTTTAAAGTCATCTATCGCTATCCATAGCAGTCACAGCCAGGCTTCTGAACACGAGAGACATTGGCATCAAAGATAGGCTAATAAAATCTATCAAACATCAACTTAAAAATGTAAAAATTATCATTTTCTGATATGGTTATCGACTTTATTTTTTAAGTACGAGCATTAAGTCTAAGTTTCAAATTAACTTATATTTACCTTTAGTTCAGAAAATTTTTTCTAAGAAAAGTAATATTTTGAAAAATAAAATTAATGACTTTTGTCAAGGTAACTAGCCAAATAAAACCCACTCGACTTTTTAGGCGCGTTTACTTTTGTACCAACGCTTTTATAGTTTGTGCAACTTTTTTTCTATAATTTTTCCTGCACTAAAGCGAAATTTTTTATCAATCTAATTTTGAAATTTTTTTTCATATCTACTGAAGTTCACTTCTTTAATTTTAAAAAGTATCTTCTCTACAAAAATAAATGACTTTGTCTCAGGACATAAATTTTGGTGCTGAAACAAATTTATTGCTCGACGCTTACGCTTGCTTGTCTGGCTAACTTTCTTGACGATACTGCTAAACGCTGCGTATTTTTGTTAACCTAGTCTTGCTTATTAAGCGCTCACAGCATGTACAAGCTATTGGGTACGAGCGCGGTGCTCAGCGGCAGAATCAAGCCAATGATTACAAATTCAAGACTATGCTTTTCCGCATAGGCGAAATCATTTTGAACTGCATCGAAGGAGGTCAGATAAGTTTTTTTTCCCAGCGCATTAGAACGCGACAGTCGACACTCAAAATCGGTAAAGTTTACGCTCGCTGAGATTTGCAAGCACCGTGTTTCTAATCGCGCAGAGTCAGCAGTTTTACAAAAGGCGGATTCAAGCTTGAAGTGCAACCGTATGCTGATAGGACTCTAACTGTTCCATAAAAACCTGATGCGGCGTTCGATACCCTAAACATTTTCTAGGACGATGATTGAGCCTGTGCATCGCTAAAGCAATGTCATCGTCGGTTATGCAATTAAAGCGCATCCCCTTTGGGAAAAACTGGCGAATCAAACCGTTCATATTCTCGTTCGCCCCACGCTCCCACGAGGCGTATGGATGGGCGAAAAAGAAATCTGCACTCAGCGCAGAAGCTATTCGTTCATGCTGGGCAAATTCCTTGCCGTTATCAGTCGTGAGAGTGTGCACGCAATGAGCGAACGGTTTGAGTAAAGTGATTAACGCGTCCCCTACGGCTTGCGCTGTTTTGAATGGCACGTGGAAAATTATTGAATAGCGAGAGACACGCTCATTAATCGTCACTAGTGCTTGCTTCTGCCCGGCACCAATCACCAGATCAGCCTCCCAGTCGCCAAAGCGCGCACGCTCAAGCACGATGTCGGGTCGCAGTTCTATTGAGACCTGGTGAGAGATGGTGCCGCGCCGTTCACGGCCACTGCTGCGTTTTTTTCGCGTCTTCTGGCAACGCAGTGTTTTATGCAAGGTGCCGCCCGCGCGTTTGTCAGCGTAGATGTACTGGTAAATGCTCTCATAGCTAACACCGGGTTGGTGGCTAGCTTCGAGGTGGCCGCTGATTTGCTCGGGGCTCCAAGCCTCAGCCAACTTTTCCTCCACTACAGCCCATGTCGAGTCAGCAACTCTAGGACTATTGGCGCAGGCAAGTCTACGTTCTTGGGCTTTGTCATTTGCCTGCTTAGGGCGATAGCCTCGTAGACCGCGGTTACGACGCAACTCACGGCTGATGCTCGATTTATCACGGTCCATCATTTTTGCAATTTCACTTTGATTGAAGTTTGCTTTGACGAGGATTGCAATCTGGTAACGTTCGTCACGGGTGAGGTGTGTGTAAATCATTCTGGGCAACTTTGACTTGGTAGTCGGGAAGCTTGGATGCTCTCACATCTCACCCACCCGTACGGTTAATTTCAAAGTTGCACTTCAGACTTGAATCCGCGAAAACTTGTTGTCCATGAGGTCTGAATTACTTCAACTCAAACCAGCAACTGCACTAAAAAGTTAGACGACAGCCTAGCGGCTTGGTGCAACCGCTCACTTGATGAAACGTCTCACGTGCTGCTTGATGCACGCGATGAGCGAGTGCGCGAAGGTGGGCATGTTGTTGACTACGCGGTCTTAGTTGCGGAGGCGTCACAGCGAGTGGTCATCGTCGTGTGCTGGGCGTATCTGTTGCGCGTGCCTTGAGCAAAAGTACACTGCCGTGCATTTCGCTGTGGCTAAATAAAACGTGGTTTTATGATGGGCCAGTGGCATACGGTTTAAGGCTAAAAATTGGTGCGGCTGGCGGGGATCGAACCCACGACCCTTGGCTTCGGAGGCCAATACTCTATCCACTGAGCTACAGCCGCAAAGCCGGTGCGACGGCTGTCGAAGCAGTGCACGATTGATTCTAACAGCGGCAATAGCAATGCAAGCCGAACTCAACTTTCATTTGTATAGCCACCGCTATAATCCCAACATCTTTAAAGCCCGTGCCCGCAAGGGTCTTTGCCGGCCCAGAGCGAGTCTGATTCCCCTTATCCATTTGTTTTTGAGGACGCCATGAGCGCAAACGACCACAACACGGCCCACGAAGAAGCCCACAACGGCCCGATCAAAACACCTAAGCAACTTCTTGCTGCGGTTTTTTTCTCCTTCGTGATTCCGATATTCGGCATCATTGGCTTGGTTTACTACGTCAGTTCCGCCAACAAACCTGCAGGCACTGTCGATACACCTAGCGTGATGGCGCAGCGGATTGAAAAAATCGGTAGTGTTGAAATTCGTGATGCCAACCGTATTCTCAAAACTGGTGAAGAAGTCTACAAAGGCCAATGCGTAGCTTGCCACGCAATAGGCGCAGCCGGCTCACCAAAGTTTGGTGATGTTGCGGCATGGACACCGCGAATAGCTACTGGCTACGAAGCTTTGCTGAACTCAGCGCTCAAAGGCAAAGGCGCAATGGCCGCTCAAGGCGGTGGCGATTATGAAAATCTAGAAATCGGTCGCGCAGTGGTTTACATGACTGCTGCAGCCGGTGGCAAGTTTGCCGAACCAGTTGCGCCAACGCCGACAGCGGCTGCTGATGCATCGGCACCAGCTGTTGTCAGCATGCCTGCACCAATAGTTGTCGCGGCTGCGCCTGTCGCTGCTCCTGTAACCGCACCAACATCAGCTCTAGTTAAGGTTTCTAATGGCAATGGTGAAGCGCTCTACAAACAAGTTTGCATCGGCTGCCACGCAGCCGGTGTGGCAGGATCTCCAAAGTTTGGTGACAAAGTCGCTTGGGCACCACGCATTCAAACGGGTATTGATGCCATGACATCAAGCGTTATTAAAGGCAAGGGCGCTATGCCGCCAAAAGGCGGAGCCAATTCAGCAACGGACGCCGACATTCGCTCAGCCGTCGAGTACATGGCCAACGCAGCCAAATAAACCGTCACCCATAAAGGCGCTTAGTCGTCATTAAAAGCCGGCTTATTGCCGGCTTTTTCATGCGCTCTGTAATGCCTGTGGGCTGCGCACATAACCAAAGCGCTGCGGTAAATCTCTTGTCAGCAAGTCTTGCGGCACCCAAAGGCCAGACTCTAAAGCGTCGGCGGCGTTAAGCATGTCTAGCGAATGCACGAGTCCAAAACCAAGTTCTGTCTCTAGATAAAGTCGACCATGCTCATCAACCACGCAGCGCTGCGCACGCACAGTTTGACCGGTATGCGAGCTAACCTCAAAATCAGGCGCACTGCCTATGCGCCAAATAAAGGGCGTGGCTTCAAGTTCAACGTAAACCCGCTGCGGTCCGTTTTGAAAAAACCACTGACCTTTTAGCGATCCCGCATCTTCGCATTCGTAATTTCGTTGAATGAAACTGATAAGCTTTTCATGCTCTAAAAGCGAGCCTTTGCTGGCTAACTTTTGTACTGGGTCTACGCCTTTGAGTGGGTTGCAAAAAGCACCAGCGGCTTGCGCATTGTCGTCACGTAAATACCAGTTACCGCGCGCATCTAGGCCCAGCCAACCGTAGCAATGCGGAACATTTGGCCATTTGGCAATCGCTGCCTTGACGATTTCATCCATGATTTTTTCCTTGTAACAACTTATGCCGTTGATGATTGTGAGTAGCGCTTAGCCAACTTAAAGATGGGCCGCAAAAAAGCTTGCGACCGCCTCGGGCATGCTGCGCACATGGCCGGGAAAAGGCGAAGAAGGGAAGCCAACATGACCGCCTTGATCAGGTTGCCAAAGACTAACACTGGCGCTAACTTCAGACGCATTGGGCAGACTGTTAGTTGGCACAAACGGATCATTGCGTGCATTCAAGGCTAAGGCCGGCACGTCAATCCCCATCAGATACGGTTTAGCTGAAGCGCGGCGCCAGTAGTCATCGGTATTTAAAAATCCGTGCAAGGGCGCAGTCACAACATTATCGAATTCGTAGAGGTCGCGCGCAGCCAGTAGCGCCTTGCGATCAAACAAACCTGGATGCTGGTCTAATTTTTGTAAAGCCTTGGGCCGCATGCTGCTGAGAAACATGCGGGTATAAACCAAACGATTAAAACCGCGCCCTATGGCGTGACCACTGGCAGCAAGATCTAGCGGTGAACATACGGAAGCTACGCTATTAACAACATGCTTAGCAGTAGCGCCAAACTCACCCGCCCAGCGCATCAAGGCATTACCGCCCAACGAAACACCGACAGCCAACAACGGACCGTTATGGGTGACGCGAAAACGGCGTAGCATCCAGTCGATTTCTTCAAAATCACCAGAATGGTAGGCACGCGGCCCGTGATTTAACTCGCCCGAACAGCCTCGAAAATGAGGCACAGCACAAGCCCAGCCGCGCGCACGAGCGACCTCAGCAAATGCCTGTGCGTAATGGCTAGACGATGAGCCTTCTAGCCCATGAAACACCACCAATAGAGGTACACCGCCAGCCGCATTGTGGGTAGCAAAATCGACATCCACAAAATCCTTATCCGGTGTGCTCCAACGTTCACGCGTGAACTGCGGTGGTAAACCATCAAAGCGCTGCGCGGCCTTGGCGGCCCAAATAGTCTGTAGATTTCCACCCGGTAACCACCATGGTGCGGCGTAAGTCATAGGCTGATTCATAACCGCTGTGCTGACAGACTCTAAGGTCAAGTTGTTCACTATCGGACTAGACATGGTGAGGTGCGGCTTTTAAAGCTTCGCATTAATGCAAGAGACCACTGACAGAACCAGCCTCAAACGACTGTTGCGCACTTCCAGGGCTGGCATGGTGAGTAGTAATGCGCCAGCCTTGAGCAGTTTTCAGATAGGTATTGGTGGCCAGTACATAAGCGTAGCGCGGGCCTTCGTCGGTGAGTAATTCGATACGTTCGACGAGGCTGTGAACGCTCGCACTCATGGACTCAACCCGGCGTACTTGCTCAATATTTAACCGTAGACTGCCATTGGCAAACAAGCCCTCAAAACTGGCACGTATGGCCGCAGCACCTATAAGCCTGCCGCCGCCGGGATGTATGCAAACAATGTCATCTTCATCCGCCCAGCAACCCATGAGCTTGTCTATATCGCTGTTTTGCAGGGCTTCATAAAAAGCAGTTTCAGTATCATCTGCGCTACCGACTGGTGGCATTTTTGGTTTTTGCATAAAGACATCTTGGAAAAATTATTTGACCGATAGCTAATTGATTTTGCATCAATCAGAGAAGATGACATTGACAGAGGCTGACTAACCTTTTTCAAACGAAAAAAAAACCCGGTTAAAAACCGGGTTCATATCAGCGCAAAAGGATTACTTCTTCATACGGTATTTGCGCAACGCTGCAATCTGGGCGACCATCACGGTCAGCTCAGACTGAGCTAAAGCAATATCTATATCGTTCTTAGCATTTTTCAGCGCTTCTTCAGCCGCCGCTTTGGCCGCCTGCGCCTTGGCTTCGTCGAGGTCTTTGCCGCGAATTGCGGTGTCGCTGAGAACGGTCACGTGGTTGGGCTGCACTTCGAGCAAGCCGCCAGCTACAAATACAAACTCTTCGCTACCATCGGCTTTTTCGATACGCACAGTGCCGGGACGAATGCGGGTAATCAAGGGCGTGTGGCGCGGATAAATGCCGAGTTCGCCAGCTTCACCTGGCAAAACCACAAATTTGGCTTCGCCGGAGAAGATGGACTCTTCTGCAGATACAACGTCGACTTTGATGGTTGACATGGTGATTCCTAAAATATTTTAAAAAATTTGAAAGTGCCGACACTAAGAGCGAGAAGTCTTGCGCTGAATGTAGCCGTTGGTTTAATACGGCTAACTTAGACAGCGACGCGATTCGCTAGAGTGCACAGCGCTATCAGATTTTTTTGGCTTTTTCGAAGGCTTCGTCAATGGTTCCAACCATGTAGAAAGCCTGCTCTGGCAGGTGATCGCACTCGCCGGCAACAATCATCTTGAAGCCGCGAATCGTCTCGGCCAAGCTAACGTACTTACCTGGCGAGCCAGTGAACACTTCAGCAACGTGGAAGGGCTGGGACAAGAAGCGTTGGATTTTACGGGCGCGAGCCACGGCCAATTTGTCTTCTGGTGCGAGCTCGTCCATGCCAAGAATCGCGATAATGTCGCGCAATTCTTTATAGCGCTGGAGCGTGCCCTGCACTGCGCGAGCAGTCGCGTAGTGGTCTTCACCGACCACGTTAGGGTCGAGCTGACGGCTGGTAGAGTCAAGTGGATCAACCGCTGGGTAGATACCCAAAGAAGCGATGTCACGGCTCAGCACCACGGTGGAATCCAAGTGGGCAAAAGTGGTCGCTGGTGACGGATCGGTCAAGTCATCGGCAGGCACGTAAACGGCTTGGATGGAAGTGATGGAGCCGACTTTTGTCGAGGTGATGCGCTCTTGCAAGCGACCCATCTCTTCAGCCAGCGTAGGTTGATAACCCACGGCCGATGGCATACGGCCTAACAGTGCGGACACTTCGGTTCCGGCCAATGTGTAGCGGTAGATGTTGTCAACGAAGAACAAAACGTCGCGGCCTTCGTCACGGAAGGATTCAGCAATCGTCAAGCCAGTCAAAGCAACGCGCAAACGGTTACCCGGTGGCTCATTCATCTGACCGTAAACCATCGCAACTTTAGACTCGCTAAGGTTCTCAAGATTGACAACGCCAGAGTCAGCCATCTCGTGATAAAAGTCATTGCCTTCACGGGTACGCTCGCCAACACCAGCAAACACGGACAGACCGGAGTGAGCTTTAGCGATGTTGTTGATGAGTTCCATCATGTTCACGGTCTTGCCAACGCCGGCGCCGCCGAACAGGCCAACCTTGCCGCCTTTGGCGAACGGGCAAACCAAGTCAATCACCTTGATGCCGGTTTCCAGCAACTCTTGTGATGGGCTCAATTCGTCGTAAGCCGGGGCTTTACGATGAATTGGTGCGGTCAAGGTTTGGTCAACCGGGCCACGCTCGTCGATAGGCGCGCCGAGCACGTCCATGATGCGGCCTAAAGTTGCCTTGCCGACTGGAACCGTGATGTTGGCGCCAGTGTTGTAGACCATGTTGCCGCGGCGCAGGCCGTCGGAGGTACCCAATGCGATGGTGCGGACTATGCCGTCGCCCAGCAACTGCTGAACTTCAAGCGTCAACGCTTTGCCTTCCATTTTGAGGGCGTCGTAAATCTTCGGCATCTGGTCGCGCGCGAACTCAACGTCCACCACCGCACCGATACACTGAACAATCTTGCCTTGAGCCTGTGCCATTTGGAAATCCTTTTCCGTTCTTTAAATCTTGTGAATCAGGTGAGGCGGCTTAAACCGCTGCAGCACCGGCGACGATTTCCGAAAGTTCTTTCGTGATCGCAGCTTGACGTGTTTTGTTGTAGACCAGCTTGAGTTCGCCGATCACGGTGCCGGCGTTATCGGTTGCCGACTTCATCGCCACCATACGCGCCGATTGCTCGGATGCCATGTTCTCGGCCACAGCTTGATAGACCAGCGCTTCGACGTATCGAACCAGCAAGTCATCAATCACGGTTTGCGCGTCCGGCTCGTAGATGTAGTCCCAGCCGTGCTGATCTTTATCTGCTTGCAGGCGATCAGCCGTCAAAGGCAGCAACTGCTCAATCACGGATTCCTGACGCATGGTGTTGATAAAGCGGGTGTAGCACAGATAAACCGTACCAATCTTGCCTTCGCTGTAAGCGTCTAGCATCACTTTGACGGGGCCAATGAGCTTGTCGAGGTGAGGCTTGTCGCCTAGTTGCGTGACATGAGAAATCACTTTTGCGCCAACACGATTCAGGAAACCCAGACCCTTGTTGCCAATGGCAACGGCTTGCGCGTCTTGACCGGCTGCCTGCAAATCTTTAAGCCTGGCAGTAACGCCACGCAAGATGTTGGTGTTCAGGCCGCCGCACAAACCTTTGTCAGTCGTGACCACGATAAACCCGGTGGTCTTGGAGCTATTAGTCTCCATGAACGCGTGGGTGTACTCGGGGTTTGCCTGACTCAGGTTAGCCGTGATATTGCGGATCTTGTCGCTGTAAGGACGCGCCGCGCGCATGCGCTCTTGCGCCTTGCGCATCTTGGAGGCCGCCACCATTTCCATGGCTTTGGTGATCTTTTTGGTGTTTTCCACCGACTTGATCTTGCCGCGTATTTCCTTGCCTGCTGCCATAGTGGGTCCTAAGGGTTCCTGATGTTGTCTAAAAGTTGTTTACGCTAAGTTTTGCGTGAACAAATCTTTAAGCAAACGACTTCTTAAATTCTGCGACTGCCGCAAGCAATTGAGCTTCCGATTCTTTGTCCATTGCCTTGTTGGCTTCGAGCTTGGCCATCAGGTCAGCGTTCTTGTCCTTGAGGTAACTTTGCAGACCGGCTTCAAAAGCCAAGACCTTCTTGACTTCGATATCGTCCATGAAGCCCTTGTTAACTGCGAACAGTGTGGCGCCCATGTTGGAGACCGACAAAGGCGAGTACTGCGCTTGCTTGAGCAATTCAGTCACACGTGCGCCGCGATCGAGCTGCTTACGCGTGGCTTCGTCGAGGTCAGAAGCGAACTGCGCAAACGCGGCGAGTTCACGGTACTGTGCCAAGTCGGTACGAATACCACCGGAGAGATTCTTGATCAGCTTAGTCTGGGCTGCACCACCAACGCGAGACACCGAGATACCGGCGTTAATCGCTGGACGAATGCCGGCGTTAAACAAACTGGTTTCAAGGAAAATCTGACCGTCAGTAATCGAGATCACATTGGTTGGCACGAAAGCAGACACGTCACCGGCCTGGGTTTCAATGATTGGCAGAGCCGTCAGTGAACCGGTCTTACCAGTCACAGCACCTTTGGTGAAGTCAGAAACGTATTTCTCATTCACACGGGCTGCGCGCTCAAGCAGACGGCTGTGGAGATAAAACACATCGCCGGGATAGGCTTCACGGCCTGGTGGACGACGCAGCAACAAAGCGACTTGGCGGTAAGCCACGGCTTGTTTGGACAAATCGTCATACACGATCAATGCGTCTTCGCCGCGATCGCGGAAGTACTCACCCATGGTGCAGCCAGAGTAGGCGCTAACGTATTGCATAGCGGCAGACTCGGAAGCCGAGGCAGCGACAACAATCGTGTATTCCATGGCGCCAGCTTGCTCAAGTGAGCGCACGACGTTTTTAATCGATGAAGCCTTTTGACCAATCGCGACGTAGACGCAATAAACGCCCTTGCCTTTTTGGTTGATGATGGCGTCGATGGCCACAGCCGTTTTACCGGTCTGGCGGTCACCAATAATCAGTTCGCGCTGACCGCGACCGATTGGAACCATGGAGTCAATCGACTTCAGGCCGGTTTGCAAAGGCTGGTCAACGGATTTACGAGCGATCACGCCAGGCGCAACCTTTTCAATCACGTCGGTGAGTTTTGCGTTGATCGGGCCTTTGCCGTCAATCGGCTGGCCGAGTGCATTGACCACGCGGCCAAGCAATTCAGGACCGACTGGGACTTCAAGAATGCGGCCGGTGCACTTAACAGTGTCGCCTTCAGCCAAATGCTCGTACTCGCCCAGAATCACGGAGCCAACCGAGTCACGCTCGAGGTTCAGCGCCAAGCCGTAGGTAGGCACGCCATCGGCGGTTGCGGGAAATTCAAGCATCTCGCCCTGCATCACATCGGACAGGCCGTGGATGCGAACGATACCGTCAGTCACGGACACGATGGTGCCTTGATTGCGGATGTCACCGGAGGCGCTAAGGCCTTCAATGCGGCTCTTGATCAGTTCAGAGATTTCTGCGGGATTGAGTTGCATGACTCTTTCCTTCTTTCTAGGTTATTGGCTAAAGACCGGACCATGGCGCCTGCGCGCACAAAGGCTCAGGCGATCAACGCGGCTTTCATTTGCTCTAAACGGGCTTTTACCGAGGTGTCGAACACCTCGTCACCCACCACTACACGTACGCCGCCTATCAGCGCGAGCTCGATCTCAACAGTTAAGTTGAGCTTGCGAGCAAAACGCTTTTCGAGGACAACAGCCAAGTCGGCCAAGGCAGCACCGTCAAGCGCAAATGCGCTGTAGACAGTGGCATCGGACGAGCCGCTCTGCGCGTTTTTAAGGGCGCGGAACTGATTGGCAATCTCGGGCAATACGCTAATGCGGCCGTTATCTATGACCGCGCGCAAAAAGTTTTGCGCCGCTGGCGACAGCTTGTTTTTAGCGACACCGACGATCACATCAAAGGTTTGATCCACAGTCACACCGGGGTTGCCGGCGTATTGCTGCAGTTGTTCGTTTGATGCGATCGCAGCTAGCTCATCGAGCCAGACCGACGCGGCGGCGAGTTCAGTGCCAGAGCTCTTGAACAAGGCTTCGGCGTAAGGTCGTGCAATGGTGGCTAATTCGGCCATAGTGGGTGCTCGCTAAGGATTTCTGTCAAAGTTCAGTCTTCAGGCGGCTTAGTAAGTCAGCATGCACGGATGCATTGACTTCCTTGCGCAGAATCTGTTCAGCACCTTTAACGGCCAGTGCGGCGACTTGCTCACGCAGCGTCTCACGGGCTCTAACGGTTTGCTGTTCAGCTTCGACCTTGGCGGCGGCAATAATCTTGCTGCCCTCTTCGGTCGCCTTAGCTTTGGCTTCTTCAATCATGCCTTGCGCGCGGCGCTCGGCTTCGGCAAGACGCAAGGCGGACTCGTTGCGCGATTTGGCCAACTCTTCTTCAACGCGCTTATTAGCAACGCTGAGTTCTGATTTAGCTTTATCGGCAGCGGCTAGGCCAGCAGCGATCTTGAGTGCACGTTCGTCCAGCGCGGCTGCGATCGGTGGCCACACGAATTTCATCGTGAACAGCACCAAAATCGCAAACACGACGAGCTGCGCAAAGAATGTGGAGTTAATACTCACGGCAGCACCTCTCTAGTTGGATATCTTGAAAGGCGGGTGATTACTTGACGAGCACAAACGGGTTGGCGAATGCGAACAACATGGCGATACCAACGCCAATCAGGAACGCAGCGTCGATCAGACCGGCGAGCAAAAACATTTTGGTTTGCAGTTCGTTCATCAGCTCAGGCTGGCGTGCAGCAGCTTCAAGGTATTTGCTACCCATGATGCCGATACCGATACATGCGCCGACAGCGCCCAGGCCAATGATCAGGCCAGCGGCCAAAGCTACAAAACCGAGTACGTGTTCCATTTAATGCTCCTATGGATTTAAAAAAACTAACAAAAAAAAAAACGAAAGGGAAACCGGAAAACAGCGCGGGCTTAACCGCGAATCAATGATGGTCGTGAGCCTGGCCCACATAAACCAACGTCAACATCATGAAAATAAACGCTTGCAGCGCAATGATCAGAATGTGGAAGATGGCCCAGCTTGTGCCAGCCAAAACGTGGCCGATAAACAGCAACACGCCAGTGGTGGAGCCGAAACCGACTGCACCCATCAAAGCTATCAACATGAACAACAACTCGCCGGCATACATATTGCCGAAAAGCCTGAGGCCATGGGAAACCGTTTTTGCAGCGAATTCAATCATCTGCATTAAAAAGTTGATCGGGTATAGGAACCACTTGTTACCAAAGGGGGCAGAGAACAATTCATGAACCCAACCGCCGAAACCTTTGATCTTGATGTTGTAGAACAAGCAGACCAGCAAGACACCACACGACATACCCAAGGTAGCGGAAAGATCTGCTGTTGGCACGATGCGGAAGTACGGTATCGCTTCACCCAAGCCAACGATTCCAAAAATCGTGTGGAATAAGTCTACCGGCAAGAGATCCATCGCATTCATCAGGAAAATCCAGACGAAAACGGTCAATGCTAAAGGTCCAACAACTTTGCGTGACTCAGCATTTTTAACGATCCCCTTGGCCTGCGAATCGACCATTTCAAGCAAAATTTCAACCGCCGCTTGTAAGCGACCGGGAACACCTGCATGAACAGTCTTAGCCACAAGCCACATCACGAACAAGGCAAGTATGCCAAGCGTGGTGGACCAAAATATGGTGTCGATGTTAAAGACTGAAAAGTCAATAATGCCCTTTTGGGGATGATTCTGCAAATGAACGAGGTGGTGACCAATGTACTCACCAGCTGTCAAAGCGCTTCCGGAAGATTCACTCATCTCTCAAATCTCTTTATTTTGCATTTGCGTTACTGTTTAATCTAGCGCGGAGCCAAAGCACCAACCAGACCACCTTCATTGTCACCACCAGGCCGACCAACATTGCTGGCCAACTCAGGTTCAATACCAATCGGGGAGCGGCGAAAAGCATGGCAATTGCCAAACCGATTTTCACAAACTCCCAGAGAAAAAATCCTGTCACTGCAGCGCCCGGGTTCATGGTCGCCACCTTGCTCATCAAACCGCGTGCAAAAACCACACCCGGCACTAGCACCACCAGCGCACCATAAAAGGTGGACCATCCAGCGCTAGCACTTCCCGTCACCAACCAAGAAAACAGCGCGATTAGAACACCAGCAACAGCCTGTCCAGTCAACACCAACCATGGCGACACTGAAGGGTTAGCAAGGCGCATGGCCTGAGCTTCTTCGCGCGTTAACGGTTTGAAATTCTTATCCGCAGCTTCACGTTCAATTTCCACACTGTCGTAAGCACTTATTTTTGCTTTTTCGGCCATGCCATTGACAACTCCGCTAGCTTTTTTATCCGCTGCAATCTGGCCAGCATTTTCTGTCTTTTTTTGCTGATTTCTCATTTTCACCATTACTAATTACACGCAGGTTACAAGAAAGAAAGCAGATAAAACAAAAAGACGCGGCCAATCAGGGCAAAGTCCTGGGTGCAGGGCAGCAAAGCCTATGATTATACGTAGAAACTTGACCGTAACTTCACAATCCGGAAATCAATGCAATTTGTTGCAATAGTCAAGGTGCGTCAAAGGCTATCAGACAAGCGGCTATTCCCGAGTCGGACACAATGTGGGTTAGTCTCCTCTGGCAGCTGCACCACACTGGCCTTGGGATTTGGCTTAACGCAACACCACGCATTTATTCGAAAGATCCAATATGTACGCTTTGATGAAACTATTACACCTTTTCGCCGCCATCGTTTGGCTGGGCGGCATCAGTTTTATGCTGTATGCCTTAAGGCCAACGGCGACCGCTCTGATGCAAGCGCCAGAACGCTTGACATTGACGGCTGCCGTGTTGCAACGATTTTTCATCATGGTTTGGCTCACGATAGCGCTGCTGCTGCTGTCCGGCGTTTACATGCTCACCAGTGTTGGCATGAAAAACGCACCAGCCGGCTGGCACGTCATGCTCACACTGGGATTAGTCATGATGGCTTTGTTTGGTCACTTGTATTTCGGTCCATTTCGCAGACTTAAGCTGGCAGTCGTTGCCAGCAACTGGGAAGAAGCAGGACGCCGTGCTGGCCAAGTCTCAACCCTGGCCGCGACCAATCTGGCACTAGGCGCAATCGCTATTTCAGGCGTAATTTTGCTGGTCTGATGCACAGCATCCAATCTTGCTTACTTTTTAACCTAGGCTAAGCGCTATGAATACCGTCCTGATGAAGGCCACCGAGCTGCCCAACACCACTTGCTTTCTGAATGGCGAATACTTGCCACTGAGTCAGGCCAAGATCAGCGTGCTCGACCGCGGTTTTATTTTTGGTGACGGTATTTATGAAGTTGTACCAGCTTACGGCGGCACGTTGTTTCGTTTTGAGCAGCATATGAAACGCCTAAGCCGCAGCCTAGCGGAGATGCGCATCAACAATCCCTTGAGTGAGCCTGATTGGCGCGCAGTTGCCATGCGCTTAATCAACGACTTTGCACCGACCCCAGCAAGCCCAGACCAGCTCATTTACATCCAAATCACACGCGGTGTGGCTTTGCGCGACCACGCGATGCCGCCAGACTTGACCCCCACAGTTTTTGTCATGTGTAGCCCCATGAAGCTGCCGAGTTTGGCGCAGCGCGAAGGCGGCGTCGCCTGCGTCAGTGCCAATGATTTTCGTTGGGAAAAAGCGCATATTAAAAGCACTAGCTTGCTAGGCGCAGTGTTCTCGCGCCAGATCAGTGTGGACGCCGGTGCGCTTGAGACCATCATGTTTCGCGGCGATTTTCTGAGCGAAGCCGCGTCTAGCAATGTATGGGTCATCAAAAACGGCTGCGTCATGGGCCCGCCGCGCGACCATCTGGTACTTGAAGGCATTCGCTACGGACTGATTGAGGACATGTGCCGCGCCGCCGATCTGGATTTTGAGCTGCGCCGCATCACCCGCGCCGAGGTCTTAGAGGCTGACGAATTACTGCTGTCATCGGCGACCAAAGAAGTGCTGCCAGTCACACTTTTAGACGGTTTACCAGTCGGCAGCGGCAAGCCTGGCCCGGTTTATCAAAAGCTGTACGCCGCTTACCAGCAGGCGAAACAGGAAACACCTAAAAAATGACCGACAACAAAACACCCACCACACCTGAACCCGCACCATCGCTCATCGAGTACCCCTCACAATTTCCTATCAAGGTCATGGGTTTGAAAGTCGATGGCATGGTCGCCGCCGTGACGGCAATCGCCCATCAGTTCGACCCTTTGTTTGACGCCAGCACACTGGAACTGCGAGAGAGCAAAGGCGGCAAATACCTAGGCGTCACCGTCACCGTTACCGCCACTAGCCGCGAACAACTCGACGAGCTTTACCGCACCTACAGCGCTCACCCCATGGTCAAAGTGGTACTTTAAAAACATGTCTATTGAGTTGCGTCAGCTCGGCCGCGTCGGCTACTTAGAGACCTGGCAAGCGATGCAGGGTTTTACCGCCGCTCGCCAGCTCCAGCCAGTGCCCGGCCATGCAGCAACTGGATCCGACACCACGACTGACCAGCTATGGATTTGCGAGCACGATGCGGTCTACACCCAAGGCCTTGCCGGTAAAAGCGAGCATATTCTCAACCCCAATGGGATACCGGTGGTGCAGACCGACCGCGGCGGTCAGGTGACATTTCACGGGCCGGGTCAGGTCGTGGCCTACCCGCTGATAGACCTCAGGCGCGCCAATTACTTTGTCAAAGAATATGTCTACCGCGTCGAGCAAGCAGTGATTAAAACGCTGGCGCATTTTGGTGTGACCGGCCACCGCGTGGGCGGCGCACCCGGCATTTATGTGCGCTTAGGCGACCCGACATCGCATGCCGCGCTTACCGGTCCAGTCAATCCCGCTGAACGTTTTGCAGGCTTGGGGAAAATCGCAGCTTTAGGTATCAAAGTCAGCCGTCACTGCACTTACCACGGTGTCGCGCTGAATGTAGCGATGGACTTGCAAGCCTTCTCAAACATAAACCCTTGTGGATATGTGGGTCTACAAACGACTGACCTTCGTACAATCGGCATAGACGTTACGTGGCAGGAGGCTGCGGACTTGTTGGGGCATAAGCTAAGCAATTACTTAATGCCTTAACGAATAGCCTTAAATGATTTTCTGATTTTCTGTTCCAGCGCTCGCCCAACGCCTTTTCAAGCCCTTAGCTTGTGACGCAGCGAGCGCATCACCGCCCTGGACAGCCCGGGGAGAATGGCATGCAACATGAGCACACAAGAGACAATTAATCCGGTAGTTCGCGAGGTCCAAAGCTTGGACAACTACAACCCACTGGCCAAGCAAAAAGCCGCCGCAAAACTCTCCCGCATACCGGTCAAAGTCGAGCAAGCCCCGGCATTGAAAAAGCCCGACTGGATTCGCGTTAAGGCCGGCAGTCCAACCACACGCTTTTACGAAATCAAACAGATTTTGCGTGAAAACAAACTCAACACAGTCTGCGAAGAAGCCAGTTGCCCGAATATCGGCGAATGCTTTGGCAAAGGCACGGCGACCTTCATGATCATGGGCGATAAGTGCACACGCCGCTGCCCGTTTTGCGATGTAGGCCACGGCCGGCCCGATCCGCTAGACGTCAACGAGCCGCTCAATTTAGCCCGCACGATTGCGGCACTCAGACTCAAATACGTTGTCATCACCAGCGTTGACCGCGACGATTTGCGCGACGGCGGAAGCGGCCACTTTGCCGAGTGTATTAACAAAATACGCGAGCTCTCGCCCGGCACAACGATTGAAATTTTGGTCCCCGATTTCCGTGGCCGAGACGACCGTGCGTTGGGTATTTTGCAGGCCTCGCCACCTGACGTAATGAATCACAATTTGGAAACCGCACCACGCCTTTATAAAGAAGCGCGCCCCGGCAGCGACTACCAATACTCGCTCAACTTGCTGAAAAAATTCAAGGCCTTGCATCCGAATGTGCCCACCAAAAGCGGCATCATGGTTGGCCTAGGCGAGACCGATGAAGAAATCTTGCAAGTCATGCGTGACATGCGCGCGCATGACATCAACATGCTAACGATTGGCCAATATCTAGCGCCGTCTAGCTCGCATTTGCCAGTGCGCCGTTATGTGCACCCAGACACCTTCAAGATGTTTGAAACCGAAGCCTACAAAATGGGTTTTAGTCACGCAGCGGTTGGTGCGATGGTGCGCAGCAGCTATCACGCTGACGAGCAAGCATTGGCTGCAGGCGTTCCACTAAAGGTCTAAATTTAATCAGCGGCGCGTGAAAAAGCACCGACTCAAGCGCCAACAAAAAGACCTAGGCCATCGCAAATAAAAGCACCAAAAAAAATCTCAAAAACAGCCCCGCCGTTAGCGAAGTAAGGACTACGCCTAGGGGCGCCAAACAGTGGCAAATAAGCAAGAGATAATCGGCAGTCAATAGGACACACCGTAAATGACACTGCTCCTCTGCCACTGCAGACTCGCCCTTTCCCGCAGCGCCTCGACAGCCACCGTTTTCGCGTGAGTCAGCCGCGCCTGTTACTCGATCTAAGCTCCCTTTCAGACAAGGTTTCAAAAGCCATTTTTGAGCAGGGCCTTGCAGCTTATCGTCAGCAAAAAGTCATGGATTGCACACTGACTGCCGCAGGCACTCAGGCGTTCGATATTCTGGGTCGGGTCCAAGGCACGGGGCAGCAAAACCATAGAGTCTCGGTGGTAATAGAGGCCTCAGATGCAGGCGTGGTGAGCTACTTTCAGGGCGAATGCAACTGTGCTTTGCGCAGCAATTGCAGGCACTGCGTAGCGTTGGCAATTAAGGCCAGCTTCAGTTCTATGCGCCAAGCCGCACACACCAACAAGCAAGCGCAAAATCCACCTGAATCCGCAGCGCTTTGGGTACAAGGCGAGAGTGCTGATTTTGTGTTGTTAGAAACCGAAACGCATACGCCAATAAGCGCACCAATACCTGCCGCGACTAACGCGCCGGTCAATGCCCAAACTAACGCAAGCATCAAAATCCCCGTCAAAGTAT
The DNA here is from genome assembly GCF_012584515.1 of Polaromonas vacuolata. Classification (NCBI taxonomy): domain Bacteria; kingdom Pseudomonadati; phylum Pseudomonadota; class Betaproteobacteria; order Burkholderiales; family Comamonadaceae; genus Polaromonas; species Polaromonas vacuolata. The sequence continues at coordinate 185,113 of NZ_CP051461.1, read as the reverse complement.
TGACCCGCTCAGCGCCTAGTCTGGGTCTGCCCAAAGTCGCGCTAAAACCCGGCAAGGGTCTGTTTGACGACGATGAAATAAGTCTGTCCACAACGCCGAAAAAGCCAGCAGAGCGGCCCAAAAAACCACCGCCTAAAGCTGCAAATTTATCGCCACTAAAAGCCCAAGTGCCTGAAGCCGCGTTACCCCTAGCCAAATCTGCGCAGCGGCCTAACGCACCAGCAAACGCCAGCGCAGAAGTTTTACGCGGCCGTCAAGCCAAAGCCCAACTACACATCACGCGGGTTGAAGACGCGGACAGCGAGCGCCTAGGCCTGCTGCGCGCAACCCTGCGCTTTGACTACGAAGGCCTGTCTTTTTATGCGCTTGAAGACCACAACCCAGTGCTTGTTGATGCGCTCGACATCCACTTAACAGTCGGTATTAACGTCGAATCAAGCCCAGACAAAAAAGCCGACAAGACAAAAAAACCACCCAAGCATCAAGTACTACTCCAGCGCGATCTTGCGGCTGAACAAAACGCCCATCACAGCCTACACACGCTAGGCCTGAGCGGCGACAGCCTAGGCCGGTTTTACCTGCCGTTTATTTCTACCGCCCAGCAGCAGCTTTGGCTCGAATGGATGGACAACGACTTCGCTATCATGCGTGCCGCCGGCTTTGAGGTCACCACCGACAGCTCACTAGAAGGATGGATTGCGCATGCGCAAGACCTCAAAGCGCATATGCACAGCCTGGCCTCGCCGCCAGTCAACCCGCTGAACAGCAAAACACCTAGCGCCAACCCCAAACCAATCGCTGGTGGCGACACCCAAGCGGACTGGTTCAAGCTCTCGCTGGGCATGAGCGTGGGTGGTGAGCGCCGCAACATCTTGCCGCTGCTGCCGGAACTGCTGGCGCAGCTAGGCGCTGCTGCGCAATCAGTAACACCAGCGACTATTCAAAGCACTGACACGAGTGCTAACCCGCCCAGTTTTAGCACTTTGCAGTTGCCGACCTACCTCTACATTAAGCAAGACGACGGCTATTTGCGCCTGCCTTGCGAGCCGCTCAGGCCTTGGCTGCAAGCGCTGCTTGAACTCATGACCGAGCGCGGATTACGCAAGAAAAACGAACTCAAAATTGAGCTAAGCGGCACCTCCCTGCGTCTGTCCCGCCTCGAAGCCATGCGCCTAGAAGCCGAACTGCAGCAACACCCCAAGGCCGGTGGTCACTGGCAGGGCGAAGACAGTTTGCAAGAAATGTTGGGTCAGCTGGCGAGCCGCCAAAACCTGCCGGCAGTGACACTACCAAGCGGACTCAAAGCACAGCTCAGGCCGTATCAACTCGACGGTGTGCAGTGGTTGCAGTTTTTGCATACCCACGGCTTGTCCGGCATACTCGCCGACGATATGGGGCTGGGCAAAACCCTGCAAACGCTGACCCATATTTTGATAGAAAAAGAAGCCGGCCGACTGGCTCTGCCGGTGCTGGTGATCGCACCCGTGAGCCTAATGGGCAACTGGCGCAAAGAGGCGGCGCACTTCACGCCTTCGCTGCGAACCTTGGTGGTGCAAGGCAATAGTCGCCATGAGACCGCTACTGAAATGGGTAGCTTTGACTTAGTGATCGCACCTTACTCACTGCTGCAGCGCGACCGCGAACGCTGGCAAGCTCAGTCTTGGCACATGGTGGTATTGGACGAGGCGCAAAACATTAAAAACGCTAGCTCGCATGCGGCGCAAATTGCCGGCGCGCTCGACGCCAAACACCGTTTGTGTTTATCCGGCACGCCGATGGAAAACAATCTTGGCGAGCTCTGGAGTTTGTTTAATTTCTTAATGCCCGGTTTTCTCGGCAGTCAGGCGCGCTTTAAATCCTTGTATCGCACACCGATAGAAAAGCATGGCGACCAGCAGCGCGCCGAGCGCCTGCGCCATCGCCTTAAACCCTTTATGCTGCGCCGCTTAAAAAGCGAAGTGGCAACCGATCTGCCCGAAAAGCAAGTGTGTATATCGGTGGTGACACTGGCCGAGCCGCAAGCCGATTTGTACGAAACCATACGCCTTGGCACCGAGAAAACCGTGCACGAAGCGCTGGCCAACAAAGGCTTAGCCGGCTCACAAATTCAAATACTCGACGCGCTGCTCAAGCTGCGCCAAGTTTGCTGCGACCCGCGTTTGGTGGCGCTGCCGGCGGCGAAAAAAATCAAGTCTTCAGCCAAGCTCGAACTGCTCATGGAGTTGTTACCCGATTTGCTGCTGGCGGGTCGGCGTGTGCTGCTGTTCTCGCAGTTCACCAGCATGCTGGAATTAATCGAAGAAGAACTTGAAAAACGCCAGATTAAATGGGTCAAGCTCACCGGACAGTCGCAAAACCGCGAGCAGCTAATTGAGCGTTTTACCTCTGGCGAAGTGCCGCTGTTTTTAATTAGCCTCAAAGCTGGTGGCGTTGGCCTAAACCTGACCGAAGCCGACACCGTGATTCACTACGATCCTTGGTGGAATCCCGCCGCCCAAGCCCAGGCAACAGATCGTGCGCACCGCATTGGCCAGACCAAGCCGGTCATGGTCTACAAGCTGGTGGCTCAAGACACGATTGAAGAACGCATACTGGCGTTACAAGAGCGAAAAGCCGCATTGGCCGACAGCATGTATGGTGAGATGACACAAGGCACGCAGCCCATCATGACGCAGAGCGATTTGGCCTCACTACTGGAACCTATGGGATACAGTCTAAATCCTGATTAGGCCCGCTCTGTGCGTGACGCACTCGAACTGTCGGCCTGCTCTTATAAACAAGAAAATTTCATTCATGCAAGCGAATCTCTACGCACTAGGCGCTATCGCCATGTGGTCCTTGCTTGCGCTGCTAGGTGTTGCACTCAAGCATGTGCCGCCTTTTTTACTCACTGGTGCGGCGCTGATTCTCGGCAGTTTGTTGGCGCTGCCGCATGTGCTGCGCCAGCCGCAGCTCTGGCGTATCAAACCCAAACCGCTGGCGCTGGGCGTGCTGAGTTTGTTTGGATTTCACTTTCTGCTCTTCATCGCGCTGCGCATGGCGCCTGCGGTAGAGGTGAATTTAATCAACTACTTATGGCCACTGCTAATGGTGGTGCTAGCGCCGCTTTATTTACCGGCCGTGACTTTACGGCCCTTGCATTACCTAGCCGCGTTGCTGGGTTTTAGCGGCGCAGCAGTAGCGATTTTGGGCGCGCGCACTGCTGCGACTGATCAGTTTGTTAACGCTGGCTGGGGCGTTGCACTGGCTTATTTGCTGGCGCTGTGCTCGGCGTTTATCTGGGCTAATTTTTCACTACAAACCAAGCGTATGGCTCAAGTCGGTCAACACATACCGACGGCAGCTATCGGTCTGTTTGGTTTGCTGGCAGGGCTGCTCGCCTTGCTGTGCCACTTTTTGCTAGAACCTGCTGTTCAACTGTCGCAGCGTGACTATTGGCTGTTGGCGCTGACTGGCTTGGGCCCTTTGGGTGCGGCTTTCTTTTTATGGGATAAGGCACTCAAACTCGGTGATGCGCGGCAAATTGGGCTGTTGAGCTATCTCACACCGCTGGGCTCAACCGCGCTTTTAATGCTTTTTGGCGGGCGCTCGCTGAGCTGGAGCGTGGGCTTGGCAGCCACCATGATTGTGGGTGCTGCGCTGCTGGGCTCGCGCGTACAAAAACACTAAATCACTGCAACAAGGAGGCGGGATCCTCGCTGGCTAGCACCTGTTGCGCCCACGCCTGAAGCTTGCTGGCATCGGCCCGAAGAACCTGCTGTTTCACCGCCAATATGCGGGAAGGGTGCATGGAAAAACTACGTAAACCCAGACCTAGTAGCAAGCGCGTCATGCTGATGTCGCCAGCCATCTCACCGCAAATACTCACGCCTTTGCCTTGTAAATTGCACTCAGCAATAGTGTCGGCAATTAAGCGCAAGACGGCCGGGTGGCAGGGATCATAGAGGTGAGCAACGGCCTCGTCAGCCCGGTCAATCGCCAGCGTGTACTGAATCAAATCGTTGGTGCCAATAGACAGAAAATCAAAATGCTTGAGAAACAGCTTTAACGTTAACGCAGCAGCAGGAATCTCAATCATCGCGCCTAAGCGCACCTGACCGTAGGCCATGCCAGCGATGTCTAGCATGCTGCGCGCATGGTCGAGCAAGGCCAAAGTCTGGCGTATCTCGTTAGCATGGGCCAGCATGGGCACTAAAAGGTTGACCTGACCGTGTGCAGCAGCGCGCAAAATGGCGCGCAACTGAGTCAAAAACATGGGTGGATCGGCCAGACTCCAGCGAATAGCGCGCAAGCCTAACGCGGGATTTAAATGGGTTTCTTGGTGCTTGCTACGCTCTAGCGGCTTGTCTGAGCCAATGTCCACCGTGCGAATCGTGACGGGCATACCTTCCATGCCCTCGACAGCCTTGCGGTAGGCGAGATATTGCTCTTGCTCGTCAGGCAGATTTCCGCTTCGGCCCATGAACAAGAATTCGCTGCGAAACAAACCCACGCCCATGGCGCCGACTTTGACCGCGCCCAATGTGTCCTCTGGCATTTCAATATTGGCCAGCAGTTCTACGCGTTGGCTGTCAATGGTCAGCGAGGGTGTGTGCTTGAGACGGTTCAGACGTTCGCGCTCTAGCTCGCCTTGCCGCTGCTTAAAACCGTATTCAGCCAAGATGATGGGCGAAGGATCCACGATGAGCACGCCGGCTTCGCCATCAATAATGACCCAATCATCTTGCTTAATCAGCTGACTGGCGCTGCGAGCACCGACCACGGCTGGAATGTCTAAGCTGCGCGCGACGATGGCGGTATGCGAGGTCTTACCGCCCACGTCGGTGGCAAAACCGGCAAACAGGCTTTTCTTGAACTGCATCATGTCGGCCGGCGAGATGTCGTGCGCGACCAGCACCAAAGGCACATCGTTGGTGTCGCCCAGTAGCAGGTCTTGCTGCGAATGCTTGCGACCTTCACCGGCGCGCATCAAAGGCTGTATCGGTGAGGAGACCCCCTTCATATAGCGAAGAATACGTTCTATGACTTGTTCCAAGTCAGCCTTGCGCTCACGTAAATACTGGTCCTCCATCTCATCGAATTGGCGCGCGATGATTTCGTACTGCGTGGTCAGCGCCCATTCGGCGTTGTAGTGGCGGTCAGTAATCCAATGTTTGACGCCGCTGATTAACATCTCGTCTTGCAACAGCATTAAGTGCACATCGAGCAAGGCGGCCAGCTCTTGGGGCGCATCGCGAGGCAACTCTTTTTGCACCTTGGTGACCTCATCAATCACCGCATTGCGCGCCGCCCTCACTCGCAAGATTTCCTCCTCCGTAAGAGCAGGATCAATAAAGTAATGCGCCACATCGGCGCGACTCGACGCAACCAACACCGCACGACCTATCGCAATACCACGCGAGACAGCTAAACCGTGAATAGAAAAAGTCATGCAAATCCTTGAGCGCTACACAGCGAGCGAGAGTGGGCGTAGCGAGGTGCGCGCAGTGAGCGAGCGTGGGGCAAGCAATTTCCCGACGGGCCGCCCCTAGGGAAATTCGCCCCCTCGGGGGGCAGCTTGCTACACGAAGTGAGCATGCGTGGGGGCAACATTCACTCGCCTTCACCAAACTTGTCAGCGATCAGCGCCAGCAATGCGTCCATCGCCTCTTGCTCCTTGTTGCCGATAGTTTCAACCTCCACCACGCTGCCGATACCAGCGGCCAGCATCATCACGCCCATGATACTTTTGCCGTTGACCCGACGCTCACCCTTGGTGAGCCAGACCTCGCAGGGAAAGCTGCCGGCGAGCTTGGTGAGTTTGGCCGAGGCGCGCGCATGCAAGCCCAATTTATTGCTGATGCTCGTGCTGTTCTTGATCATTATTTTTACGTGCTTGATTTTGCGGTGCGGTGACGGCAACTTGCATCACGCCCTGAGTCGCACCGATTAATGCGCGCGACACCAGCGCCTCTAGCGGCTCGTGTCGGTAGCAAACAGTGCGAAGTAGCATGGGCAGGTTGATGCCGGTGATAAGTTTTGTATTGATGCCATCGGCCAGTTTTTGCGCCACGTTGCAGGGCGTCGCGCCAAACACATCGACTAACAGCAGCGTGCGCGCTGTGCCGAGTTGACTGAGCAAAATGCGCGCCTGCGCCAAGGTTTCTTCCGGCGGCATATTAGGCTGTACGTCGAGTGCGATGATTCCTTCCGGTTTATCGGGAAATACATGCAGGACACATTGGCGCAAAGCGGAAGCTAGCGGGGCGTGGGCGATGATAAAAATGCCGTTCATTATTTGATGATTATCAACTTTCAGACCGTCCACACTAGCGCCTCAAGCATATGCGGCGCTTAAGCAACACATTGCGCAGGTCAAAATCTGATGTATTCATTCCAATTTAAGGCTTGAGAAGAAAGTTTGCGCTGCTTCGGGTGCAATTTTTTCCGCATAAATTACCACCTGAAATACCCGCGATCCTTGAGCAAAATAAACCGTCTGACTATTGGTAGGCACACCGTCTGGTCGTTTGCCTTGGGCTTTAACCATTACTGCGGCCGGCTCAGTGCTGGCACCCAGTAGTTTGAAAGGGCTGCTAACCGCGCTGGGTCCAGCTTGAATATTAGCCAGCGCTGCGGCCTGCCACTGCGCCAATACAGCCGAGGTAGCCGCTGCATTCGTAATATCGGCACTGGCGACTGCAAAAGTTGCGCCACCAGCAGTGCATGACAGCAGTTTGAGTTCGGCAAGTTGCTCGCCCATGGGTAAAGTTTTTTTTGCTGCGTCTGGTTTGCAAGGCATCAAGAAACCGAGCCCAGTGTCCTCGGTTCGCACGTCGCGCCAGTTTAAGGCGGGGCTGCAAGCAGACAGTAACAAGACTGTAGCGAAGCTTGCGACAAGCGCACTGCGGCGACTCAAGGATGAAAATTTCAATGTTGACATTGGGCAATGTTACGCCTCGTTTCACTACGCGACGGCTGGCGACGTGTTGTCTGCGCCATGACATAAGCGCCATGCGATGTGCGGCCTGCCCTATGCGTCTTGCCAGATGTTCCTCGCTATATGCGCCTTACCGAAAAGACTTCACAGCTCAATGCGAGTGCATTTTTTTGTTGTGTTTTGAATTTCTATTTTTTTGACCATCCATGATCCGCAACTACCGGACAGAAAAACATGACCACAAAAGCCCTCAACGGCTTAAAGAACAAGACTTAAACAAGCTGGTGAAGAAGTTATCCAGCCAATTTCTGCTCTAGCATTAGTGGTGCGCCCGATCTTGGCCGAAAAGCCTTTGGCAACAGGGCAAAATAGTCAAATGAATTCATTAGCTGGCATACGCATTCTTGACCTTTCCCGTGTTCTCGCGGGCCCTTGGTGTACTCAAACCTTGGCCGACTTAGGCGCAGAGGTGATCAAAATTGAGCGCCCCGGCAGCGGCGACGATACCCGCAGCTGGGGCCCACCGTTTTTGCCCAACAGTGATGGCTCGCAGTCCCAAGAGGCAGCCTACTATCTAGGCACTAATCGCAACAAAAAATCCGTCACCTGTGACATTTCACAGCCACAAGGTCAGGCCTTAATCCGCGAGCTGGCCAAGCATTGCGATATTTTTGTAGAAAATTTCAAAGTCGGCGATATGGCTAGGTACGGCCTGGACTTTGCAAGTCTGAGCGCTATCAACCCGCGCTTGGTTTACTGCTCAGTCACTGGTTTTGGCCAGACCGGACCTTACGCCGATCGTGCCGGCTACGACTATGCCATTCAAGGCATTGGTGGCCTGATGAGCGTGACCGGTGAGCGCGACGATCTCGGCGGTGGGCCGCAAAAAGTTGGCGTTGCAGTGGCTGACTTAATGACTGGAATGTATGCCACGGTGGCCATACTCGCTGCGCTACGGCATGCGGAAAAAACCGGGCAAGGCCAGCAGGTAGACATGGCACTGTTAGATACCCAAGTTGCAATGCTAGCCAATCTGGGCGCTAACTACTTGGTTAGCGGCGCCACGCCAACCCGAGTGGGCAATGCACACCAAAACATCGTGCCCTATCAGGTGTTTGAGGTAGCGCCAATGGCCGATGGCAGTCGTGACCACTTAATACTGGCAGTCGGTAACGACCAACAGTTTCAAAAGTTTTGTCTGGTCGCCAATTGCCCTGAGCTGGCCAGTAATCCGCAGTACATCAAAAACCGCGACCGTGTGGTTAATCGCGCCGCGCTCGTGCCGCTGCTAGAGGCGGTGCTACTCCAGCGCAGCAAAGCTGACTGGCTGGCAGCACTAGAAGCCGCTAAGGTGCCGTGCGGGGCGATTAACAATCTAGCTGAAGTATTCGCTGACCCGCAGATAGCGGCGCGCGATATGGTCACGACTTGGCAGCATCCGCTGAATGACAATTTGCGTTTAGTCGCCAGTCCCATCAAGCTCAGCCTGACACCGGTGCGCAGTGATATGCCGCCGCCTAGCTTGGGCCAACACACGGATGAAGTTCTGCACGATGTGCTGGGTTATTCAAAAGAAAAGCTCGCGGTGCTAAAAAGCGAGCGTGTAGTTTGATATTAAATGGCCTTGTACGACGCCGTACAGCCTCATGTCTTCGCCGCAATTTGCCGCTACACGCGCCAGCCTAGCCTGCTGGTTTACCTGCGTCAGTTTCCTTAGAAAACAGCGCGATGTCGGCGCCGTCCAAACGCATTCCAGGAACCAGCCACTGGGCTACAGATCAGCCTGACCGGCTAGCTTTATCGCGAGCTGGTCAGGCGCAGTTGTCTAGTGCCCATGCGAGCACAGAGCTTGAATGCGTAGCGAAGCAACACGCAATACAACGCCATACCGCTGCTGGACTTTTCAGCCCAGCGTACGACGACCATGGTGTTGGTCCGCGCGCTCAAAGTGAATGTCACACCAATACTGCTGTTTTTTTTAACCGCCCGGGCGTCGCAGTCGCCGACTGATCGGCCGGCATTGCGTCGACTGACTTCTACGATGCTGATCTAGACCTAACATCTGAGTGATGATCGGGTCCTCCTAGCGCGCGGCAAACAGACTTAAAAAGTTATTTTTTGTAACGGTTTTTAGGGTTTACTGACTTTGTTGTCTGTTCGCAAAAAAGTCCAACGCTGAGAATTAGCTGCTGATCTACGGCATTTAATGATCGTTTATTTGTCCACCTATCGTCCAGCTCCAAAAATTTTTCGCAAAATTGCACTTGCGCTAGCAGCCGGGTCTTGGCGAATTTTCTTTTCCTCATCACCAATGATTAGATACAAGCCATCCAGCGCTTTGCCGGTGATGTATTGCTGCAAATTGGCGTCAGCTGGCTTGACCAGTCCGAAACCAGCCGCTTTACCCGCGAAATCGTTGTATTTGGCCGCTAAAGCGACTTTTTCAGTCATCTGATTAACGATGGGTAGAAATTTTTCACTGAGTGGCAAGCGCGTTTTTCCTGCGAAAAATGTAGTCACAGCATTATCGCCACCAGACAAAATTTGCTTAGCATCGTCAACATTCATACGACGCACTGCCTCTAGCAACAAGTTCTTGCCCAAGGGCACAGCCGCTTCAGCAGCGCGATTAATGGCTGTGATCAGCTCATCGATGCGCTTGCTTTGACCGAAATTTCTTAGTAATTTGGATACATCTTCAAGATAACCGGGCAAAGGAATGCGAACTTTCGGGTTGCCGAGGAATCCATCTGGCTTGCCAAGGCTAGCAACAGCGGCAGTTACGCCTTTTTCAAGAATGGTTTTCAAGCCATTACCCGCATCGGTGTTAGTCACGCCAGTCAGCTCGCCTAAGGACAAAGCATGGGCTTGGCTAATGGCGGCTAAGACCAGTGCGCCAAACGCCCCGGCTCCGGCCTGGTTAAACTCTCTACGTCGCATGATGGAGTCCTCCTCAGAATGAAAAAAAATTACCGCACCATAGCACGCCGCAGCGCATTGCTGGCCGTGCTTTGTGTCGCAGCCGGTGCAGGCCTTTACGGCTGCAGCAGCGCCAGAGCCGCACCGCAATCGACCTTTGTTCTGCTTGATGGCAGCAAGCACAGCACGGCTGACTTTATGGGCAAAGTCACGCTGGTTAATTTTTGGGCCACTAGCTGCGTGACTTGCGTCGCTGAAATGCCAAAAATCATTTCAACCTACAACAAATACCAAGCCAAAGGCTACGACACCGTTGCAGTAGCGATGAGCTACGACCCGCCAAGCTATGTCGTTAACTTTGCCCAGACACGCGACTTGCCGTTCAAAGTTGCCATAGATAACACCGGAGTAGTCGCCAAGGCTTGGGGCGATGTACAACTCACGCCCACCACTTACCTGGTCGACAAGCGCGGTCAAATCGTCAAGCAGTATGTTGGCGAGCCTGACTTTGATGATCTGCACAAACTGATTGAAAAGCTGCTGGCTCAAGCTTGACGCTTAAAGGTGCCGCTTTTAAAGGTGACTTTTGAGTCCAAACGACAGGGTCTGGGATTCGCCATCACAGGCTTTCCACTGGCTTTTATTGTCAGCCTTAAAGCATTTACAAGTGCCTCCCTAATCGCCGCTAAAGCAATGCCACGCCATGTCTGGACGGGTCATGTTGGCGCATTTTTACAGCGCTAATGTTGACTATCTGTGTTGTAGCTGCGGCCTAGTTGATGCTGCTGGTCTTAGGGTCTGTATAGTGGGCCAAACAATTAAATAAGTCTTGGCACAGTGCAAAACTCTAAATTTGAATTAATTACCCCGACAACGGCCGACCAGCTCGAAGCAACACGTCTTGTTTTGCAGGAGTACGCAGCGCAAATCGATATTGATTTGGGCTTTCAAGATTTCGAAGCCGAGCTAAAAGGCTTGCCAGGCGAGTATGCGCAACCTGAAGGCGCATTACTGTTAGCGACAATCGACGGAGAGATCGCTGGCTGCTGCGCTATGCGCTCGCTCAAGACCGTCGACTATCCCAACGCTTGCGAATTCAAGCGTCTTTATGTGCGCCGCGCTTTTCGCCGAATGGGCTTGGGACGCCAATTAGCCGAAGCCGTCTTAGAGACTGCTCGCATGGCGGGTTACAGCCATATGTTGCTCGACACGCTAAGCGACATGGAGTCGGCTCGTGCACTTTATGTAGACTTAGGCTTTGAGGCAATCGCACCCTACTATTTCAATCCTGTGGCCGGTGCCCATTACCTTAAGGCTGACCTTTAATTCGCGCCAGACAGACTATAAAACGAGACAGACAGCCCAAGCAAAAAGCCTGCGCCTTAACAAAAGGTCGCAGGCTTTTTTACTGCCCAAAATCAATGCTGAAAATTAGCCTTTGATCTGCGCTAATAGCGTAGCGGCATCGCTGACCTCAAATTTACCCGGTCCTTCGATGTTCAAGCTCATCACCTTGCCGTCCTTAACCCACATGGAATAACGCGTGCTGCGTAAACCCATGCCGCGCGACGTCAAGTCAAGTGTCAAGCCGGTTGCCTGAGCCAGTGCAGCACTGCCATCGGCCAACATACGGATCTTGCCATCGCTCTTTTGCTCACGCGCCCATGCGCCCATCACAAATGCGTCGTTAACGCTGATACACCAAACTTCGTCCACACCAGCGGCCTTGAAGTCAGAAAAGCCATCGAGATAGCCGGGCACGTGTTTAGCCGAGCAAGTCGGTGTGAAAGCGCCTGGCAGACCAAAGATAGCGATTGTCTTACCAGCTGTAGCTGTACTCACTTCGACCGCATTAGGGCCAATACTGCAACCATTGCCTTCAACTTCAGAGAACTCCATCAAGGTTGCGCTAGGCAGGGTGTCACCGACTTTAATCATTGGGTTGCTCCAGTTTGGATAAAAATTTTACGAAAAAATAAAGGCGCGGAAAGCATTTTTACCTAAGTGGCAAAAGCAATTGCCAACCGGCTAGTTACAGGGCCTAAAAGCGAAGAACTGGCGAGGCAAACGCAGAAACAAAAACGGCCCACATAGTGAGCCGTTTTTATTGCCTTAAAGTCAAAGCCTGAAAAAATCAGGAATTAGACAATAGCCGCTTTCTGAACCAAACGGGAAACAATCCAGTTTTTGGTTTTAGAAATTGGACGGCTTTCGGTGATTTCAATCATGTCACCCATTTTGTACTCGCCCTTTTCATCATGGGCGTGGTATTTGCTCGACAGGGACACGATTTTACCGTACAGCTCGTGTTTCACACGGCGTTCGACCAAAACAGTCACAGTCTTGGCGCGCTTATCGCTCACCACTTTACCAATCAAGGTGCGCTTGAGGGATTTTTTAACTTCCGTCATTATTTTGCTCCTTGCTTGACGATGGTCTCGGCAAGAATAGTCTTGGCGCGAGCGATAGAACGGCGCGTCGAGCGCAGCGTTGCAGTGTTGCTTAGCTGTTGCGTGGCTTTTTGCATGCGAAGGCCAAAGTGTGCTTTTTGCAACTCTTTGACTTCGGTCTTCAAACCGGCAACGTCTTTTTGGCGTAGTTCAGTAGTGTTCATTTCTTCATTCTCCTGATTACTGGCCGATCATGCGGCTGACGAACGTGGTGCGCAGCGGCAGCTTGGCAGATGCCAGGCGGAACGCTTCACGAGCCAGTTCTTCGGGCACGCCGACGATTTCAAAGACTATTTTACCGGGCTGAATTTCAGCCACGTAATACTCTGGATTACCTTTACCGTTACCCATTCGCACTTCAGCAGGCTTTTGGGAAATTGGCTTGTCTGGGAAGACACGGATCCAGATACGGCCGCCACGCTTAACGTGACGGGAAATCGCACGACGTGCGGCTTCAATTTGACGGGCCGTCAGACGGCCACGGTCAGTGCATTTCAGACCAAAGTCACCGAAAGCCACGGAGTTACCCCGTGTGGCTACGCCGGTGTTGCGGCCTTTTTGCTCTTTACGATATTTTCTACGCGCGGGTTGCAGCATGATTTATCTCTCGTTGTTGACCGATTACTCGGACTTTGCACCGTCAGCTGCTGCAGCTGGCGCGGCTTTACGGACGCGCTTAACGGTGTTTTTCGGAGCTTCGCTACCATCGGTAGCTTCAGCCGGCTTGTCGCTGCCATCAGCAGGCGCAGTGTTCACACCACCCGTTGGGCGACCCGCTGGGCGGGCACCACGTGGGGCTGGGCGATCAGTACGCTCACCAGGGCGTGCATCACGGCGTGGGCCGCGCGGCTTGCGCTCTTCGTCAGGTGTTTCCACCATCTTGGCGCCTGGCGCATCATTGCGGCCCAGGGTATCGCCTTTGTAGACCCAGACCTTAACGCCAATAATGCCGTAGGTGGTCTTGGCTTCAGAGGTGCCATAGTCGATATCGGCGCGCAGGGTCTGGAGAGGCACACGGCCTTCACGGTACCACTCGCAGCGTGCGATCTCGATGCCGTTGAGACGGCCAGACGACATGATCTTGATGCCTAAGGCACCCAGACGCATAGCGTTTTGCATAGCGCGCTTCATAGCACGGCGGAACATGATGCGTTTTTCAAGCTGTTGGGTGATGCTGTCAGCGATAAGCTTGGCATCAATTTCCGGCTTGCGAACTTCTTCGATATTCACTGCAACTGGCACGCCAAGTTGGCGGCTGAGTTCTTTTTTCAGCGCTTCGATGTCTTCGCCTTTTTTGCCGATCACAACGCCCGGACGTGCCGAGAAAATTGTGATGCGTGCATTTTTAGCGGGACGCTCGATCAAGACGCGCGAAACCGCAGCGTTCTTGAGTTTGGCTTTGAGGTACTCGCGAACCTTGATGTCTTCGGCCAACATGCCGGCGAAATCACGGTTGCTTGCATACCAGCGGCTGGACCAGTTGCGGCTGATTGACAGCCGAAAACCGGTTGGGTTAATTTTTTGTCCCATATCCTGCTGCCCTTAGTTGCCAACAACAACGTACACATGGCACGTTGGTTTGCTTATGCTGTTACCGCGGCCTTTAGCGCGCGCAGAGAAACGCTTGAGCGTAGCGCCTTGTTCGACGTAGATGGTTTTAACCTTCAACTCGTCGATGTCAGCGCCATCGTTATGTTCAGCGTTAGCGATAGCAGACTCAACAACTTTCTTGATGATTCCAGCAGCTTTTTTCTGCGTGAAAGTCAGGATGTTGAGCGCTTGTTCCACGGTCTTACCGCGGATCAGGTCAGCGACCAGACGGCCCTTGTCGACCGACAGACGAACGCCCCGGAGGGTTGCACGTGTTTCCATGGTCTTTCCTTATTTCTTCACAACTTTTTTATCAGCCGGATGACCTTTGAAGGTACGAGTCAATGCAAACTCGCCCAGCTTGTGGCCAACCATCTGATCGGTGATGTAGACCGGTACGTGCTGTTTGCCGTTATGCACGGCGATGGTCAAGCCGATGAACTCGGGCAGGATCATTGAGCGACGCGACCAGGTCTTGATCGGCTTTTTGTCTTTATTGGTAACGGCTTTATCAGCCTTGGCTACCAAATGATGGTCGACAAAGGGACCTTTTTTAAGTGAACGTGTCATGGGTTAGCCTTACTTCTTGCGACGCGAAACAATCATCACTTGCGTGCGCTTGTTGTTGCGGGTACGGTAGCCCTTGGTCAGGTTACCCCATGGATCGACAGGATGACGGCCTTCGCCGGTCTTGCCTTCGCCGCCACCGTGTGGGTGATCGACCGGATTCATGACGACACCGCGAACGGTTGGGCGAATACCCATCCAACGCTTCACGCCAGCCTTGCCGAGACGGCGCAGGCTATGCTCTTCGTTGGCTACAGCGCCAATGGTTGCACGGCATTCGATGTGGATCTTACGAACTTCACCGGAGCGCATACGAACCTGAGCGTAAGTGCCTTCACGTGCCAGCAGCGTCGCAGAGGTACCGGCCGAGCGTGCAATTTGCGCGCCCTTACCAATTTGCATCTCGATGCAATGGATGGTTGAACCAACTGGGATGTTACGGATAGGCAGTGTGTTACCAATGCGAATCGGTGCTTCTGGACCGCTTACCAGCGTGGCGCCAACTTCAAGATCGCGCGGGGCGATGATGTAGGTGCGCTCGCCGTCAGCGTAGCAAAGAAGTGCAATGTGAGCCGTACGGTTAGGGTCGTACTCAATGCGTTCGACTTTAGCCGGAATAGCGTCTTTAATGCGCTTGAAGTCAACTACACGGTAGTGGTGCTTATGACCGCCGCCTTTATGGCGAACCGTGATGTGACCGTTGTTGTTACGGCCAGACTTCTGGAATTGTGGCTCCAGCAGTGGTGCGTAAGGCTCACCCTTGTGCAGGTGGTCACGCGAAATCTTCACCATCCCGCGCATGCCGGGTGATGTGGGTTTCATTTTAATGACAGCCATGATTACGCAGCCTCCCCGCCAATGTTGATCTCTTGACCTGGCTTGAGCGTCACGTAGGCTTTGCGGAGATTATCCCGACGACCCACTGATTTGCCAAAGCGCTTGGTCTTGCCCTTGATATTGAGCACGGCAACTGCTTGGACTTCAACTTTGAACATCAACTGCACAGCAGCTTTAATTTCAAATTTGGTAGCGTCCTGCAGTACCTTGAAAGTGATTGAATTGGTTTTGTCAGCGATCATCGTGGCCTTTTCAGACACGATTGGCGCGACTAAAACCTGCATCAAGCGGCCTTCGTCGAATTTTGTTTTCGCAGTAATGGCTCTCATGCGAACATCTCCTTGAGTTGGTCCATGGCGGCCTTGGTGACCAACACCTTTTTGTAGTGAACCAGTGACACCGGATCGGCGTAACGGGGTTCAACCACCAGGATGTTCACCAGATTGCGCGAAGCCAAGTACAGGTTTTCATCAACCACATCAGCGATGACCAGCACCGAGTTGAGGTTCATGGCCTTGAATTTGTCAGCCAAGACTTTGGTCTTAGGTGAGTCAACGGCCAGTGAATCAACAATAGCCAAACGGCCTTCGCGCGCTAGCTGCGAGAAGATCGATGCCATACCGGCACGGTACATCTTCTTGTTGATTTTTTGCGTGAAGTTTTCATCAGGCATGTTCGGGAAGATACGACCGCCGCCGCGCCACAGTGGCGAAGACGTCATACCAGCACGTGCACGACCAGTACCTTTTTGTTTAAAAGGCTTTTTAGTCGAGTGACGGACCTGCTCACGGTCTTTCTGAGCCCGGGTACCTTGGCGAGCGTTAGCCTGGAAGGCTACGACGACTTGGTGAATCAGGCTTTCGTTGTATTCGCGACCAAACACGGTATCAGGCACGTCAACAGTGGACGCAACCAAACCTTGGTCATTCAGGAGTTCGACCTGCATCAATTCGCTCCTTTGTCTGCAACTGGCTTGGCTTTAATCGCGGCACGAACCGTGACAAAACCGCCTTTGGAACCAGGCACAGCGCCACGGATCATCAACAATTGACGGGCTTCGTCAATGCGAACGATATCTAGGTTTTGTGTGGTTTTGGTGACATCACCAAGGTGACCCGTCATGCGTTTACCAGGAAACACGCGACCAGGATCCTGTGCCATACCAATAGAGCCGGGCACATTGTGCGAACGGCTGTTACCGTGCGACGCGCGCTGCGAACTCATCTTGTGGCGCTTGATGGTGCCGGCAAAGCCTTTACCAATCGAGGTACCCTGAACGTCAACCATCTGGCCAACCACAAACACGTCAGCGGCGGGCACAACAGTGCCTGCAGCGTACTTGCCTGCGACGTCAGCCGTCACGCGGAATTCTTTCAGGATTTCACCAGCCTCAACACCTGCTTTAGCAAGGTGGCCGGCGGCCGGCTTGGTCACGCGCGATGCTTTGCGCGAACCGAATGCCACTTGGAGGGCACTGTAGCCGTCATTTGCTTCGGTTTTAACCTGGGTCACGCGGTTGTTCGACACATCCACTACTGTGACAGGAACTGTGTCCCCATCATCAGTAAACAGACGCATCATGCCAACCTTGCGGCCCAGCAACCCGAGGGAGTTGCTCAGACTCATGATTTTCTTTCGTAACTCCTACCGTCGCTACTTCAATTGGCAGCGAACGTTTTTGCGTAGGAGACTGTTAATAAAACTGTCCTCTCTAATTACTTGAATTTTTTCGCGCAATTAGAGGGCAGCCCAAGAGTATAGCCTAGAGTGTCCACAAAGAACAGCCTAGGCTAATACATCAAGTTTTTCAACTACTACACAACAGGTTTAACCCCTGCGTAGTAGCTGCAAACGACTTACTGCAGTTTGATTTCTACGTCGACGCCAGCGGGCAGATCGAGCTTCATCAACGCATCAACAGTTTTATCTGTTGGGTCAACGATGTCCATCAGGCGCTGGTGCGTGCGGATTTCAAGCTGGTCACGACTCGTCTTGTTGACGTGGGGTGAACGCAGAATGTCGAAACGCTTCATGCGGGTTGGCAAAGGCACTGGGCCTTTGACAATCGCGCCGGTACGCTTGGCGGTGTCAACGATTTCGGCAGCGGACTGGTCGATCAGTTTGTAATCAAACGCTTTGAGGCGGATACGGATTTTTTGCTTGGTTGCCATGAGAAATCCTTTGATTACGCGATGATCTTGGCAACAACGCCAGCACCAACGGTACGGCCACCTTCACGGATAGCAAAGCGCAAGCCTTCTTCCATGGCGATCGGGTTGATCAGCTTGACGGTGATAGACACGTTATCGCCTGGCATGACCATTTCTTTGCCTTCTGGCAACTCGATCGCACCGGTCACGTCCGTGGTACGGAAGTAAAACTGTGGACGGTAGTTGTTGAAGAATGGTGTGTGACGGCCGCCCTCATCTTTAGACAAGACATAGATCTCGCCAGTGAAGTGGGTGTGTGGCTTGATCGAGTTTGGCTTGCACAGCACTTGGCCGCGCTGCACATCTTCACGCTTGGTGCCGCGCAGCAAGATGCCGACGTTGTCACCGGCTTGACCTTGGTCAAGCAGTTTGCGGAACATTTCCACGCCGGTGCAAATGGTTTTTTGTGTGTCTGCGATACCGACGATTTCGATCTCTTCGCCGACTTTGACAATACCGCGCTCGATACGGCCAGTCACAACAGTGCCGCGACCTGAGATCGAGAACACGTCTTCTACTGGCAGCAAGAATGCGCCGTCAACTGCGCGCTGTGGCATTGGGATGTAGTTGTCGAGTGCATCGGCCAACTTCATGATGGCTTCTTCGCCCAAAGGACCCTTGTCGCCTTCCATGGCCAGCTTGGCTGAACCGTGGATGATTGGGGTGTCGTCACCTGGGAAATCGTACTTGTCGAGCAACTCGCGCACTTCCATTTCGACGAGCTCTAACAATTCAGCATCGTCAACCATGTCGCACTTGTTCAGGAACACGATGATGTAGGGAACGCCAACTTGGCGGGCCAGCAAGATGTGCTCGCGAGTCTGTGGCATTGGACCGTCAGCTGCGGAGCAAACCAAAATAGCGCCGTCCATCTGGGCCGCGCCGGTAATCATGTTTTTAACGTAGTCAGCGTGACCTGGGCAGTCAACGTGTGCGTAGTGACGGTTTTCCGTTTCGTACTCAACGTGGGCTGTGTTGATGGTAATGCCGCGTGCTTTTTCTTCCGGTGCCGCGTCAATTTGGTCGTAGCCTTTGGCTTCGCCGCCGAACTTGGCTGCGAGCACCGTGGTGATTGCAGCTGTCAGTGTAGTTTTGCCATGGTCAACGTGACCGATGGTGCCTACGTTGACGTGCGGTTTAGTCCGCTCGAATTTACCTTTTGCCATTTTTCTCTCCAGATATAAAGAACATGCCCGTGTGCGGTTTAACGTCTGCACTGGGTTGCTGATTCACTTCGCACGGGTACAAAGTGGCACTCAATCGCAGACTTGGGAATTTTTGTGAATTGACTCTAAGATCAATTCACACTGTTAATTAGTCAGAAAGAGGAACCGAAGATTTGCTTATGCATCACTTCTGAACTGCCTCCTAACAAATTGGTTTACTTAGCGCGGGCAGCAACAATTGCTTCAGCCACATTGCGTGGGGCTTCAGCGTAGTGCTTGAATTCCATCGAGTAAGTAGCGCGGCCTTGCGACATTGAACGCAGTGTCGTGGAGTAGCCAAACATTTCTGACAGTGGCACTTCTGCCTTGATGGCTTTGCCGCCACCAACCATGTCTTCCATGCCCTGGACCATACCGCGGCGTGAGGACAAGTCGCCCATCACGTTGCCGGCGTAGTCTTCTGGGGTCTCAACTTCAACAGCCATCATTGGCTCCAAAATCACTGGGCTAGCTTTACGGCAGCCTTCTTTGAAACCAAAGATAGCAGCCATTTTGAAAGCCATTTCGTTGGAGTCAACATCATGGTATGAGCCGAAATGCAGCGTGACTTTAACGTCAACCACTGGGTAGCCAGCGAGCACACCGGTGGTGACTGCTTCGTGAATACCTTTTTCAACCGCAGGGATGTATTCGCGTGGAACCACACCGCCCTTGATCGCGTCAACGAACTCAATACCTTTGCCGGTTTCATTTGGCTCGATCTTGAGCACAACGTGACCGTATTGACCTTTACCACCGGACTGACGAACGAATTTGCCTTCAGCATCTTCAATCGTCTTGCGGATAGTTTCGCGGTACGCCACTTGCGGCTTACCAACGTTGGCTTCAACACCGAATTCGCGCTTCATGCGGTCAACGATGATCTCCAAGTGCAGCTCGCCCATACCGGCGATGATGGTCTGACCTGACTCTTCGTCGGTCTTGACGCGGAAAGAAGGATCTTCCTGTGCCAGACGGGACAAAGCGATACCCATTTTTTCCTGGTCAGCTTTTGTCTTTGGCTCAACTGCCTGGGCAATCACTGGCTCTGGGAAAATCATGCGCTCGAGCATGACGATAGCGTCTGGATCGCACAGGGTCTCGCCCGTGGTCACGTCTTTCAGTCCCACGCAAGCGGCGATGTCGCCGGCGCGGATTTCGCTAACTTCTTCACGGTTGTTGGCGTGCATTTGCACGATACGGCCGATACGCTCTTTCTTGCCCTTGATTGGGTTGTAGACGGTGTCGCCCTTTTTCAGCACACCGGAGTAAACGCGCACAAAAGTCAACTGACCCACGAATGGGTCGGTCATCAGTTTGAATGCCAAAGCGGCGAATTTTTCTGAGTCGTCAGCCTTGCGGGTAACTGGCAGTTCGTCGTCGTCCATGCCTTTAACCGGTGGAATATCCACTGGCGACGGCATGAATTCGATCACCGCGTCAAGCATGCGCTGAACGCCTTTGTTCTTGAAAGCCGAACCGCAATACATTGGCTGGATTTCGCTGGCGATAGTACGGGTACGAATACCGAACTTGATTTCTTCTTCCGTCAGCTCGCCCTCTTCGAGGTACTTGGTCATGAGTTCTTCGTTGGCTTCAGCCGCAGCTTCAACCATCTTCTCACGCCACTCTTTGGCTTGCTCGACGAGTTCGGCCGGGATGTCACGGTAGTCGAACTTCATGCCTTGCGAAGCTTCGTCCCAGATGATGGCTTTCATCTTGATCAAGTCGACCACGCCGGTGAAGTTTTCTTCGGCACCGATTGGTATGACCATTGGAACAGGGCTGGCTTTTAAGCGCAGTTTCATCTGTTCAACAACTTTGAAGAAGTTCGCGCCAGTGCGGTCCATCTTGTTGACGAATGCCAGACGTGGCACTTTGTACTTGTTGGCCTGACGCCAGACGGTCTCGGACTGTGGCTGGACGCCGCCGACTGCACAGTAAACCATGCAAGCGCCGTCAAGCACGCGCATTGAGCGCTCGACTTCAATCGTGAAGTCAACGTGGCCTGGGGTGTCGATGATGTTGATGCGGTGCTCAGGCAAGGACTTGTCCATGCCTTTCCAGAAACAGGTGGTCGCAGCAGAGGTGATCGTGATGCCACGCTCTTGTTCCTGCTCCATCCAGTCCATGGTGGCCGCGCCGTCGTGAACTTCACCAATCTTGTGGTTCACGCCGGTGTAAAAAAGGACGCGCTCGGTGGTCGTGGTCTTGCCGGCATCAATGTGCGCAGAAATGCCGATGTTGCGATAGTTTTCAATGGGGGTAGCGCGGGACATAAATTACTTTCAGTTCGGGATTGCGAACAAAGACTCGTGGAAGGACGGCAGTGCGTCCTTCGGTTTTTACTACGCGTCTGCCGGTTGTGCTTTTAACAGCACACCCGGCAGAATTTGGGGTTGAACCGGCAGGAGTCAAGAGCTTAAAAAGTTCCTGACCACGCCCGGCAAGCCATCAATGTAGCGTAGTGATATGACTATCTCTTGAATTAGAAGCGGAAGTGGCTGAAAGCCTTGTTAGCTTCGGCCATGCGGTGAACTTCATCACGCTTTTTCATGGCGCCGCCTCGGCCTTCAGTAGCTTCCATCAACTCGTTAGCAAGACGCAGCGACATGGATTTTTCACCACGTTTTTTAGCTGCTTCTTTCAACCAACGCATGGCCAAAGCCATACGACGGACAGGGCGAACTTCGACTGGAACTTGGTAGTTTGCACCACCAACGCGGCGGGACTTCACTTCAACCATTGGCTTGATGTTGCCAATAGCCATGTGGAAAGCCTCGAGCGGGTCTTTGCCTGGGTTCTTTTTCTCAATAAACTCGAGCGCGCCATAAATGATGCGCTCTGCGACGGCTTTTTTGCCGCCTTGCATGATCACGTTCATGAATTTGGCAAGATCTACATCACCAAATTTAGGATCTGGAAGAATTTCACGTTTAGGGACTTCGCGACGACGTGGCATTTTTTCACCTCTTTGCTTCAGTTGGCATTGTTTTTTACAACACCGCGAGCGTTAGTTAAACACTCACTTACTCGACCGGCACAACTATTTGCACTTAGGTCACTTCGTTTGGCGCATCTGCCTGATGCATCAAACACCTTTTTTTGAATTTGCTATGACAACTATTTGCCTGGCATTTTCTGGCGCGGAGTTTAAATCCGAACCGACAGAGCTTATTTGGCTTTTGGCTTTTTAGCACCGTACTTGGAGCGCGACTGCTTGCGATCTTTCACGCCTTGCAAGTCAAGCGATCCACGAACGATGTGGTAGCGCACACCTGGCAAGTCTTTGACACGACCGCCGCGAACCAGCACTACGCTGTGTTCCTGCAGGTTGTGGCCTTCGCCGCCGATGTAGGAGATGATTTCAAAACCGTTGGTCAAGCGCACTTTGGCAACTTTACGCAGAGCGGAATTGGGCTTCTTTGGGGTGGTAGTGTAGACACGGGTGCAAACACCGCGGCGTTGTGGAGAGTTCTCCATTGCCGGGCTTTTGGACTTAATGTTTTCGACTTCTCGTCCCTGACGAACTAGCTGATTAATGGTTGGCATGTATAAACGTCCCTAAACGTTTGGGATCTATAAGAATAAACGTGAAAAACTTTTCTTCAGATTACAGAAAAGCCTTCTAGTGTAGCAGTACATGACTTTTGACAAATCAGCTGCATAAAAAAGCCCGTACATCCGACCACAGTGCAGGTCAAAGTACGGGCTTTACAGGCCGTTCAGAACCGGTGCGGTTATTTAATCCACAACCTGACTGCATCCCAAGCTCGGCCGAAAATGCCAGCTTCGCTGACAGATTCCAGCACTTGCAGCGGCACTTCAGCCAGCACTGCATCGCCGTCTCCAGCCATGATCTTCAGGCTACCCACTGCCTGACCCAGCTTAAAGGGCGCAACCAATGGCTCTGGCCTGGCGACTTGAGTGCGCAGCTTAGAGGCGGTACCTGACGGCACAGCCACCACAATTGCGCGCGTTTGTCCGAGCTTGACGGTACTGCTACTGCCCTTCCAAACTTTAGGTGTTACCACGGCCTGATTTGCATCAAACAACTTAACCGCCTCAAACGCGGTGTAA
Source organism: Polaromonas vacuolata (assembly GCF_012584515.1). Classification (NCBI taxonomy): domain Bacteria; kingdom Pseudomonadati; phylum Pseudomonadota; class Betaproteobacteria; order Burkholderiales; family Comamonadaceae; genus Polaromonas; species Polaromonas vacuolata. The sequence continues at coordinate 162,336 of NZ_CP051461.1, read as the reverse complement.
CCCCAGTTGAGCAGCTTTTGCGTCTCATTGGCGCGCGCTACGTCGCTAGTCGTGCCCAGCACGATGGCCAACAAGCGGCGGCCACCGGGTGCGCCAGCAGCACCCAAATTAGGAAAATCGCGCTTGGCGGTAGCGATCATGCAATAGCCAGCAGCTTCTGTGTGACCGGTTTTAAGGCCGTCCACTGTCGGGTCACGAAATAACAAAGTATTGCGATTCGTGTCATTGGCCGCAGGCGTGCCGGGATAGCGGTATTTTTTAATCGCCGAGTAACCGATGTAATCAGGGAAATCCTGCATCAAGTGAATTGACAAAACGCTCAGGTCGCGTGCCGTCGTGGAGTGGCCGGTTTCGGTCAAACCCTCGGGATTTTTATACGCGGTTGAATTCATGCCCAAGCGTTTGGCCTGCTCATTCATCATTTCCACAAAACGCGCTTCAGTGCCGCCTACGCCCTCGGCCAGTGCCATGGTCGCATCGTTACCCGACTGCACCACCATGCCCTTGATCAGGTCTTCAACCGGCACCTGCATTTTGGGGTCTATAAACATCCGCGAGCCAGGCATTTTCCAGGCTCGCTCGCTCACTGGCAGCGTTTGCTTCAGATCAATTTTCTTAGACCTGAGGGCATCAAACACCAAATACTCCGTCATGAGTTTAGTCAGCGATGCTGGCTCCATTTGAGAATCGATGTCTTTAGCGGCCAGTATCTGGTTGGCGGTCACGTCTATCAGCAGATAAGACTTGGCAGCGATCTCAGGCGGTTGCGGTGCTTGCGCGAAAGCGCTGGGCGACAAAGCGGAAAAGGAAATAATAAAAAGGCTGACAACAGTCTTGGAAAAGCGATGCATGGAGGGGGTGTCCAGTGACTCAAAAAAGGAAATAAAACAAAAACCAGAACGAAAACTAAGAGGTCGCAGAAGGCACGGCCAAGTGGCGCAGCACCAAATTCTTCAGCAAGGGCAATTGTCCATGAAAGAAGTGTCCACAACCGGGTACAACCGTAACAGGAAGTGCCTGTGGCCTAGCCCAATCGAGCACAGCAGACAAGGCCACGACATCATCTTGCTCGCCATGCAACACCAAAGTTTTGAGGTGTGCAGCAGCATCAATTGCAGCGGCTGGCGCGCGGCTAACGCTGGTGCCAACCAGTACCAGTTTTTCAATCTCACGCACAGCGAGCAGGCTTGCAAATGCATGTGTGGTTACAAAAGCGCCGAACGAAAAACCAGCCAGACACAGAGCGCCTGCAGGAGCGACATGATTAACGACTGCCAGCAGGTCTTCGCATTCGCCGCGGCCCTCGTCATGCTCACCAGCAGAGCCACCTACACCGCGAAAATTAAAGCGCACAGCGGTCCAGCCGGATTGGGCAAAAGCGCGTGCCAGCGTCTGCACCACCTTGTTGTCCATGCTGCCGCTAAAAAGAGGGTGCGGATGGGCAATCACCGCCACGCCGCGATTAATCTGGCCTGCAGGCGGTAAATCGAGTGCCGCTTCTATCGCGCCAGCAGCGCCGGGAATGACAAGTTTTTGGGTCTGAGCGTTCAAAAGTAGACCTTTAGGCAAGTGAGTGTGAATGTCGCAAATTTAAAACTGCGTGCGTTAAAGCACGTTGAAGCCACGTTGAAGCGACGCTAAAAAGCCGAAAAACAGCGCAAGCTTGAGCGCTATTGCGCTACTAAGCCATTAGGCTTGGTTAACGACCAAGATGCGGCGGTGTGAGCAAGCGTTCGACGACCTGACCATTTTTCAAATGCGACTCGACGATCTCATCGATGTCGGCCTCGTCCACATAGCTATACCAAACCGCCTCGGGATAAACCACCGCCACCGGTCCAGCGGCGCAGCGGTCAAGGCAGCCGGCTTTATTAACCCTGACTTGGCCTGGGCCTGACAAGCCAGCGAGTTTGACCTGCTGCTTGCAGCGGTCAAAAGCCTGCTGCGCAGCTTGGCCAGAGCAGCATTCTTCGCCGGGTTTGCGCTGGTTCAGACAGAAGAAAATATGTCGCTCGTAATACGAGGTCGGCTCGTTCGCGGGCGTACTTGAAATGTTGGTTGGAACGCTAGTGGCGCTGATTAAAGTCATGGCTTGATTTTACTGACGCTTGTAAAGCCGCGGTGAAGGCCGAGTCAATCGGCGCGGCGCACAACATACACACATCAATTTGCGCGTTGATAAACCCAAGTCAACGCGCACTACCGCGCCGCGAGAGCCGCGCCAACAGATAGAGTAAGGCAAGAAAAGGCCAGGCCCAACCCAGCCACTGCGCCAATCCGTTAAAGCGTATGAAACGGCCTTGCTCCCAAGTTTGCAGTGTTTGTGCGAAGTAGGCGCTGGCGGGTGCCTGATTCAGCAAGGCCAAATGCGTCACCAGCGCCAGCAGTGCAATTGCTACGGCCATTCGCCGAGACAAGCGCAAAGCCAACAACGCCAGCAACAGCGACAAACCGAACCCAATTTGAACCGGTAAATCCAACCAAGCCCAAGCGTGCGTCGGACCGAAACTCAGCGCGGCGGACAGGCCGGACGCCGCTAGACCGGCACACAACATCAACAACGCAAAAGCCGCACGTTGACGAACCGTGGTGATGACGCTGTAGGCCAGCAAGCAGGGAATCAGGGCACCCAAGGCCACACACAACAACTCAACACCAGGCACTAACGGCCGCAGATCAAGGTTGCGCATGGGCATCCAAACTAAAAAAGGTGTGTCTTCTAAAAATTCAGCGACGGCAACTTCAAGGCGTTCAAAAACCTGACCTAAACCCAGCGGCACGGGTGCGGGAAACAGCAAAGCCACCGGCCAGAGCACAAGCAGCACCAAAGCGCCACGCGCATCAAACGAAAACCAGCGCGCACGAAAACGCTTCAATTGATCGAGCACACCGGTTTTTTGCAGCAGCCAAGCACAGCAGCCGCCCAACCAAGCGCCTAGCGTATTGAGCATTAAGTCCACATTTGAGGGAACGCGTGACGGCAAATAACTTTGCAATGACTCCATGCAAAGCGAGAGCAAACCGCCCGTGAGCAACGCCAAGCTGACTGGCCAAGCAAAGCGGCGCATGAAAAAAAGCGCTAACAAAAAGCCCAGCGGCGCATAGCCCAAGATGTTGATCCCCACATCAAAGCCAGTCCAGTATTTGGGCAGCGCAGCGAACAAAAAATGCAGCGGAGAAATGCCTTGGTCACGCCACTCGTTGAACGGATAAAGACTGGCATAAACAATCACGCCAATACAAAACAGCGCCAACAAAAAAGCCGTACTTCCCTGCTCGGCCGAATGAGCCGATACGGGGGCGAGCGGAGTAGAAATGTTTTCGTCTGACAATCTAGCCACCGTCCTAGCCCAAGCTAAAAGGGCTTAACGACCACCAACACCACAATGATTAGCAGCAACACCACCGGCGCCTCGTTAAACCAGCGAAACCAGACATGACCGCGCTGATTACGGTTGGCGATGAAGTCTTTGAGCAATTGCGCGCAATAAAAATGGTAGGCCAGCGCCAGTAGCACAGCCGCCAACTTGGCGTGCATCCAACCATTACCCGGTCCACGACCGATACCGTAACCAAGCCAAAGCCAAAGGCCGAAAGCCAGCGCAGGATAGGCCAACAAGGTAGTAAAGCGCAGCAGTTTACGCGCCATTAAGAGCAAACGGTCACGCTCAGCCACGCTGCTTGGCGAGACCATGGCTAGGTTCACAAAAATACGAGGCAGGTAAAGAAGACCAGCAAACCAGCTGGCAATAAAAACGATGTGAAGTGATTTAACCCAGAGCATTGCTCGAGTGTAGAGGACTGCTACGCAGTTGGAAGATAAGCAAAAAAATGCCCGGCTAACGCGAAGTCAGCCGGGCTTGTAAGCCTTTTTGCTGTCACACGCAAAGGCCCCGCTCAGGGAGGAAAAGCGGGATGCAAAAGCCGTAGACCGATGCACGAACGAATTCTTCCATAGCGCTTAAAGCTTGGCAATTGATTTGACTGAAATCATCAAGTATTGGCATTTTTCAAATTCAGCGCCGCGAGATTGTGAAGCCTTTGGTTTTATATCAAGTTGAGCCTGTCGCTGAAAGCCATTAACCAAACCAAAAAGGCCATGCACACGAATAATTTCTGCTGACTTCAAAGCTTGTCACAATTTAGGAATGACCATACATGCATCAAACTTCGCTTCTTTCCCCATGGGCCGTCCGCGTCGCCTGCGCCGCGACAGCTTCACCCGCAACTTGGTTAGAGAAAATGCGCTCAGCGCACACGACCTGATTTACCCGGTATTTGTCACCGACGGTCAAAACCAGCGCGCAGCGGTGGCCTCCATGCCCGGCGTCGAACGCCTGAGCTTGGACTTGTTGCTACCAGTGGCTCGCGAATGCGTGGAACTCGGCATTCCTGTGCTGGCTTTATTTCCGGTTATTGATGCTTCACTCAAAACGTATGACGGCGTTGAAGCGACCAATCCCGACGGCTTAATACCGCGGGTTGTGCGCGAGCTTAAAAAGCAATTTCCCGAACTCGGCGTGATGACAGACGTCGCCCTAGACCCCTTCACCACCCACGGCCAAGACGGTCTACCGGATGAAAACGGTTACATCCTTAACGAAGAAACCGTTGCCATGCTGACACGCCAAGCGCTGTGCCAAGCCGAGGCCGGCGTAGACATCATCGCGCCCAGCGACATGATGGATGGCCGCATCGCAGCGATTCGCCGCGCATTGGAAGAAAATAAATTCATACACACCCGAATCATGGCCTACAGCGCCAAATACGCCAGTGCCTTTTACGGCCCTTTTAGAGATGCAGTGGGCTCTGCCGCCACACTGGGAAAAGCCGACAAAAAAGCCTACCAAATGGATCCGGGTAACTCAGACGAAGCACTACGCGAAGTGGCGATGGACATTGCCGAAGGCGCGGACATGGTGATGGTCAAGCCCGGCATGCCTTACCTCGACGTGGTGCGGCGCGTGAAAGACGAATTCGGCATTCCCACCTTTGCCTACCAAGTCAGCGGCGAATACGCCATGCTAAAGGCCGCCGCCATCAACGGCTGGTTAGACCACGATGCAGTGATGATGGAGAGTTTGCTGGCTTTTAAACGCGCCGGTGCCGATGGTGTGCTGACTTATTTCGCCATCGACGCGGCACGAAAACTGCGCCAAGCCTAAAGCAAAAAACACATGCGCGTTTTTCACATCACAGCCAATAGTCATCTCATTAGCGAGACTAATATGTTGCCGCTGCAACTCCCACCGCAAGGCTTTGTCTGGATTGCCTGTGCACGCCGGGAGTTCGAGGTTTTGCAGTCGCAGATGCAAACCTGTCTGCAAAATCTATGCGGCACGCAACTCTTTGATTTGCATGTCGCAGACCTGCTCAACAACCAGTTGCCTTCACATTACGACTACACCTCGCAATACGATGTACTGGTGTTTCGTCGCCTCGCAGCCGGCCAATCTGAAGCCGACATGGCCAGCCCCGGCCAGCCCCTGCATACCCGCAGCAAACGCGGTGGCCCGCCGGTGCTCAAGCGCATAGACACCAGCCCGGTTGGCTTTGCCGTCTTCGACAATCTGCTGCTAACCGTCCACCCCACAGAATGCAGCGTGCGCGATGCCTATGCGCTGCGCCTGCTCAATGCGAGCAGCGCCGAGTCGCGCGCCAGCGGCGTTAAGCTGCCCAGCAGTCCGGCGGATTTAATGCTTCGTGTGGTCAATCAAATGGTCGACGGTTACTTGGAATTACGCCGCGAACTCACACGTCAGATGGACCATTGGCAAAGCGAGCTGCTCAACCCGAACACGCGCTTTAACAACTGGAACGCCATCATGGATGCGCGCTTAGCGCTGCACCAGCTCGACGAGATCTGCGAAGACCAACGTGCAGCAGTGCAAGACTGGATAGATTCAGTCGAGACATGGCCTGACATCGATACGCCAGTCAGTCGGCGCGAACGCGAATTACTAAAAGTGCGCTCCCGCGATGTGCTCGAACACATAGAACGCGTGGTTCACCATGTGCGGCGTATGGAGCAAAGTGCAGAGACCGCCGTGCAAATGCACTTTAGCGCGCAAAGCCACCGCACCAACGACATCATGCGAACTCTCACAGCGGTAACAGCCATTTTTTTACCCCTCAATTTGATCACCGGTTTTTTCGGTATGAACTTTGAGTTCATGCCAGTGATCCATTCGTCCGCAGGCTTTTGGGTTACGTTTACCGCAATGGTGCTCATCGTTTTGGTTGTATTGCTGCTATTTGTGCGCAATCAATACTTAGCAAAAGCCCAGCGTTAGGCCAAGGCATTAATGCGGGACCAGACTGGTCCAGCATCTAATAGACTAAAAAATTAGGCCAGTTTTTCAGCCAAGAAAGCCAATGTGCGCTGCTGCGCCGCAGTTGCCGCCGCCTCGTCGTAAGCACCGCGGTGATCACAATTAAAACCGTGGTCAGCGCTGTAGACAAAGCTTTGAACCTGCGGTTGCGCAGCTTTGAAAGCCTCCACACCTTCCATCGGTACCGAGTGATCACGGTCGCTGAAATGCGCTAACACCGCGCACTTTGGTTGCAATGCAATTTCAGCCGGTGCCACCATGCCGCCGCCGTAATAAGGCACGGCAGCGGATAGACCGGTCAAGGTGCAAGCCGAACGCCAGGTAAGCAAACCGCCCCAGCAAAAACCCATGATGGCGACTTTGCCGCCGCTGGTTTTAGCCGCGTAATCAATGGCGGCTTGGATGTCCGGCATCACGCCTTTTGCTGGCAATGACTCCACAGCAGATTTCAGTGCAATACCGGCATGCATGTCGGCTTCGGTGTAGCCCAGATCAACGCCGGGTTTAACGCGTTCAAAAGTCGCCGGCGCTACAACCAAGTAGCCCTGTGCAGCCAAGCGATCGCTGACTTGTTGGATGTGTGAATTGACACCAAAAATTTCTTGCAGCACCACGACTGCGCCTTTTGATGCGCCTGCTGCTTGAGCCACATAAGCCGGAAAAACGAAACCGTCTGCGGACTTGAGTTCTACAAAATTACCCATGAAAAAATCTCCTGTTGAAAAAAATTAAAAAACCAAAAAACCAAAAAAATTAGTCGCCCGCATTCAAACGCCGGGCAACAAAATCAAGCCTGTCTTGACCCCAGAACAGCTCACCATCGAGCACATAACTGGGTGCACCAAACACACCGGCGGCGATAGCCGCGTCGGTATTGGCGTCGTATTGCGCTTGGACATCGGCTAACAATTCAGCCAGAACTATTGCATCGGCAATATTGCGCTGCTGAACCCAAACGGCAGAAAACAAAGCCGCGCTAATTTGCATCGCCGCTGACGCGCCGTCATGCAAATCAACGGCAATAATCAAGCGCGCAGCGGCATCGCTTTGAACCGGGAAAAAGTCCGGTTGCAAATTCATAGGCACAGCGAGCTGCTCAGAAAAGCGTTGCATCTCTAGCAGTCGATAGGCTTGGCGCTGCGGTGCGCGTTTGCCCAAAGGCAGGCCACCAGAGATGGGAAAGACACGACCGAAATCGACTGGCCGCACACGCAAACTAGCCTTGGATGCCTGCGCCATTTTTGTAAACCGCGCATGGCCAAAATAAGCCCAAGGACTTTGGGGCGTGAAGTAGTAGTCAATTGATGTGATCATTTTGTCTCCTCGTTTTTATGGTGGCTGGCCTACCACTGGTGGCGCGCTCAAGATTGCAGAACAAGGTCTGCGATGTGCCAAGTAGGCGCATACTTTGACGTTTTAACGCCAGACACGTTTTACACGGGTTTGACCACATCTGCAGGAGACAGGTTTTGACAAAAGTAGTTCTGATCACCGGAGGCTCACGCGGAATCGGCGCAGCCACCGCCCTTCTTGCTGCCGCCCAAGGCTATGCGGTGGCTGTCAATTACACCGCCAATTCACTAGCCGCCGACGAGGTCGTGCGCTCAATACGCGCTGGCGGCGGCCAAGCCATCACGGTGCAGGCCGATGTCGCCAAAGAAGCGCAGGTGCTGGCAATGTTTGAAAAAGTCGACGCCAAACTCGGTCGCCTGCATGCGCTAGTGAACAACGCTGGCGTGGTGGACCAAACCACCCGCGTCGATGCCATCACCTTAGAGCGCTTGCAGAGAATGTTTGAGATCAATGTGTTTGGCTCTTTCTTGTGTGCCCGCGAAGCCGTCAAACGCATGAGCACTCGCTACGGCGGTGCGGGCGGCACGATAGTCAATGTCTCTAGCGCGGCGGCAAGACTGGGTGCGCCCGGCCAATATGTTGACTACGCCGCGGCCAAGGGCGCGATAGACAGCTTCACGATTGGCTTGTCGCGCGAAGTCGCTGGTGAAGGCATACGCGTGAACGCCGTGCGACCGGGGCTGATCAGTACTGAGATTCATGCTTCTGGTGGCCTACCCAACCGCGCCACAGACTTGGCTTTTCAAGTACCTATGCAGCGCCCCGGCTCAGCCGAGGAAGTAGCCGAGTCCATCGTCTGGCTAATGGATGAAAAGTCCAGCTACGTCACCGGCACATTACTCGACGTGTCCGGAGGCCGTTAAATGGACTTCAAACCACTGGTGACGCTGCTGGCAATTGTTAACCCGCTGGCGATTGTTCCGTTTTTTATTCACTACACGCAAGACTTCTCAGAAGAGCAGCGCCGCAGCACAGTAATAACTGCTGCTTTCAGTGCCTTTGTGGTGATCGCCATCAGCGCCTTGTTAGGCCTGAAGATTTTGGAATTTTTCAGTATTTCACTGGCCAGCTTTCAAGTCGGTGGCGGCATGTTGTTGCTCACCAGTTCTATGAATATGCTCAACGCGCAGCCAGCCGAGGCCAAGCCCAACACGCATGAAATGGAAGACGGTGCAGCCAAAGCCGCACGCGGTGCCAGCATTGCTGTGGTGCCGCTCACGATTCCGCTGCTGACCGGCCCAGCGACTATTTCTACCGTGGTGATTTACGCCAACAAAGCCAGTACTGCGTTTCAACTCAGCATGCTGGTGGGCTACGGCGTGGTGATTGGTTTGGCTACGGCGATTTGCTTTTCGCTGGCTAAACCGATTGCACGCGTGCTGGGGAAAACCGGCATCAATGTGATGACGCGGCTCATGGGTTTGATACTCGCCGCGCTAGCCGTCGAAGTGATGGCGGACGGACTGGGCAAACTGTTCCCGATTCTCAAGAGCTAAAAAAAACAGCTTCGCCGCCACTGCGTTACAAATGTTTGAGGCCTGAAGCCTAAGGCCTGATTAAGCCGCCTCACCCGTGTTGTCTTGGGTTCGCCGCTTGGACTTTTTCTCCCGCAGCAATTGCACCAACTGGTTGCTGGTATTGCGCAGGCGCTGCGCCATCAACTGGGTGATTTTGACCAGCAACTTGGCGCCCACGGCGGGATGGTCACGAATCAGCAAGGCGATCTCGTGGTGGCCGAGCACGCCGACTTCTGCAGCCTCTATGACGGTGCAACTGGCATAGCGTGGGTTGCTGTCCAACATGGACATTTCACCAAACGCTGCGCCACGCTGAATCACAGCTATGCGCGAGAAGGCGGCTTGCTGATCTTGGTCGCCATCTGGATTTTGCGCTTGAGTCAGCTCTTGGCTGTTGCCCAGTGCAGGCTTTGCCAAGCTATTGTGCTGACCATCCATACGCTTGGTTATGTCAACCGTGCCCTTGAGCAGCAACATCATCCACTCGCCGGTGTCACCTTCGCGGATCAGCACTTGACCCGCTGGGGCGCGCACTAGCAGCATGGCCGCGCCCAGAATGTCAGCCTCAGCAGCGGTCATGTCTTGCAACAAGGGGGCGACCTTGAGCAAGTCGGCGCCGTAGTAATCCAAGCTTTCACAACAGCTAAAAACTGTTAGCCCGGCTTCTTGCAACTGTTGCTGCAAGCGGCTTGTCATGGCTGACTTCTGGCCGTTTGCAACCAGTCATCGAGCTGGGCAATCGCCGCATCAGTGGCCTGAACCAATGCGCTCGCGCCGCCAGCCGCATCCTGTGTCGGTGCTGGGCGCTGCACTACCAGCAGGCGCTGGAACAGTAGTTTTTCGCCTGCCGGTGTTAACTCGACCAAGGTAGCCTGCAGGCGTATTAAGCCAACGCTGGCGTCGGGTGTGCTGAACAATTGGCTGAACTCTTGCAACTGTAGTTTGAGTATTAGCGGCAAAACTGCGTTTTGGCTGCGGTTTAAGGCCACGCCTTCGCCTGCGTTGAACACGGCGCGGCGCTGACTCAAGGTCTCGCGCAGACGCTGCTGCACCAGCTGCGCCGGCGCCATAGTCCAGCGCGCTTGAGAGTAGGGCCGCAGTTGCTGCGCATCGGTATAAGCCAGACGATAAAGCAAGCTCTGGTTGTCAATAGCACCGCCTACGGTTGAGAGCTCCTCCAGCGCAATCGCTGGCAGTTGTGTTTGCGTTGCTGCCGGGACAGACACCAAACCGGGACCGAAGTCATACATTAGCGAACGCATCGGCTTATCCGGCAGCGCCGAGCAAGCGCTGAGAAAAACGACCGCTGCCCCACATAACAAGCTTAAAAACCGTTTACGACGATGAGGTGTTTGCATCAATAGATCCGTTCTGCCGGGCTGCGGCTGCTTCATTGATTCGCTGGCGAATTAGCAGAAAAGCCCGGCTCACCCGGGCCTGCCAGCGCCGGACCATTACCAAAAATCAGTGCTTGCGGGTTATCGCCCACGTTGTCTATGGTGCGCCTGAGCTGGCGCATGGCGCGGCCGGTGTCATCCGCAACATTACCCAACTTGGGTAGGGTGGAAGCGCTGAAAGTCTCCACACCAGAAGCCAGTGCGGTAGCGCTCTGCGAGAGCTTATCCAAAGGTCCATCTTTTTCGTTGAGTCGACTCGCGGTAACGGCTAATTCATCGCTTGCAGTACGCACAGAGAGCAGTGTTGCCTGCGCCTCACGCGATACTTTAGGCAAGCTCGCCACCGTGGGTGCCAACGACTTGGCCAGCGCGTCTATGCTGCCCGCGGCGTTACCGATCTGGGTAATCGCCGCCGTGATAGCTTGTTGGTTCTGGCCTGACAGCAGTGTGTTGGCACGCATGCTGGCTTCTTCGAGTTGGGTGAGAATGTCTTCGGTTTTTTTGACCAACTTATTGATACCACCGACTTCTAATCGAATCCGCGGCGGGTTGTTAGAGTCGGGCTGCAAACGTTCGGTGGACTCGCCGTTGTCGTCCAGCTGAATAAAGCTCAAACCCGTTACGCCTTGCGAGACCACGCTGGCAAAGGTTGACGCAGTCATGGGAGCGGCGCGGTCAATCGACACGCGCAGCAGCACATTGCCCTTGACCTTGCTGTCAAAACCAATCGCCTCGACTTTGCCAACCGGCACGCCGCGGTAATTGACACTGGCCTGCGGTTGCAAACCGGTCAGCGTCTCGCTGGTGCTCATCTCGTAGATATCGCGCTGTGTCACGTCACGCGTTAGCCACAAAGCCAGCAGCGCCAGCAGAGCCGAGACCAGCAGCACAAATGTGCCCGCCAGCATGGCATGGGCTTTGTTTTCCATGTTTATTCCTATCGTCTTTTTGTTCGTCAGTCTCTACACAGTAAAAGGATATTCGCGCAGCAATTCCATGGCGCGCTGACCTCTTTCACCGAGAAAAAACTGGTGGATAAAGGGATGGGGAAAGGCCACCACATCCTTGGGCGCGGCATTCACAATCACTTTTTGCTCTGCCAGCACCGCGATACGCGTGCTGAGCTCAAACAGCGTGTCCAAATCATGCGTGACCATCACCACGGTCAATCCCATGTCGCGGTGCAGTGAGCGCAGCAAGGTGCAAAAACTGTCTGAGCTTTCTGGGTCTAGTCCGGCGGTCGGCTCGTCGAGCAGCAATAGCGGCGGATCCATGATCAGGGCTCTGGCCAGCGCCACGCGTTTGACCATACCACCTGAAAGATCGCTAGGCATTTTGTCAGCTGCGTCTGGCCCTAGGCCAACCATTTGTAATTTAACCATGGCCGCCTCACGTATCAGGGCGGCCGGCAACGTGTTTAATTCGCGCAGCGGAAAAGCAATGTTCTCCAGCACCGAAAAGGCTGAAAACAATGCGCCTTGCTGAAACAACATGCCGACCCGACTGGCCGCGCCGCGCCGACCGATTTCAGCCGCGGGTCTGCCCAGCACGGTGATCTCGCCGCGGGTTGGCATTTCAAGCCCTAAAATCTGACGCAGCAGCACGGTTTTACCGGTGCCTGAGCCGCCGACTAAAGACAACACCTCGCCGCGCTGCACGCTTAAATTTAAATCCTTGTGCACCACAAACTCTTTTTCGCCATTCGGAAAAACTGTCCAGAGTTTGTTGATTTCAACGACCAATGCGCTCATATGCCTATGCCTTTAAAAAGCACTGCAAACAGCGCATCAACCAATATCACTACGGTGATGGAAGTCACTACCGATGCCGTCGTGCCCTTGCCAAGGCTCTCAGTATTGGGCTCGACGCGCAGACCGAAATGGCAACCCACCAGCGCGATCAGCAAACCGAAAACCACGGACTTGGCCGTGGCCAACACCAAGTTGCTGACCTCTACTGCAGCGGGTAAAGATTCAATGAAAAATCCCGGTGTAATGCCCATACTGGCACTAGCTGCCAACATACCGCCAGCCAGCGCAGCCAACGTCGTCCAGACGCTAATGAGCGGCATCACCACGGCCAACGCTAAAGCGCGCGGCAAGACCAAACGAAAGCCGTGGGCAATGCCCATCACGCGCATGGCGTCCAACTCTTCAGTGACACGCATCACACCGATCTGCGCCGTGATCGCTGAGCCGGAACGTCCAGCAATCAAAATCGCAGCCAGCACCGGCCCAAGCTCACGCACCAACGAGATACCCAAAATATTGACGATAAAAGAGTCAGCACCAAACTGCTTGAGCTGCTGCGAAATCAAATAAGCCAGCACCACGCCGATCAGAAAACCTACCAGTGCAGTGATCGGCAGCGCGGTCGCGCCGATTTGATAAAGATGACCCGACAAATCGCGCCACGGCCCTTGTTTGGGCCGGCGTAACAGCCGTATTAAATCGAGTAGCAACTGGCCTACTAGGCGCAACAAGCCGCTCGCGTGGTCGAGCAGCGTGAACAGGCGCGAACCGGCCATGGCGAGCAAATCACTTAGAGTCAAACGCATGCGCGGCGGTGGGCTGACAGTAAATTTAGCCACCGTCTCCAGCAATTCACGCTGTGACGTTTGTAGCTCGAGTTGCGGTGGAATTCGGTGGCCCCAGTGGCGAAACAAAACTTGGGCGCCGAGGTAGTCGAGTTTTTCAATGCTGGCAAGACTCCACGGCGCCTCTTGACTCGCCGACTCAAGACTGGCGAGCTGCGCCGTCAGCGCAGTCCAGACCGAGGCCCGGCTAAGTTCAGCCGCCGTCCACGCGCCCAGCACCTGCAGCGACTGGCCTTGCGGCGTGTCCTGAATTTGAATGCGCGGGGTATTGGGGTCCATGCCGGGTAGTGAAGTCAAGCTAATTTAGATGTTAACTGCTACGCCGGCTCACAGCCCAACATCGCTCTGACAACCCCGGTTAATGGCAAACTTGCCGCCGCTATCCGACAGCGTTGCAGGAACATAACTGTCCTGCATTAAAGCCGCGCAGTTTTTGCCACAATAGCGACGTGTACGCCATACAAAAACCAGCGTCAGCCCGGCGACAAGCCGGCTCAGGCAATATCGAGAAAAATCGATAACCGCCAGTTCCGGTGCAAACCACATCACAAGAGACAAGCTACCCATGCAAGAAAACGATCAGGTCTTTGACTACATCATCATTGGCGCCGGCACTGCTGGCTGCCTGCTGGCCAACCGCCTAAGCGCCGACGCATCCAAGCGTGTGCTACTCATAGAAGCGGGCCGCAAAGACGACTATCACTGGATACACATACCCGTCGGCTACCTTTACTGCATAGGCAATCCGCGCACCGACTGGCTCTACAGCACCGAGCCAGATGCGGGTCTAAACGGCCGCTCTTTGCGTTACCCACGCGGCAAAACATTGGGCGGCAGCTCCAGTATTAACGGCATGATTTACATGCGTGGCCAAGCGCGTGACTACGATCAATGGGCGCAACTAACCGGCGATATGAGCTGGAACTGGGACAGCGCCCTGCCCTTTTTCAAAATGCACGAAGACCACTACAAAGGCGCAGACGCCATGCATGGCGCGCGCGGCACGGCGCCAGAGTTGATGAAAAACAAGGCCGATGGCTACCAGCAGCAACTACGTCACCACAACTCAGGCGGTGAATGGCGGGTTGAAAAGCAGCGCTTGCGCTGGAATTTACTCGACGCTTTTGCCGAAGCTGCGGTAGAAGCCGGCATACCCGCCACCGATGACTTTAACCGTGGCAACAATGAGGGCGTAGGCTACTTTGAGGTAAACCAAAAAAGCGGCTGGCGCTGGAACACCGCCAAAGCCTTTTTGCGACCCAAGTGCTACGGCAGGCCCAACTTTGAGCTCTGGAGCAGCGCCCAAGTCTGCAAGCTGGTGATCACGCCGCAGGCCGATGGCAGCCAGCGCTGTACCGGCGTCGAGGTCTGGGTGGGCGATGAGCGCGTCACCGCCCTGTCAACCCGCGATTCTGGTCACATGGGCGAAGTCATACTTTGCGCCGGCGCCATCGGCTCGCCGCAAATTTTGCAACTCTCGGGCATTGGCCCAGCCGCACTATTACAGCAGCACGGCATTCCAGTGATTCAAGACCTGCCCGGCGTGGGCGCGAACTTGCAAGACCATTTGCAGATCCGCTCGGTCTACAAAGTGCAAAGTCTGCCAGGTGAGAAAGCCTGGGGCTTGTCGCTCAACACCATGGCCAACACGCTACTGGGCAAAGCCCGTATCGGGCTGGAATACGCGCTGCGCCAAACCGGCCCCATGAGCATGGCGCCATCGCAGCTAGGCGCTTTCACGCGCAGCTCGCCGGATCAGCTCTACCCGAATCTCGAGTACCACGTGCAACCACTCTCACTAGACGCTTTTGGCGAGCCGCTGCACAACTTCAACGCCTTTACCGCCAGCGTTTGCAACCTCAACCCAAGCAGCCGCGGCAGCGTCAACATCAAAAGTGCGCGCTTTGAGGACGCGCCAGCGATTGCGCCTAATTACCTCAGTACGCCAGAAGACCGGCAGGTGGCCGCCGACTCGCTGCGCGTGACGCGCAAAATCGTCGGTCAAAGTGCACTGGCAAAATACCAACCGCAAGAGTTCAAGCCGGGCGTGCAATTCCAGAGCGACGAAGATCTTGCACGGCTAGCCGGCGACATCGCCACCACCATATTCCACCCAGTTGGGACAACAAAAATGGGCCGCGACGACGACGTCATGGCAGTGGTTGACTCGCATCTCAAAGTGCGCGGCATCAAAGGTCTGCGTGTCGTCGATGCTGGCGTGATGCCGCTAATCACCAGCGGCAACACCAACTCGCCAACACTCATGATTGCGGAAAAAGCGGCTAAGTGGATACAAGCTGGCATCTAAGTTTTAAAGGCATTAGTAAGTATGCTTATTAAAAAAATCTACTCAGCGTAAAAATAAAATCCGTTTGATGAGGGAAAGCCCCAATGACTCGCTGGGGTACAACGGCTTATAGTTGAGGTCTTGCCGACGAGCCTAGCTGCTCGCAAAGCGGGGAGCCGAGGAGACATTCAAGCAACAATAATCGCATCTGCAAAAGGCCATTCAAAAGATGTTTTTTGCCAAAACGCTGGTAACCCCAGCGTTTTTTTTCGTCCCTGCAAAATGGCTTTGCAAGCCGTACGATTAATCTGGATTAGCGTCTTGCGCCGTCACCGGCGGCTTGAGTTTGGCAAGGGCCTGTGCAATCGCCAGCGACTTAGCCGCAGCCCGGCCAATCGCAGCGCTTGATCCAGCCGCAGCCTTGCCTCGGCCGTCAAGCAGTGCAGTGACTTCTGCCGCGGTACGCGGCGTACCAATGGGTGCGGCAGCCAAACCTTTTTGCACCGCAGCCATGTCTTCCTCGCTGGGGTACTGACCGAGCAGCATGTAGTCAAAAACCCGGCGCGCAATCGGCGCGGCCACGCCAGCGCCCCAACCGGCATTCTCGACAATCACGGCCAAAGCTATTTTTGGATCATTAGCCGGTGCAAAAGCCATATAGACCGCGTGATCACGCTGGTGTTCATCGAGTTTGGCGCTGTTGTATTTTTCTTTCTGACCAATCGTCACCGCCTGCGCCGTGCCGGTCTTGCCACCAGAAAGATAGCCCGCGCCGGCGAACACCCGCGCCGATGTACCTTCTTGCGTCACGCCAACCAGCGCACGCCTAATGATGTCTACGTTTTCAGGCTTATAGCCCAAGTCCACCGCCGCCGTCAGTGGCAGCAAATGGATCGCTCGGCTCACAGGATCTTGCGTTCCCATCACCAGACGCGGTGTGTGCTTGATGCCATTGTTGGCCAGTATGGCGGTGGCCTGGGCCATTTGCAGCATAGTAAAAGCGTTGTAGCCCTGACCAATACCTAGCGAGATGGTTTCACCGGGATACCAGCGTTGCTGCGCCGCATTTTTATAACGGTTGCGCTTCCATTCTTGGCTGGGCAATACACCCCTGACTTCGCCATTAATGTCTATGCCGGTGATTTGCCCCAAGCCCAGCGGCACCATGAAGTCATGAATGGCGTCTACACCGAGCTCGTTAGCCAGCGAATAAAAATAGACGTTGCTGGACTTGACGATGGCTTTATACATGTCGACCGTACCCAAGGCGATGTCGCCGTGGCTGCGAAAAGTGTGGCCACCAAAAGTCCAAGAAGCGTTATCGTTGACCACAAAGCTGGCCGAGCGTTTGCCGGTTTGCAAAGCCGCCATGGCCATAAACGGCTTGTAGGTTGAACCCGGCGGGTAAGTGCCGCGCAGCGCGCGGTTGAGCAGCGGCTTGTCAATTGATTCGTTTAGCGCCTGCCAACTCTCGACATCAATGCCGTCGACAAACAAGTTGGGGTCAAACGTGGGCTTGCTCACGAAAGCCAGTACATCGCCGGTCTTGGGATCAAGGGCCACTAGCGCGCCGCGGCGCTCGCCAAACATATCTTCGACTAATTTTTGTAGCCGTATGTCTATCGACAACATCACGGTGTCGCCCGGCGTGGCTGGGTTGGTTGAAAGCTTGCGCACGGCGCGGCCACCGGCAGAGGTCTCGACTTGGTCAACCCCAGTCGTGCCATGTAGCTGCTTTTCAAAACTTTGCTCTACCCCGAGCTTGCCGATGTAGTCGGTTCCGCGGTAGTTACCCTCCTCTTCGCTGCCGGCTAGCGCTTCTTTCTCATTTTGATTGATCCGGCCTATATAGCCGATCACATGGCTTGCCAACTCTCCGTAAGGGTAGTTGCGAAACAGCCGCGCTTTGATATCTACACCCGGAAAACGAAAGCGTTGAGCCGCAAAACGTGCGACTTCTTCGTCTGTCAATTTGGTGCGTATGGGCAGCGACTCGAAGTTTCTCGACTCTTCTCGTAGACGTTTAAACCGGCGTTTATCGCGCGGCTCAATCGCAACAATAGTCGCTAGCTCGGCAATGGTCTCGTCGAGGTTGGCGATCTTGGATGGCGTGAGTTCGAGCGTGTAGGCGGAGTAATTACTCGCCAGCACTATGCCGTTGCGGTCCAGTATCAGCCCGCGATTAGGCACTATGGGCACAACCGCTGTGCGGTTGCTTTCGGCTTGCTCAGCTAAGTCAGCGTGGCGATAAACCTGTAGATAAATCAGGCGCGCAGTGACCAATCCAAAAGCAAACAGTACAACCAAAATGGCGACCACGATACGGGTGCGAAAACGCGATAAGTCGGCGTCAACATTTCTCAGCTCTGTCATAGCAATCCGGGAAAGCGCAAGCTCATAAGGGACGGTTCTGGTCTGGATCGGGCGCACGTCGCTGCGGTATCAACAGCAACACGCTCACCAGCGGCCAAAGCAAGGCTTCAATCAAAGGGGCGAGCAAAATATACCAACCCGGAAAAATACCGCCCGCTAGCATCCGAATCAACAGCTCAAGGCCATGCGAGAGTGCAAACAAAGGCAGCACCTGCAGCGCCTGCGAGGGCACGGAAAACCACAGCAGCCGGCGACTAATCAAGGTTGCCAAAAAGCACAGCACGGTATAGGCCAGCGCGTGTTGGCCCAACATCGAGGTCTGATGCACATCGATGATCAGACCAAACATAAAGGCCATGCCTATGCCCACGCGCAGCGGCTGATGGATGCTCCAAAACATCAGCACCAGTGCCAAAAAGTCAGGTATCCATACCGCCCGGCCAAACGGCAACATGTCCAATAGCAGCGCAGCGATCAAGCTAGCCCAAATAAAACCTCGGTTAACGGGTAACAACAGCTGCTGGCCAGACGAAGACAAGATCATTTGGCGACTCCTTTACCAGCGGGTGTAGCTGCCACCGTGTCAGGCCGGGGGGGAATCTGCTCACCAATCGGCTTGACCACCATCACATGGCGAGCGCCACTGACCAAAGCCTGTGGGGTACAGTAAATCTTGGCAAAGGCGGACTCAGCGCGTCGCTCAATACGGCTAATTTTGGCCACCGGCAGACCGGCTGGATAAACACCATCGACGCCGCTGCTGGTGAGTAAGTCGCCCACCTGCACATCGGAATTGCTGCCCATAAAACGCAGCTCTAGCCCGCCACCCGCAGTAGTAGCGTCACCAAAAGCTACGCTGCGCGCGCCAGTGCGTACATTGAGCACGGGAATGGCCAGATCCCGGTCTATCACCAGCGTGACTTCACTGACCAGCGGATAAACCCGTGTCACTTGCCCGAGCACGCCGGTTTCATCTAACACTGGCGAGCCCAAATCCACGCCCTTTAACGAGCCCTTGTCTATGATGAATTTACGGGTGTAGGGGTCGGCTGCGTCATAAAGCACTTCGGCGGCCATGACGGAAGTAGCCAGATGCTCGCGCAAGTTCAACAACTTACGCAGCCTATCGTTCTCCAACAACAACTGCTCGACTTGACCGGCGCGTAGTGATTGCAAAGCAAGTTTTCGGCTGGCATCCGCGCTATTGCTATTGGCTTGATCCAAACCGCTGACATATTCACTGCCAATTTGCAGTGCACGCGCTGGCTGTTGAACCAGCCATTGAACCGGAAACAGTGCGGTGAGCATCACTGAGCGTGTCGACTCAGTGATGTGAAAACGCACATCAGCGACCATCAAGAATAGGGACAAAGCGCTGAAAAAAATCAGTTTAGAAAGCGCTGACGGACCTTGTTTAAAAAACGAAGGCGTCGATCTGTCCAAGGTTGCGAGAGGCATATGCGCTAGTAGGCGGGACGCAGGCGACCCGCACCGAATTCAATGGTTAAGGTTTATTCCGTGGTGAAGATAGAACCCATACGGTCCATGCGTTCTAGCGCCATACCGCAGCCGCGTACCACGCAGGTCAGTGGTTCTTCGGCGACCAGTACCGGCAGGCCGGTTTCCTCAGCCAGCAAGCGATCTAAGTCGCGCAGCAAAGCACCGCCACCAGTGAGCATCATGCCGCGATCGGCAATGTCTGCGCCCAACTCTGGAGGTGTCTGCTCAAGCGCGTTTTTCACGGCGCTGACGATGTTGTTAAGCGGATCAGTCAAGGCTTCCAAAATCTCGTTGCTCGAAATCGTGAAGCTGCGCGGCACGCCTTCGGAAAGATTGCGGCCTTTGACTTCCATTTCCTTGACTTCAGAGCCAGGAAAAGCTGAACCAATGTTTTTCTTAATCGCTTCAGCCGTCGGCTCACCAATCAGCATGCCGTAGTTGCGGCGAATGTAGTTGATGATGGCCTCATCGAAACGGTCACCACCCACGCGCACACTGCCTTTGTAGACCATGCCGCCAAGTGAGATCACGCCGACTTCGGTAGTGCCGCCGCCGATATCCACCACCATGGAGCCGCTGGCCTCGGAGACCGGCAAGCCAGCGCCAATCGCTGCGGCCATAGGCTCTTCAATCAGGTAAACATTGCTGGCGCCTGCACCCAATGCGCTCTCGCGAATGGCGCGGCGCTCCACTTGGGTAGAGCCGCAAGGCACGCAAATGATGATGCGCGGACTAGGCTTAAAAAAACTGCGTGGATGCACCATCTTGATAAATTGCTTGAGCATCTGCTCGGTGACCGTGAAGTCAGCAATCACGCCATCCTTCATAGGACGAATGGCTTCAATATTGCCAGGCACTTTGCCCAGCATGGCCTTGGCCTCACGGCCCACAGCTTGTATAGTTTTTTTGCCTTGCGGGCCGCCTTCATGGCGTATCGCTACGACCGAAGGTTCGTCCAGCACAATGCCGCGATCGCGAACGTAAATCAAGGTATTGGCTGTGCCAAGGTCTATGGCTAGGTCGGTGGAAAAGTACCGACGAAATGCTTCAAACATATTCAGAAGTCCGGTTAGGGCATGGGCTAAGCTTCGCTGCACCATCGCCGCTGGGGGTTTGTTTTTAGGGAAATTTACGCAGTGAAAAAAACGGTTATGAATAAATGACTAAAGCGCGCAAAGTCGCGCAAAACCCGGCTTTCTTCTTATGTTCCGCCTTAGATTTGCCCTTGCTCTTCATTTGGTACTGTGTTGGATTCAAAATGAAATACAACGCAATGGGCCGGTAAGAAGTTCAAAGGAAAGAAAGGCGATTGGAAAAACTGTCTTTATATCTGGGGTTTGCGAGCCGATAAACGCGTAAAGAATGCATCCGGCCGTGTTTTAGCTTCAAGGCGGATAATAACGCATCCCCCTTCCGCGAAATAAGCGCAAAGAGCCTTGCAGCCTTGTCTTTACCCCCGCTTAGCGCAAATCAGCAATTTTTTTGAGTAGTTTAAAACCATGGCACTGACATCTAAAGACATAGAACGCGTGGCCAATCTGGCCAGACTTGAATTGCGCAGTGACGAAATAGCGCCGATTTTGGATCAACTCAACGGATTTTTCAGGCTGGTCGACCAGCTCGATGCCATAGACACCAACGGCGTTGCACCGCTGGCACACCCAGCTGCACTGCTAGGCGAAGTCGCCCTCAGGCTGCGCGATGATATCGCCAGCGAACCCAACCAACGAGAAGCCAGCCAGGTCAGCGCACCGGCTGTCGAACGCGGCCTATTTTTAGTGCCCAAGGTCATCGAATGAACAGCAACACCCCGAACACAGAATTACACGACCTTGGCCTGAGCGAGCTCTCAGTAAAGCTATCCGCCGGCGAAGTCTCTAGCCTAGAGCTGACGGATCATTTTTTAGCGCGCATCGCAGCGCATGACAATCTGGGCGCCTTTTTAGCGCAAGACGCCGACGTCTCGCGCGCCCAAGCCAAAGCCGCCGACCAGCGTTTGGCCAATGGCGAACGCGGCCCCTTGCTAGGCATTCCATTGGCCCACAAGGATGTGTTTGTCACGCGTGACTTTCCCACCACCGCTGGCTCAAAAATGCTGGAGAACTATCGCAGCCCGTTTGACGCCACTGTGGTCAACCGTTTAGGCGTGGACCAAGGCGCTGGCATGGTCACTTTGGGCAAGCTCAATTGCGATGAGTTTGCCATGGGCTCGGGTAATGAAAACAGCGCTTATAAGCCGGCACTAAACCCTTGGGACCACAGCCGGATTCCGGGCGGCTCTTCGGGTGGCTCAGCCGCGGCCGTGGCGGCGCGCTTGCTACCGGCCGCTACGGGTACTGATACCGGTGGCTCGATTCGCCAGCCGGCTTCGCTGTGCGGCATCACTGGCATCAAGCCGACTTATGGCCGCTGCTCGCGCTACGGCATGGTGGCTTTTGCCTCTAGCCTAGACCAAGCCGGACCGATGGCACGCAGCGCACTAGACTGCGCCTTGATGCTCTCGGCCATGGCCGGACCCGATCTGGATCGCGACTCAACCTCGCTAGACATGCCGGCAACTGACTACGCTGCTGACCTACTCGTCCAATCCGCCAGCGGCATAGGTAATAACAGCCTCAAGGGTTTGCGCATTGGTCTGCCAAGGCAGTTTTTTGGCGCTGGCTGCGCACCTGATGTGTTAGCTGCCGTGCATGCGGCCTTGGCCGAATATGAAAAGCTAGGCGCCAAGCTGGTGGATATCGATCTACCACTGACAGAGTTGTCAATACCGGTCTACTACGTGATCGCACCGGCCGAGGCCAGCAGCAACCTGAGCCGCTTTGACGGCGTGCGTTACGGCCACCGCGCCGCGCAGTACAGCGATCTGACAGAGATGTATAAAAAGTCGCGAGCCGAAGGCTTTGGCAACGAAGCCAAGCGCCGCATCATGATTGGTGCGTATGTGCTGTCCGCCGGCTACTACGATGCCTACTACCTCAAAGCACAAAAGATTCGCCGCTTAATCGCCCAAGACTTTCAAAGTGCTTTTGCCAAGTGCGACATCATTGCCGGCCCAGTCTCACCCACAGTGGCGTGGAAGCTGGGCGAGAAATCCGCCGACCCAGTGGCCAACTATCTGGCCGATATCTACACTTTGTCGTCCAGCCTAGCCGGCCTCCCCGGCATGAGCGTGCCCGCCGGTTTTGGCGCGCACGGCATGCCGGTAGGTCTGCAACTGATAGGCAACTATTTCAAAGAAGCCCAGCTACTGGGCGCGGCGCATCAGTTTCAACTGGCAACCGATTGGCATCAACGAGCACCGCAAGCATGAGTCAAAACGCTATGAACACCGTGAAAAAAAAATCCCTGTTGGTGCAGGGCTACGAAGTCGTGATTGGCTTTGAAACCCATACCCAGTTAACTACCGCTTCAAAAATCTTTAGCCGCGCCTCCACCGCGTTTGGTGCTGAGCCAAATACCCAAGCATCAGCCGTTGACTTTGCCTTGCCCGGCGCACTACCGGTGATGAACAAGGGCGCGGTTCAGCGAGCGATTGAATTCGGTCTAGCGATCAACGCCCACATCGCCGAAAGCAGTGTGTTTGCGCGCAAGAATTATTTTTATCCCGACCTGCCTAAAGGCTATCAAATCAGCCAGTTCGAGATCCCTGTGGTGCAAGGCGGCAGCGTTGAATTTTTTGTCGATGGCGAGAAAAAAACCGTGCGCCTAGAGCGTGCCCACCTGGAAGAAGATGCGGGCAAATCGCTGCACGAAGACTTCATAGGCATGAGCGGTATAGACCTGAACCGAGCCGGCACGCCATTGCTAGAGATAGTCACACAACCGGATATGCGCTCTTCCAGCGAGGCCGTGGCCTATGCCAAAGAGTTGCATAAAATCGTCACTTGGATTGGCATTTGCGATGGCAATATGCAAGAGGGTAGCTTTCGCTGCGACGCCAATGTCTCGGTGCGCAAACCCGGCGCTGAACTGGGCACGCGCCGCGAAATTAAAAACTTAAACAGTTTTAAATTCATGCAGCAAGCGATCGACTTTGAAGTGCGTTGGCAAATTGAACAAATTGAAGACGGTCACGAGATTCGCCAAGCCACTGTACTGTTCGATCCCGACAGCGGCGAAACTCGCGCCATGCGCACCAAAGAAGATGCGGCCGATTACCGCTATTTTCCCGACCCCGATTTACCGCCACTCATGATTGGCCGCGACTGGGTTGAGCAAACCCGCGCAGCAATGACAGAGCTGCCGCGCGTGATGGCGGCGCGCTTTGAGGCCGACTACGGCTTGTCTGAATACGACGCCGGTCAGCTGACACAAAGCCGCGCCACGGCCAGTTATTTCGAAGCCGTCACCGCTAGCTGCGGCCAGCCAAAACTCGCCGGTAACTGGGTCATGGGCGAGCTCTCGCGGCGCCTCAATGCAGACGAAAAATCAATTGAAGAATCCAGCGTCAGCCAAACCCAATTGGCCAGCTTGATCACGCGAATTGCTGACGGCACCATCTCGAACAACGCGGCGCGGCAAGTCTTTGACGCGCTCTGGTTAGGTCAAGCCAGCGATGTCGATGCGGTCATCGAAGCCAAGGGTCTCAAGCAAATGAGCGACTCGGGCGAGTTGGAAAAAATCATTGATGAAGTACTGGCTGCAAATCCGAAAAACGTAGAAGAAGTGCGCGCTGGAAACACCAAAGCTTTTAACGCTTTGGTCGGTCAGGCAATGAAAGCCAGCAAGGGAAAAGGCAATCCTGCGCAGGTCAATGAATTGCTCAAGAAAAAATTAGGCTGAACTTAAAAATCTATAACCGTATGTATGCATAGTGCATACGTTTATAGACAGCCAAAATCACTTCGGAAAATACGAACACACGCGTGCCAACTACGGCGGGGCGATGCATGCGTAGCGCAATCAGTGAGTAAAGCGCATGCCGACTAAACCCAGCTTGATGAGTGCGTAGTTCGTCAACTGCAGCAGTGTCTGATTCAGATAAGGCCGACAAAACTTTTCGGAAATTTTCAAAAGTTTTTTAAGTTTTTAAGTTTTTAAGTTTTGAAAGTGGCGAAGTTTTAGCGTCTGATGAAGCGACGGCAAGTTTCATGGCTAAAGCCTTAGAGACAAAGAACGCCAGCTACATCACCCACGCCATCTGCGCACAAATCCTTGCACCCCCAACAGCAGCGATAAAGTTCAACGTCTACAACTGCTCCCGAATGGATAAGCACGTGCACGTGCACAGCTTATAAAAACTGAGAGAGCGTGTGGAGCCCCGCCCCTTCTCGGCGACTTTCTCTACTAACGCCGTATTGCTAAAGGCAATTTGACAACGCCGGGGCAAGCAAAAGTGAATTCGAGATTAATCGCATAAATTGCTATTTCGCAATGAATGATTAGCCGTTTATGCCAACGCAAAACCGCACCATCCCCGAATTTTTTTGGTTTAATTTTTGCAACTTAACGCTAACAAAAATACCATCTCACTGATGCAATCCTCAATGCGTACAACAAGTTTTTTAGTATTTTCACGCTTGCACGCGTAACCGATCAGCGCTATAAACGCCAGCAAAAATCGATAAATTTAATCAATTTTTTAAATATCTTCTATTCATATTGCGCAACGTTATTCACTTCAACCGGTAACGACACATGAATCCCTTAAATAAAACGGCGGTCATCAATCCTTCTGTAAGGCAAGATACAGAAAGAAAAATACCGACGACTCCAAGCCCAGTAGTTATTCAAAGCAGCCTTGCAAGTCGGATACCCACACACCAAGTCAGTCCCGATTCTCCAAGAAGCTTATCGAGCTACGCAGTCACATCAGTCACATCAGTCACTGTAGATAGCACTGAGGCTAAAGCGAGTAGTTCTAGTAGCTCCAGCCGTCCCAGCAGAATAATCAGCAGCGCTAGTTTCTCCTCTTCCTCACCTTTAGTTGAAACCCATCAAGGCGTGCAGATTCATCCAGAAGAGTTAGAAAGATTACTCAATCGCTCGAGTATCAATGAAGAAGAAAACGCCGCGGTGTATAGCGAACTTCAGGGTCGAATGTCTGAAGTTGTTAACGCTGCAACGAATCCCGCACGACCCGAAGTGGCCGTACGAGCCCTGATTTTGCTCGGCAACCTAGCTGCCATTTCTGACGTCAGAGCCGCTGAACTATGGGCGACCTTGGGGACTACTGGGCGCGCAGCTGTCTTGACCGCGGCAACGAGCCCCGCACAACCTGCAGTGGCCGAAGAAGCCCTGTTTTTGTTGGGCAATCTAGCGGCCAACTCTGACGACAGAAACACTGAGATCTGGGCCACCTTGGGGTACGCTGGGCGTGCCGCTGTCGTTGCCGCGGCAACGAACCTAGAACAACCTGCAGTGGCCGAGCGAGCCCTGTTTTTGTTGGTCCATCTAGTGGCCAACTCTGACGTCAGAAAAACTGAACTCTGGGCCACCTTGGGGAACGTTGGTCGCGCAGCTGTCTTAACCGCGGCAACGAACCTCGCAGTGGCCGATAAAGCCCTGTTTTTGTTGGCCAATCTAGTGGCCAACTCTGACGTCAGAAAAGCTGAACTCTGGGACACCTTGGGGAACGTTGGTCGCGCAGCTGTCTTAACCGCGGCAACGAGCTCCGCACAACCCGCAGTGGCCGATAAAGCCCTAGAGTTGTTGACCCACCTAACTGCCAACTCTAACGTCAGAAAAGCTGAACTATGGGCCACCTTGACGGCGGCCGGGGGTGAAGGCCTGATCATTGCAGCGACAACTGCGGGAGAACCAGAAGTCGCCAGCATGGCCATTGCGCAGCCACTGCTTGCGCAGCTGTGGGCCGCGACTCAACGGCCAGCTGTTAAGCAACAATCTACATATTTTTTATTCACGCAAATTTTGGGCAATCCTCACAGAACCCGCCAAGCGATGAACGCATTGAATGCAGCCATGCCAGCTATTGCTATGCGCCACATCATAGCTACGCTTCGTCAGTGGGGTGGACTAGTTAGCCACCATGAGCTAGAGCGATTAACGTTACTAGCCGGCATCGTTCAAGCCAATATCTCACCACAAAAAATGACTGTGTTTATGGCTGCCGTGATGAGTGGAATAGGTCTCAGGCAATACCCACTTGTACAGCGCTTAGTTCTGTGCGATCAAGTTATGGCCATGCACATGGCTGAAGGTAATGATCCGGCAATGTTTAGACATCACATGCGCTTAGGGTTTGATACGGCTTGCGGCGACACATCCGCAGTACTCGTGAGCCAAGATTTATCGGCACCAGAAAAGCTGCAACTCTTAGAAATTATTTATTCTTCTCGAGAATTTTTAAGCGCTCAAGTAACACTTGATGAGTTGTTGAAGCTGCGGTTAATACCTAATAATTCACGCGATTTCATGGTGAAAGCGATAGGACTTATCCTCAATGGCGGGCAAGCAACTCCCACTCAATTTAAAGAAATTCTGACTTGGCTTAAAGGCGAATTCAAAAGAGATGAGCAAACAGGTGAGCTAACAGATGGGCCAACAGTCTTTACCAATTCAGCCACTCTTGGCGATATTGGAGATTCGGCAATCTATGCACTGGCAACACAACGCGATCAATACTTCTCTCTTTACCAAAATTTTCGACCACATATGACGCGTGATTTTATTCAAGCTGAAATCGCAGAAATTAGTCAGCAAGTTTTGACAAAAGAAATACCAGAGGATTTTGGCGCTACTCTTATCTTTCAATTACGACAGTTTCTGTCGACCGCGAAAATTGATGCAGGTGTTAGCGACGATGGTCAATACGATAGAAAGAGTGAATCTAAATAGTTCGGCAGATTTAATCTAGACGTGCAAGCGTTGGATGATTGATTTGTGTCTACCGCATAAAAGACTTATGCGGCGTTCAATCTCCCGAACATTTTTTGAGATGAAGATTGCGTCTATGCATCGCTAAAGCAATGTCATCGTTCATGAGGCAAACGAAGCGCACTGCCTTTGGAAAAACTGACGAATCAAACCGTTCATATTTTCATTCGTGTAACGCACCCACGCGGCGTATGCATGGACAAAAATAAAATCTACACCCAAAGCAAACGCTGCTCGTTCATGTTGATAACATTTCTTGTAGTTACTACTAAAAATTTTTAACCATATGTATACATATTGCATACGTTTATGTGAGTATTTTTATGTGCGCAGCCAGCCCAAATCGCTTTGGCCGACAAGCTTATTTTTTCTCGCTCTGCTGGCTGATGTTGGGGGCAACTACTGACCACTGCGGCGTCAGCTTTGTCAGCTCTAAATCAAAGCGGGAATTGATGCGGGTTCTCTCTAATTCTTGCTCGCTCAGATAACGCTTTTGCAGCGTCAAGCTGCTCTCCACGTTTTCTAACTGGTGCTTCAATGCAATCGGTGCTTTGCTTTTATCTTGGGCATAAAACTCAAACTCTTTGTCTAGCTTTTTACGCTGCTCATTTAGCGTTGAGATAATTTTCTGTAGCGCCTGATTTTTCTCGGCTAAGGATGTTAGGGCCAAGCCGCGCTCTTTGTCGTGAACCGCACGGCTCGGATAACGTAGCAGCAAAGCTCTACTCAAGCGCTTTTCCTCGTTGACCCGAGCATTCACATCCGCCGCAATTTTTTCCTTTTCGTCCAATGCGTTGCGTTCATGAACAGTGAGCGTAGGCCCCCTGATTTTGCGCACCATACCTGTTGAACTGAGTTCGTTTTGGTTGCGGTCTACGCACTCGGCAATTGGCCGGTCAGACCTTATTTGGCGTCCCTGCTCATCCGTGCAAGAAAAAAAAGTTTGCGCTGTTGCAGCAGATTGAAAAAAAACTGCCACAGCCGTGATGGCACTTGTGGCAATGCCCACAGTTACAGACAACACAACACAAACTAATTTTTTAGAAAGCAATTGCGACCTCAAATTTATCTAACTTTAATCCACGCCGTAACGTTCTCGGTAAGCCAAAACGGCTTGATAGTGAACGCCGACATCAGCGGCCGCGGCCGCCGCATCGGATGCGGCAGGCACGGTCAAATACTGCAACAAATCGGCAAGACGTGCAATGGCACATACCTGCAGACCTAATTGGTTACGCACAAATTGAACCGCGCTATAGGGCACGTCTTGGCCGTTTTCCGTGGCTTTTTCTTGCCTATCCAGCGCAATGACCACAGCATGCGGCGTCGCACCCGCGGCTTTGATAATCGCAATCGATTCGCGCGCAGCAGTGCCGGCCGACATCACATCATCAATAATAAGTACCCGTCCGCGCAGTGGCGCACCGACTAAAGTGCCGCCCTCGCCATGGTCTTTGGCTTCCTTGCGGTTATAGGCAAATGGGTAGTTATGACCTAGCCGCGCCAGCTCTATGCAGACAGCAGCAGCCAGTGGTATGCCCTTGTAGGCTGGGCCAAAAATCATGTCAAACTCCAGCCCGCTATCCTTTTGGGATTGCAGCAGCTGACGCGCATAAAATTGCGCTAACAAGCCAAGTTTGGCGCCATCATCAAACAACCCTGCATTGAAAAAGTAGGGACTCAAACGCCCAGCCTTAGTCTTGAATTCACCAAAACGCAGTACTCCTGCCTGTACGGCAAACTGCACAAACTCCTGCGCCAAAGCGTCTGGTGCTGCAGCAACACCGTCTTTAAGACTGAGTGACTGACTATTTTTTTCTTGCCCTGGCGTGACTGTCGGGGTGCTCATTGGAGATGTCCTTGTTTAAATTAACCAGCCTCAACCTCAACGGCATACGTTCTGCCACCAGCAAAGGCTTGGAAGACTGGCTGTTGCAGTCAAAACCGGATTGTATTTGCGTGCAAGAACTAAAGGCTCAGGGCGCCGATATAAAGGATAGGTTTGAGGTGCTTGCCGGCTTAAAAGGCCACTTTCATTTCGCAGAGAAAAAAGGCTATTCGGGCGTTGCGGTTTACAGCCGAGAAGAGCCCAGTGATGTCATCGTCGGCTATGGCTCGGCAGAATTCGACTTGGAAGGCCGCTACTTAGAAACACGCTTTGACCGAGCAGGCCGCAAGTTGTCGGTCATAAGTGCCTACTTCCCCAGCGGCTCATCGGGCGAAGAACGCCAAGCCGCCAAGATCCGCTTTCTGGCCGAGTTTTGTCCTTACATGCTGGCGCTTAAAAATGAGCGCGAATTTGTTTTGTGCGGCGACATCAATATTGCACATCAAGAAATCGATTTAACAAACTTTAAAGGCAATAAGAAAAACAGCGGTTTTCTGCCAGAAGAGCGCGCTTGGATGACGCAGTTGTTAGCGCTAGAAAACGCGGGTGGCGGCATGGTCGATGTATATCGCAAACTGCATCCAAGCACCACGGGAGACGCCTACACCTGGTGGAGTAACCGAGGCCAAGCGTATGCCAAAAATGTGGGCTGGCGACTGGACTACCATTTGGCAACCCCTAGCTTTGCCCAAGGCGCACACACCGCTCACATCTACAAAACAGAAAAGTTTTCAGATCACGCGCCATTGACAATAGATTACGATTTCGAAGTCTGAGCGCAGCCTGCATCGCAGGCCTTCTCTATGCACATAAACAAAACATGTGCCCAACACAAACTCAGCACCTGCTTCGCCCTAGCTGCGCCGCAGGCTTGGCCGCGCAGGCTAAGTGCTAACAAAAAACGAAATGAATAAAAACTCCCACGCTTCGCCACTCCCCACGCGCCGACTCGACCTTCCGCTTTTTGGGCTATCGGGCGGTGTTATTTCGCTGTTTTGCCTTTGGGCCTTAATCGATTTAAACAGCCTTTCAGTCGCAGTCGATACGGGCTTTGCCTTTGCGTCGCGTTATTTCGGTCTGTATTGGCAATTGCTGCTGCTGTCGACATTTTTAATTAGTCTGGTGATTCTCTTTATGCCGGGGGCAAAAGCGAAGATGGGCAATGTCGCCAAACCAGAGTTCAGTCTCTTTCAGTGGAGTTCAATGATCATCTGCACACTGCTCGCTGGCGGTGGCGTGTTTTGGGCCGCTGGTGAGCCGATGGCGCACTTTATGTCGTCGCCTCCGCTGTTCGGTGCGCAATCCAAATCGGCCGCTGCTGCTTGGCCAGCACTGGCGCAGTCGTATCTGCACTGGGGCTTTCTAGCCTGGGCTATTTTGGGTTCGCTGACCACCATCATGCTGATGCACTATCACTACGACAAAGGTTTGCCGCTAGCGCCGCGCACCCTGCTGTATCCGGTTTTTGGTGATCGCGCGATCAAAGGCCCTATCGGCACCCTCACTGATGCGGTCTGCATCATCGCTGTGGTGGCCGGCACGGTCGGGCCGATTGGTTTTCTCGGTTTGCAAGTGGCCTACGGGCTGCACACACTGTTTGGCATACCCAATGGATTTGCCACACAAGCCATCGTTATCGGCGCATTGGTGGGCATCTATACCTTGTCTGCCCTTAGCGGCATCAATCGCGGCATTCAGTTAACCAGTGCGATCAATATTT
This sequence comes from Polaromonas vacuolata, assembly GCF_012584515.1. Taxonomy (NCBI): domain Bacteria; kingdom Pseudomonadati; phylum Pseudomonadota; class Betaproteobacteria; order Burkholderiales; family Comamonadaceae; genus Polaromonas; species Polaromonas vacuolata. Next base: position 131,537 of record NZ_CP051461.1, on the reverse strand, counting down.
GGCTGGCCTTCATTTTAATAATCTTCATCTTGGTCGTAGGACCTACCAGCTTTATCTTCGAAGGCTTCTTCAAAGGCATGGGCGTTTACCTCACCAATTTCTTTCCTATGGCGCTTTACCGCGGCGAAGCGGGCGTGTTTGGCGCACCCGGCTGGCTGGGCTGGTGGACGGTTTTCTTTTGGGGCTGGTTCTTAGGCTATGGACCGTTAATGGCGGTGTTTGTGGCACGCGTAAGCCGCGGCCGATCTATCCGAGCCATCGTCATTCTTTTGTCAATTGTTGCGCCACTGGTGACCAACTTTTGGTTCACGATTGTGGGCGGTACCGGTATTTCGATGGAACTGGCGCAGGCCGGCTCTATCTCGCAGGCATTCGAGGGCCTTAACTTGCCGGCCGCTTTGCTCGCCATCACGCAGAATCTGCCGGCCGGCTTTTTAGTGTCGATATTGTTCATGGTGCTGACCTTTACCTTCGTCGCCACCACTGGCGACTCAATGACTTATGTGATCTCAGTGGCGATGTCCAAGAGCAGCGAGCCATCCGCGGCAGTGCGCGCATTCTGGGGTGTCGCCATGGGCGCGACAGCCATCATTTTGGTCTCGCTGGGCGCCGACGGCGTTGGTAAATTACAGAGTTTTATTGTCATCACAGCGGTGCCGGTTTCGCTCATTTTGCTGCCCTCACTGTGGGATGCGTTACGTATTACTCACCTTAAAGGGAAAACGCTTTAAATTGCATTCGCTTGATTCAAGCTAGTTGTTATGCAATCAAACCGTGTGAGCGCCGCGTTCTGAAACCTTAGGCTCACGCTGTTTGAAGTAACGGTACTGACGGCTAAGCGCTAATTGGCCTTAGCCTTAGCCTTAGCCTTAGCCTTAGCCTTAGCCTTAGCCTTAGCCTTAGCCTTAGCTTCATTCAAGCCCGCCTCAACCGAAGCTGCAAGTCACTAACCGTTAATCACTGAAAATGAAAAGCGCACTTTGTGCTCTGTGCTGAATCAAAACAACAGAGCGCGAACGTCAAGGTGAAACGTTGTGATTCCAAGTCAATTCACTACCGAAGCAAACTGCTTTTATCCCTGTCTTTGGCGAAAAAATAGGTGGAATGTTGGCGTTTAAGAAAGGTGAAATCTCTCGCCACTCATCCGTCTTTCGACATCGAAAAAAGAGAGTGAGTTGTAAGGCAATACGCCGTCTAGCCGTCATCTGAAATCCCAGTTTTTCAACAACTAGTAATGAAAAGTATTTACTTGATTGAGCCTGACTATGAAGGCGATTCAATAACAGTTTTGCTCGGGCATGTTTGCGAAGGTGTTCTCCATTACTATTGGATCTCAATTGCAAATCATTAAAGGAAACCACAATGTCAAGCGAACCAACCTGCCCATTTTCGGGCGCCGCCACTAAAAAAACCATAGTCGGAAGTCAGACCAAAGCTAATTGGTGGCCCGACCATTTAAACCTCAAAATCTTGCATCAGCAGCCCGCCATGGTTAGCCCTATGGGCACGGCGTTTAACTATGCTGAAGCATTCAAAACCCTGGATTTAGACGCTGTCGTTGCAGACCTCACCGCCTTGATGACCGACTCGCAAGAGTGGTGGCCAGCAGACTACGGTCACTACGGCCCATTCTTTGTCCGCATGGCATGGCACTCAGCCGGCACCTACCGCATCGCCGACGGTCGCGGTGGTAACGGCAATGGCGCGCAGCGCTTTGCACCACTCAACAGCTGGCCAGACAACGTCAATCTGGACAAGGCACGCCGCCTGCTCTGGCCTATCAAGCAAAAATATGGCCGCAAACTGTCATGGGCCGATTTGTTTACCCTGACTGGTGACGTCGCGATGAACTCCATGGGTTTCAAAACCTTTGGTTTTGCCGGCGGCCGCGAAGACATCTGGGAACCAGGTGAAGAAATCAATTGGGGCCCAGAAACAGAATTCTTGGGTAACGAACGCTATTCCGGCGACCGTGTATTGGCCAATCCATTGGCTGCCGTGCAGATGGGTCTGATTTACGTCAATCCAGAAGGCCCGGATGGCGTGCCAGACCCGCTCGGCTCAGCCCGCGACATTCGCGAGACTTTTGCCCGCATGGCCATGAACGACATTGAAACCGTCGCACTGACAGCCGGCGGCCACACCTTTGGCAAATGCCATGGTGCAGGTGACGTGTCCCATGTCGGACCAGAACCAGAAGCCGCTCCTATCGAGCAACAAGGCTTTGGCTGGAAAAGCAGTTTCCGTACCGGCAAAGGCGTTGACACCATCAGCAGCGGCTTAGAAGGCGCTTGGACCCCAACACCAACGACTTGGGACAACAGCTACTTTGAAACCCTGTTTGGCTACGAGTGGGAACTGACAACCAGCCCAGCCGGCGCTAAGCAGTGGAAGCCAGTCGGCGACACCGGTGCCGGCACCGTGCCTGATGCACATGACCCAAGCAAGCGCCATGCACCGATGATGTCTACCGCCGACATGGCGATGCGTGTCGATCCGGCTTACGAGAAAATCTCGCGCCGCTTCTTGGCCCATCCAGAAGAACTGGCTGATGCTTTCGCCCGTGCTTGGTTCAAGTTGACGCACCGTGACATGGGTCCACGTTCACGCTACCTCGGCTCGCTGGTGCCAGCAGAAATTCTGATCTGGCAAGATCCAGTGCCTGCGGTTGACCACGTTTTGGTCGACGGCAAAGATGTCACAGCACTCAAAGCCACAGTTTTGGCCAGCGGTCTGAGCAACGCAGAGCTGATCAGCACGGCCTGGGCTTCTGCCTCGACCTACCGCGGTGGTGATAAGCGCGGTGGCGCAAACGGTGCGCGTATTCGTTTGGCTCCACAAAAAGACTGGGAAGCGAATCAGCCAGCCCAGTTGGCCAAAGTGTTGGCAGCGCTGGAGAAAATCCAAGCTACGTTTAACGCGGCGCAATCGGGTGGCAAGAAAATCTCTCTGGCCGACTTGATCGTTTTAGCTGGCAATGCCGCAGTGGAAGCTGCAGCGAAAAAAGCCGGTCAAGTAGTGACAGTGCCGTTCACACCAGGACGCACGGACGCTTCGCAAGAAAATACAGATGCGCATTCTTTCGAGCCGCTTGAGCCAAAAGCCGACGGTTTCCGCAATTACATCGGTAAAGGCTTGGAGAGCTATACCGCTGAGATGCTGATTGACAAAGCACAACTGTTGACCCTGACCGCACCAGAAATGACGGTCTTGGTCGGTGGACTGCGTGCCATGGATACGAATAACGGACACAGCCAGCACGGCGTGCTCACCCAGCATCCAGGTACGTTGAACAACCACTTCTTTGTGAACCTGCTGGACATGGGCACCAAGTGGCAAAAGGCCGAGGCAGTCGGTGTGCTTGAAGGCCACGATGTCGTCACAGGCAAGCCAAAGTGGACGGGCACCGTTGCTGACTTGGTGTTCGGCTCAAACGCTCAGTTGCGCGCTATTGCCGAGTACTACGCGTCTAGCGATGCTCAAGAAGTATTTACCAATGACTTCGTCACGGCGTGGACAAAGGTCATGAACTTGGGCCGCTTTGGTTCTTAATCCAAGGCTTGAAGTCATGAGGTAATCTTGCTCGGCAAGGCCTTGTGACACTCAAAAGAATCAGCCCCTGCGGGTGTCGAGATTTCTCGATTTCCGCAGGGGCTGATTGCTTTGAGCTTGAGCTTGAAGTGCGTAGCGTTATTTCAAAAAATCTAAATTTAATGGCTTGGCGCTAAAACTGGTGCACTGGTCAGTAGCTTTTTCAGCTCACCCTGCCACCATTTAGCCTGCATGGTGGTGCCGTGACCGGCGGTTTGGCTACTTGCTGGAATTAAGAAAAGCTTGGCACCGGGAATGCGTGCCAGCGTGGTTTCCATCACACCTAGCTCGGGTGGATTGCGCTCATCATCGGCAGAATTAATCGCCAACAGCGGCGCTTTGATGCGATTCAAAACGCTGACCGGGTCAAAATCGCGAGACGATTCCCACTGGTACAGATTGTCATTGGCATCGGCCTTAGAAGCAGCACTTAAACGCCCATCGAGCAAGGCGTCGGCGCGCTCTGCGGTCGGCGCCAGGCGCTGCAAAGCTTGACTGCCCCCACTGGTTCCAATACCAAAAAATACCGAGGCAAACTGCAAGCTAGCCGGCTGCTGAATGTAGTTGCCGCCCTGCCAAGTCGGGTCTGTGCGAATCGAGTCAATGATCAAACGCCGCATCATCCAATTACGGCCAGACATCGGCATTGGCGTTGCAGCCATGGGCACTAAGGCGTCCATAAAATCTGGATAGGTAGTGCCCCAATTCCAAGTTTGCATGCCGCCCATAGAGTTACCCAACACCAAACGCAAATGTTTAAGTTTGAATTTTTCTGTCACTAGCCGGTACTGGGCGCTGACCATATCGGCATAGTTGTAGTTGGGAAATTTCGCTTTCAGACCATCTGACGGTTTACTCGAAGCGCCGGCGCCCAAGGCGTCGGGCAAGATGATGAAGTATTGGCTAGCATCCAGCGCTTGCCCTTTACCGAAAAGTTCACCCGCAAAACCCGCACCCAGCATGCCGGTGCCAGACCCGGCCGTTCCATGCAAGATTAACACCGGCATACCCGCAGGATTACCCACTGTGGTGTAGTGAAGCTTGAGCGCTGGCATCACCTCGCCGGTGTGGAATTTAAAATTCTCTAGAACAAAATCACCCTCTACAGGTGCCGGATAAGGCGCTGCTTGGGCTTGAGTCGCAAGGCTAGTTAGGCCCAGAAGTAAAACCAAACACCAGCGATTTAAAGGTTTAAAGCGGTTCATTTTTTGTCTCCGATGGGGAATTGATAACCAACTCATCGTATACAAAAAGCGCTTGACTGGTTTTCTCGCGCTATGCGCTAATCCTAGGCAGTAATGAAAGGCTGAATTAAACCTAGCTGACGGCCTTGGAATTAACGACGTCGCCAGGCTGAGCCAGCGGCGCCGCTGTCACATGATCTCTATCGGGTCTGCGCCAAGGGTCTACATGGGTCATGAGGTTGATGACTCGGTGGCGTGCCAGCACGCGTTGGCTGGCGTTGACTGCAATGTCGTGACCTTGTTCGACAGTGATGTCTGCATCAACCTCAATATGCGCATCGACCACAATCATGTCGCCCATCTTGCGGGTGCGCAAATCATGCACGTTGCAAATGCCGGGAGTATCGTTCAAGGTCTGACGTATGGCTTGAACTTCTTGTTCATCGGCGGAGCGGTCCATCAAGTCATGCAGGGCATCCCAGCCAAAGCTCCAACCCATGCGGGCGACCATAAAGCCGACGATAAGCGCGGCGATGGGATCAAAAATCGGATAACCGCCGAGGTTACCGAGTATGCCCAAACCCACCACTAATGAGGAGGCCGCATCGGAGCGCGCATGCCAAGCATTGGCCACCAACATGCTGGATTTGACCCGTTTGGCTACGCCCAACATGTAGCGAAAGAGCAGCTCTTTAGAGACCAGCGCCAAGCCGGCTACCCACAAGGCAATCACATGCACTTGCTGCACCGTCTCGGGTGCTTCGAGCTTGCGAAAGGCCGACCACAACATGCCCGCGCCGACAGCTAGCAAAATCAAACCCAACACCAAAGAGGCAGCAGTCTCAAACCGTTGATGGCCATAAGGGTGCTCTTTGTCCGCATCTTTTTTGCCGTGATGACTGGCAAAAAGCACCACAAAATCAGCAACCAGATCTGACAGTGAATGCACACCGTCAGCAATCAGTGCCGACGATTTGGCAAAAACACCGATCGCAATCTGAATCACGCTGAGCACCAGATTGACCAACACACTGACCCAAGTGCTGCGCGATGCGGCCGCAGCACGCTCGGCGAGCGTGTGCTGAGTGTCTTCAGAATCGTCCGTAAGTTCGGTAAGTTTCATGGGGAATCTTTGGCGGCAATAAACGTGTAGAAGTTAACCAATCAGCATAACAAACCAGAGCGACTGACACATGACAAAGCGAAAGACACTGCAACGCCTGAAGGAGACACTCATTTGCTACGGGTCAACCCTTAGCGCAGGCCTCTAGGCTGACTTTTTTTACACTATGTATCGAATGAATTTTTATAAATTGCCGACTATCGCTTCGTTTTGACCACAATGGTGAAAAGCGCCGTTTTGCACGGTCAGTCTGCATTTCCGAATCAGTTTCAATAATCACAATAAAGGACACAAAATGACCCAGGCCCGATTGATTCTTGACTATGTGTACGACCACGAGGTAGAGCACGCGACCCAAGTCTTTCTGACCCAGCCAACGGGTGCTGGTAAGACCATCGACTACACCTGGGCCGACACCATGAATCAGTCGCGCCGCATGGCCGCCCACCTCATCAGCCTGAATTTTGAGGCGGGTGCACGGATTGCCATACTGGCGAAAAACAGCGCCCACTTCATGATGGCAGAGTTAGCGATTTGGATGGCTGGCGGCACCACAGTGGCGATATTCCCCACCGAATCTGCGGCCACCATAGGCTATGTACTAAAACACAGCGGTGCGAGCCTGCTGTTTGTCGGCAAGCTCGACACATGGGATCAACAAGCCAGCGCCGTGCCGGCCGGTCTGCCCTGCATCTCGCTGCCCTTAGCCCCTAACTTGGCAGCCAACTTAGCGCCAAATACCGACGTCCAAACTTGGGACGCCATCGTGGCGCGCGTCGAGCCAGTGAGCGCACGCCCATCCCGCGGTCCCGACGAATTAGCCATGCTGATGTATACCTCTGGCTCAACCGGTCAGCCTAAGGGCGTGATGCACAGTTTTGAGCGCGTCACACGCGCCAGCGAATGCATAGTTAACTACCAAACCGAAGAACTGGGTCTGGATTTTGATTACCGCGCCCTGTCTTATCTGCCGCTGGCCCACGTATTTGAGCGCGCTTGGATTGAATGCACAGGCTTTGTCTTAGGCCGAAGCCACATCTATTTTGCCGAGTCGCTAGACACCTTTGTCGCTGACTTGCAGCGCGCACGGCCAACGGTTTTCATCTCTGTGCCGCGCTTGTGGCTGAAATTTCAGCAAGGTGTGTTTGGCAAGATGCCTGCGAAAAAGCTAGACCGTCTGCTGAGTATTCCGATACTCAGCAAAATTGTCGGGCGCAAAGTCCTCAAGGGTCTGGGTTTAGATCAGGTGGTGCAAGCCGGTAGTGGTTCTGCACCGATACCTGCAGCGCTAATCGACTGGTACCGCCGGTTGGGCCTGAATTTAATGGAAGGCTACGGCATGACGGAAGACTTTGCGGTCTCCAACACCTCCACGAAAAAGTTCAGCATGGCCGGCCACGTGGGCGTGGCGCTACCGGGCGTGAAGGTGCGAATTGATGCTGACGGCGAAGTCTTGATCAAGTCGCCAGGGCAAATGATTGGTTACTACAAAAACCCAGAACTCAATGCCGAGAGTTTTACCGAAGACGGCTATTTCCGCACCGGTGACTTGGGCCAATTACGTGCCGATGGCCAACTCAAACTGACGGGTCGAAAAAAGGAATTATTTAAAACTGCCAAAGGCAAATACGTGGCGCCAGCGCCAATTGAAAACCGCTTTAACGAGCACCCTATGGTGGAGATGTCTTTGGTGTCTGGCGTGGGCCAGCAAGCGGCTTACGTCATGATAGTTTTGAGCGAGACGCTACGGCCAAAGATTAAAGATCCCGAAGTCAAAGCACAGGTGGAATCTGAATTTACCGAACTGCTCAGAACGGTGAACCGAGGTTTGAGCGAGTATGAAAAAATTCGCATGATTGTGCTCATGCCAGAGCCTTGGACCATAGACAACGGCTGCTTGACGCCGACTATGAAAATCAAGCGCACCAAGGCTGAAACAGTGGTGGCGGAAAAAGTCGACGGCTGGTACAAGCTGCCAGGTCCGGTTATCTGGGCCTGAGCTTGACCAGACGCAAGAATCAAAACCCGTTTTTGCGCAGAATTTGAACTTGCGCTTAAAGGCGTTTTTTTAGTGGCTTAAAGCGCGCATCACGGCATTTTTTTAAGCGCGCTTTAGTGCAATTTATTTGCCCAATGCAGCCGCTTCCTCAGCTTCTAGTTCTGCCATTTCTGCGGCATTAAAAACGCGGGACCGGGTGTGAAAGGCCTTACCTTCCGGGCCTTCTAGTGAGAAGGTTCCGCCTTGACCCTCAATCACGTCAATGATGAGCTGGGTATGACGCCAATACTGGTACTGCGCTTTGCCGATATAAAAACTGCAACCGCTAATCTCGCCGAGCAACACGTCGCCTGCACCCATGGTGATCTCGCCGGGTAAATAGCAGTTAGCCGCGCTGTTGTCGCAGCAACCACCGGACTGATGAAACATCAACATGCCGTGCTTTTGCTTGAGGAAAGCGACTAAATCGAGTGCTGCCTGAGTGGCTATTACTTTGTCGACCATTAACTATTCTCCTGAAAGAAAAGAGCGCCTGAGCGCCCTTTCCTATGATTTTTTTAATGCGCACTCAGCTTGAGTTGGCGCAAGCGTAAACCGATCAGAAAAAGCCGAGTTTATTTTCGCTATAACTGACCAAAAGGTTTTTAGTCTGCTGGTAGTAGCCAAGCATCATCTTGTGATTTTCACGGCCTAAGCCAGACTCTTTGTAGCCGCCAAATGCAGCATGTGCAGGGTAGGCGTGGTAGCAGTTAGTCCAAACCCGGCCAGCCTTAATCGCGCGGCCCATGCGGTAGGCCACATTGCCGTTACGGCTCCACACGCCAGCGCCCAAACCGTAGAGCGTGTCGTTGGCGATTTCAAGCGCTTCGGCTTCGTCTTTGAAAGTCGTCACCGCCAGCACCGGACCAAAAATTTCTTCTTGGAAGATGCGCATTTTGTTGTGCCCTTTAAACAGCGTCGGCTGCACGTAGTAACCGCCTGCCAAGTCACCCTTTAGCTCGGCCTGCGCGCCGCCAATTAGCACTTCAGCGCCTTCTTGCCGACCTAGGTCAAGGTAGGACATGATTTTGGTCAGCTGCTCTTTAGAGGCTTGCGCGCCCATCATGGTGTCGGTGTCAAGCGGGTTGCCCATGACGATGGCGGCCACGCGTTTGAGTACGCGCTCCATGAACTTGTCGTAAATGCTTTCTTGTATCAATGCCCGCGATGGGCTGGTGCAAACCTCGCCTTGGTTAAACGCAAACAACACCAAACCTTCGATGGCTTTGTCTAGAAAGCTATCGTCTTTGTCCATGATGTCAGCAAAGAAAATATTGGGTGACTTGCCGCCTAACTCTAGCGTCGCAGGGATTAAGTTATTCGCTGCGGCTTGGGCAATCACACGGCCAGTTGAGGTAGAGCCGGTGAAGGCAATTTTGGCAATTCGTTTGCTGGTCGCCAGCGGCATACCGGCTTCACGGCCATAACCATTGACGATGTTGAGCACACCGGGCGGCAACAAATCGGCGATTAATTCTGCGACCAACAAGATGCCAATCGGCGTGGATTCAGCCGGTTTGAGCACCACGCAATTACCCGCACCCAGCGCTGGGGCGAGTTTCCAAGCCGCCATCAAAATAGGGAAGTTCCACGGAATAATCTGGCCGACTACGCCTAGCGGCTCTTGGAAATGGTAGGCCACCGTGTCGCCGTCTATCTCGCTCAAGCCGCCTTCTTGCGCCCGCACGCAGCCAGCAAAATAGCGAAAGTGGTCGACCGCCAACGGCAGGTCTGCATTCAGGGTTTCCCGAATCGGCTTGCCGTTATCCACCGTTTCAGCGTACGCCAGCATCTCTAAGTTAGCTTCGATACGGTCGGCGATTTTGTTCAGAATATTGGCCCGCTCAGCTGCCGGTGTGCGGCCCCAAGCGTCAGCGGCAGCGTGGGCGGCGTCGAGTGCCAACTCGATGTCTTCAGCGGTAGAGCGTGGCGCCTTGGTGTAGGGCTGTCCGCTGACCGGAGTGATGACGTCGAAATACTGACCTTTAACAGGTGCTACAAACTTGCCGCCTATGAAGTTGTCATAGTGGTCTTTGAACTTGACCGTGGCGTCGGCAGAACCGGGATTGGCATACAACATGTCTTGTCTCCTGAGGGTTGATAGTGAGGGCAAAGACGTAGACTGCTTAGCGCAGTGCCGGTGTCTCGCCTTACTACTCTTGCAGACTGCGTGCCAGCTTGAATAAGGCTTAGGCCGTCAGGGTAAACCATGGGTTTAAAACCAATACGGCTATTTTTTGCGCCGGCGTTGTTCCGTTTTGCAACTGCTTCTGCGCCTGAAGAAAACCCAGGTGAGACAGATTGTTCCAATACGGCGCAATCAACGGTTTAGGGCTGAGTGGCATAGCGTGATGTATGCAACAGGCACTCACTGCCGGCCTAGGTGTTTACCTTGTAAGTAGCGCAATACCACCCAGCAGGTGTACACCACGGCCATACTGAAGCATCCACAAAAAATGTGGCGAACCAGACCTACAAAAGGAGACAACCGTGCGAGTCATTCCCATTGCAATTACCGAGTTGGCCAACGAGAGCGCCTGTGATGAAGGCACAGGCGAAGTCACCAAACAAAACCTACCGCTGGCGCGGCGCAGCTTTCTCAAAGGCTCAGGTATCTTGATGGGCACGCTAGTCACGGGCACGCTGCTGGCCAGTCTTGCACCCTCGCCGGTCTGGGCCTTAGAGCTCAAACGTCTGAGTAAAGCGCAAGGCGAGACCATTATGGCCATGGGACGAATCCTGTTTCCGCATGAAAAGTTGCCCGACGCAGTCTATGCGCTGCTGGCCAAAGACTTAGACGAAAAAGCTGCCGGCGATGGCGCAGCGGCTGACATGCTGGCAGCGGGAATCGCTGCGCTCAACACCGCGGCCAATGGCAATTTCTCCAAAGCAAGTGCTGCGCGTCAGCTGGAAATCGTCAAGTCCATAGAAGGCCAGGCTTTCTTTGCCACTGTTCGTGGCCAGTGCGTGACGTCAATCTACGACAACGACATGGCTTATGCGGTGTTTGGCTACCCCGGCGCTTCGTGGGAAAAAGGTGGCTACTTGGTGCGTGGTTTTCAGGATTTGAAATGGCTGCCAGCCCCGTCAGAAGAGGCTAGCCCGACGCTAGTTTTGGACTGATGCAGAGACCGATACGCGCAAAACTAAAACCGTAAAACACACACGTTCTGGAGACATAAATGGCTAAGTTTTATTACAGCGACGACTCGGTTGTCGTCATCATAGGTTCCGGTGCAGGTGGCGGCACATTGGCTAACGAGCTGTGCCAAAAAGGCATCAAGGTAGTGGTGCTAGAAGCCGGTGCCATGCAGTCCAGCGCCACTTTTATCAACGACGAATGGAAGTCGTTTAGCCAACTGGCTTGGCTGGATAAGCGCACCACGTCCGGCACCTGGCGGGTGGCCAAAGACTTTGCTGGTCTTCCCGCTTGGATTTGTAAAACCGTGGGCGGCACCACCACCCACTGGGCGGGTGCTTCACTTCGCCTTCAGTCGCATGAGTTTCGCGCCCGCACGGTTTATGGTGAAGTAAAGGGCGCTAACTTGCTCGACTGGCCGATCACACTGGCCGAACTTGAGCCCTATTACGACAAAGCCGAATACAAAATGGGCGTGACCCGTACCAACGGCATTCCCGGCCTGCCCGGTAATAACAACTTTAAAGTCATGTATGCCGGCGCCCACAAACTTGGCTACAAAGAAGTGCATACCGGCAACATGGCCATTAACAGCCAACCGCGCGATGGCCGTAGCCGCTGCCTGCAACTGGGGTTTTGTTTCCAAGGCTGCAAGAGCGGTGCCAAGTGGTCGACCTTGTACACAGAAATTCCCAAGGCGGAAGCCACTGGTAATTTAGATCTACGCCCTGAATCGCACGTGACGCGCATCGAGCACAACGCTGCGGGCAAGGTCAACGGCGTGGTTTACTTTGACAAGGCCGGCAAAGAGCAGCGGCAAAAAGCCCGGATTGTGTGTGTCGCGGGCAATTCGATAGAAACGCCGCGCCTGCTGCTACTATCCGCCTCGACTATGTATAAGGACGGGCTGGCCAATTCATCCGGCCAAGTTGGGCGCAACTATATGCGCCACATGACAGGTTCGGTCTATGCCGCGTTCAAGGACCCGGTTCACATGTACCGCGGCACCACCATGGCCGGCATTGTGCGCGACGAAGCGCGGCACGACACCCGACGTGGATTTGTCGGTGGCTACGAGCTGGAAACGCTGTCTCTGGGGATTCCCTTCATGGCCGCCTTCCTAAACCCAGGCGGCTGGGGTGAAGACTTTTCTTGGTGGATGGACCGCTACACCAATCTGGCCGGCATGTGGCTAGTCGGCGAAGACATGCCGCGTGAGACCAACCGCGTGACACTCAACACCGATGTCAAAGACCAATGGGGTAGCCCGGTGCCGAATGTGCACTTTGACGACCATGAAAACGATATCGCCATGCGCAACCATGCCTTCACCCAAGGCGAGCTCATCTATCAGGCAGCAGGCGCGATACGCACTTTCCGCACGCCCCCCTACCCGTCAACGCACAATATGGGCACCAGCCGTATGAGCGCCAGAGCCAGCGACGGCGTAGTCAACAAGTGGGGACAGACGCATGACATTGATAATTTGTTTGTCAGCGACGGCAGCCAGTTCACTACCGGCGGCGCAGAAAATCCGACTTTGACCATCGTTACTTTGGCGATTCGCCAAGCCGACTACATTGCCCAGCAGATGACCATGCGCGCCATCTGATTTTTACCAGGAGCTACAGCATGTGCGAATATTTCGTCAAAGCCGATCCGATTCAATACGAGCAGCGCTCTCGCACTGTTCGCATACGCGGGGTGCTCACCAGCATTCGGCTAGAGAACATGGTGTGGGATATCTTGGCCGAAATGGCTGAGGAGGAAAAATGCACCACCAACGCTTTGATCTCAAAGTTTCACGATGAAATCTTGATTCACCGCGGCGAAGTGCCTAACTTTGCCTCCTTTTTAAGAGTCACCGGCATGCGCTACTTGCGCCGCTGCATGTTGGCGCTTGAAAAGAAGGTAGAGGCTCATGAGCCACATGAGCCACAAGAACAAGGTGAAAGTAGCACGGCTTTTTTGCTCCCGAAGACCAGCGCTATCAACGCTACCCGCGCTACCCGCACTACCCCCGCGATTACCCCAAAGCACAACGCCACCATCCTGAGCGCTGTGCGCCGCTAATCACTACAGCTACCGCTTTAAGGCGTTCATCAGCAAATCACTCCGTCATTTTATATTCTCACCCCATCACAAAACACTTCACATTTATGCGTTTTACCAGCGAGTCTTATCCCGGCGTTTGCGCCCAGCCGTCATCCGCGTCAAACGGTTTTGTCTTCAACCACACCATGCTGCGCATGAAGGACCCCAAGGTATCGCTAGACTTTTACAGCCGCATCATGGGCATGCAGGTGCTGCGCAAGCTCGACTTCCCCGAGATGAAATTCTCACTCTATTTTTTGGCCAAGCCGCAAGCCGATGACCCTGCGCCCGAAGATGTCGCCGAGCGAACCAGCTGGACTTTTAAGCAACGCGGCGTGCTAGAACTTACCCATAACTGGGGCTCAGAAGAGGACGCTGACTTTAAATACCATGACGGTAATGCCCAGCCACAAGGCTTTGGTCACATCTGCTTTGCCGTGCCAAATCTAGCGGCCGCGGTGGCTTGGTTCGATGAAAACAAAGTCGTTTTCGTCAAGCGCCCAGAGCAGGGAAAAATGAAAGATGTGGCGTTTATCAAAGACCCGGATGGCTACTGGATTGAGATTGTTGAGCCAGCGCTGATGACAAATATAGGACGCTGAGCTGAGTACTAATTGACCGAACCGACAAGCCTGTTAGCGACGTCAGTACAAGTGGAAAGAAAAAGAGAAAAGGACATCCACATTAAGCGTAGTGATTTTTTCAGATTAAGCCACTTAAACGTAGACCTGCTTGCCCAGCACATTAGCGGCGACCTCGATCTGATCCAGCTTGAATGCGTGACACAAATCAAACAGGCGATCAACTTGCGGCATGTTCCGCCATAGGCGACGGGCGATTTCCGCCTACTTGATTACCTGATCCGTCATGGCCTGACACGCACCCAACTTGGCGCATTCCAACGCTGATGGACGTACGGTTTTCTCCTTGCTTCAAACCAAGCTGGCGTTTAATAACGGCCTCAAGTCCCTTGCCAAGCTCTGCTGTACCGCGCATTGGCAGGGCGGACTACTTTCCTTGGCCTGTAGCCTAATCCTCGAACAATTCAGAGTGCGTGCCTGTCCGCACAAAAATAATGGCGATGCCATCTTGTCTGTAAATCAACAGAAAATCGCCACCGATGTGACACTCGCGGTGGTCGGCCCAATCGCCTTTGAGCGGGTGGTCCAACCACTCTGGGCCCAGCGGCGCATCGTTGCCGATGAGCAGCAGCATCGCCTCCTTCAACCGCTTCAGATCGTATCGGCCTGAACGCGATAAGCGTTCCCAGTCTTTGAGGAAAATCTTGCTGTAGTCGCACGCCTTGGGCGGCGCAGCGCGCTTACTGCTGGCGGACTTTTTCGAGGTCATCGATCAAGGCGTCAGCTGAGTCAAAACGGGCGACACCAGACTTTGCCATTGCACGGGCTTCTTCCATAGCTGCGCGAGTCTGAGCGTTAGGCACCTTCAGTTCCAGCGGGAAGGCCTGATCGTTTACTACTCGCTTGAGCAGAATGCGCACCGCATCTGACAAAGACAGTCCCATGGTTGCCAGCGCCTCGCTGGCTTGCGTTTTGATTTCGTCGTCCACTCGGACGTGCAACATTGTGGAATGTGCCATAGTTAGATCCTCCATTTTTGCAATTATGTATCTCTTTTGAGATACGGTCAATCAACCTAATGGGCGGACTCGATGCTGCGGGGCGATGTCCCGACGGTGTTCGATGCTTGACTGGTCGCCATCTCTGCATTTTTTCTAATAGAAGCAAATACAAAAAATACACGAGATATCCGCGTTAGTGCGCTGTCAGAACACTCAAGTGATTTCCCTTTAGTTTTTGAATTCACCGGATGCTGCGCGACCTCATCGCGCAGCGCCCCTGCACCACCAAGTTAGGCGTTTGCTTGACCAGCACTGTCTTGAGACTCCATAAACGCCCGGCGGAATGACATTGGATTGGAGATGCCTGGAATCGGTGCTTGGGGGTTGCCAGCACCGGAAATAACCAAAGTTCCAAAGTTGAAAATGCGGCCAAAGATGCTTTGATTTACCTGAATGCTCTCCACCTTGTTGATGTTGAGTTCTACGGTTTGCCGGCTGATGAAACCGAACTTGGCAATGACGCGCTTATTTGTAAAGGCAAGTTCAGTTGTCTTGTATCGAATGAAGGCCATGGCCCAGAAAATTAAACCCAGCCCAAAAATCCAGATCGTAGCCAGCCCCAAAGCGATTAAAGGCGCTAGCGACCACAGGCTGGTGTTGCCGGTGTAAATCAGTTTCTCGTCCTTGATAAGTGCGCCTTCAATGTAACTGGCCATACTGTTTTCCTTTCAAAAGTTTCAGCGATTCAGAGGCATCGCTAAGAGCCCAAAATAAAAATCATCGACCTGCGCAGCTTTTAGCTCAGGTTGGGTGGACTGCCGGGTTGGAGGCAGCCGATAGTTTGCGAAGCCCCTGCGGCGTGTTGATGTGGGCGACTAGACGCGGCGCCGCTCCGCTCGGAAGTGGCGACACAGACAGCACGTCATTAAGGTCGAGGCAAGACAGCATACGAGAAACGCGTGCAGGCTCGGCGTGAAAGAGTTCAAGTTTGACGAGACAAAGCCCAAGGTCTTGCAGCTTTGCGGCAGGATGAAAATCAGTCTGCCACTCAATCAATGCAGGAGCGATGCCATCAAGAGGAACAGACCCATCGGCAGGAATAGTGATTAGCCAGTTGAGTGCGCCACGGCTCATGGGTTCGATAATCCCCAGCGGCTCAGAGCAAGCGTCAGCCGTTGCATGAATGTTGCTGGTGCGAGCAACCCAGGTAGAAAGAGACGGCAATGCGTCCGGGCGCAAACTGTCGAGACCGAACCAGCGGGGCCGCTCGGGCGCGGGGGCTTTTGGGTTGGGCGAAATGACCTCAAGGAACAGCGAGTCGCCCAAGCGCAAAAGAAGATTGTGAGTGCCCATGCGCGGATGTTCGCCGCCAGCCTGCGGCCTGACCCCAAGTGTTTGCCATATGAACTCTGCGCCCGCCTCTAGGGTTGGTGAGGTAACAGTGATGTGATCTATGTGGCAACGCGGCATGTTGGGGCTCCCGATTTAATGAATATGACTCGAGTGTCTTAGAACATCCACAAACTGCCAAATAACCTCAAAGTTCAGGAACGCGCCACTGATAAGCTGAGCGCCCTCTGCAACGCCGGGTTGAGGGCTTGTCTCACTCCCTGATTCCATTCAAGCAGATGCCGACGGAAATGCAATAGCCGGCAAACAGTTTCCAACGAGTGGCGTGAACTGAGGATGAGCTGCACAGCGGAGCGGTTGACTCAAAGCTAATCCACTTGTCAGAGCTGGTCAGGCCTTGCGCAACTCAGACCGAGCGTCTTACGGGAAAATGGCATGACTACGTTGTACTTGGACTGCGTCAATCTCCGTCGCTTCATGAAAGGTTAGAAGAGCTAAGTGCAAAGGTAGTGCTAACGCATCCGGGTCAATGACTCGGCGAAGTTCGTCGGCTTGGTCGTCGTTCTTGCAGAGGATCATCAAATCTATGTCTGACGCATCTGGCTCATCTCGCTCAACACTACCGAATAGATGCCACTCGGTACCATAGGCCTTGCATCCAAGGGAGATAGCGAGTTCGCAGAGGCTTGAAACTACGCGCTGGCGAATCACTTGCCTAACCGCTGCATCAACTCTCGGAATGCCAGTGCCTGTGTTCCCATGTCAATGGCCGCGGCTGTCGCAGGTGCAGTAATCGAGCCGTAGTTGGAGGATTTCACGACAACATCGAAGTGGCCAACGCGATCTCTGGCGTTTCGAACATCCTCGGCACTCATGTTGTAAGCGTCGACAACCGCAACTATGAGGTTTGGGCCGCACTTGCGTTCAACCTTGAAGACAGAGTCATACACATATGAAACGTTCGACACATTCGTGTGCTGTTTCATCGCCTTAATGAAGAACTCCGTGCCCTCGTCTCTAAAAGAACCGGCGTTCTCAATAGCGGCAGCGCGCGCGACGTCGCCTAGAGTTCCGAACGCGGCGGACGTCATATGGACGAGATGAATCGCTGCACCGCTCCACAGAGTTTTTGAAGGCACGTTCACTACGAGCTGCGGCTTAACTGCGCCAGAAAATAGGTGCTTTACATCTGTCGGTGCAATCAGATTGGACATGTTAATGACGGCGAGCAAAAACGTATATCCAGTTTTAGACCTGACAACCAAGAAGCCCTCTGGGGTTCGACTAACGACATCAAGACGGACGTTCTCCTTTAGCTTCGACGCTACCCACTGGATCATGTCACCGCTCATTGGTTAGTCCTCCAGAATTTCGGTTAAGCCTGCGGGGAAGCGAGAGGCGTCTTCACACGTTCCTTCAATATGGGTAGCTTCCAGATCGTCAATGTGTTGACGGAATTGCTCAAGCGTCTGCTTCTCGCCTCCGTCAAGCAGATGGCGATTCGTATCAAGAATCGCAAGCATTCGCCTGCTGTTTGGTAGGAGGCGCGTCAGCATCTTGCGCTTCCATTGTTCAGCGGCGCCACTCTCCGGGTTGCGGGCTGCATATATGTGCGGGCCGTACTGGTCGAAGATTGCATAGTTTTCCATCAGAAGAGGTTCCACGACCCGGCGAGCATCCTCACGGTCGTGGAACTTGACTGCACCGAATAGCCCCTGAAGCTTGTGAGCATGCTCACGCTTCCACCCCAGCATCATCCCGTCGGGAAATGCATCTGGTGCCTTGTCCACCATGGTGTGACAGTTCGCGCAAAGTACGACAAGGTTTTCAAAAGCGCCCCGCTCTTCTGGGCTGATGCTGGGGTTTCCGCGAGGTCCACCATCATTGGCCGCGAAGACGTGCGCCATCTCGGCGATGTGGATCGACTTACTGCCAGCATCAATGAACAACTCATTTGAGCAACCAGGGTTCTGGCAGAAACCGGCCGATGCAGCAAAAAGCCGGCGCTGCGTATGATGATCAGGCGATGCAGCGCCTCTTGAGCAAGCCATCCACGACACCTTTTTTAGTTGCGAATTTCTTTATCTTATTCCAGTTTTTAGCTGCGACGCTGAAGCGAAAATCCTTGAGCATGAAAAGCAAAAAGAGCCCGAAGGCTCCGCACTCACACCACCACCCACTCCGCCATAGAAAGTGTTGAACACCCCGCCACGATGATGTGGTCAAGTCACCCGGGTATCCACCAGCAAAATACCAAGTGACATCCACAACATTAGGATCGTGTGGCGCAGCTTTCGTAGTTTTTGGCCTATCTGAAACACCCCACCGCCGCAGAAAAGCTCCCCGCAATCTGCCCACTAAAAATAGCCAACACGCGAAACAAGCATGACTTCGATTTGTGCGGACTACTCGCAGACCGCGCACGCGAGCGCTCTAAAGTGCGCCGCGCCATCAAAAGGCATCACCCCCGCGCCCGCAAATACAACTCCTGCACTTTGGGCACATTGCTTTGCAATTGACGGATCCGGTCTGGGCCCGACGGATGGGTAGAGAGAAAACCTGGTCCGCCCGCGCCACCGCTGGCGGCAGCCATTTTCTGCCACAGGCTAACCGATGCCTGCGGATTAAAGCCGCCGCGCGCAGCTAGCTCTAAGCCGACTAAATCGGCCTCGGTTTCATCGTCCCGGCTAAAGCGCAGCGTCAGCAATTGGGTGCCCATACTGGCGGCCATCTCGCCGAGTTGGCCCAAACCTAGCAGGCGTGAACCTAACGAGAGTATGGTGCTGGTGCCTTGGCTTTTGGCGATGCGGGCACGTGCGTGTTCGCGCAGTGCATGGGCCATTTCGTGGCCCATGATCATGGCGGCTTCGTCATCGGTGAGTTGGAGTTGTTCCAAAATACCGGTGTAGAAAGCGATCTTTCCGCCCGGCATGCAAAAGGCGTTGATCTGATCGCTGCCTAGCAAATTAACTTCCCAGTTCCACTGCCGCGCTCTGTCGTTCCACTGTACGGTCTGCGGCACTAGTCGGCTGGCGATGCGGCGCAGGCGTATTAGCTGCGGATGGGTGGCTGAGGCTAGGGCTTTTTTGGCTTTGGCGTCGGACAGCATCTTGGCGTACTGCTGCACAGCGGCGGTTTCTAGCTCTTCGGCTGGCACTAAATTGCGCAACGTTGAGGGCGCGCCTACGTTAACTTGCGCCGCAGCTGGCATAGTCACCAACGCAGCCGCAGCGCTTGACGCAAGTAAAAATCCCCGGCGGCCAGCCCAGGCGGAATGTTTGGCCTCACATAACATACACATGCGTCAATAATAGTCAAAAACGATAACGCCCATGCCAGCAAAAAATACGCCCACTGCCCATCACTCCCCTGATCCGTCGTTCAACAGCGAATCTGGCCTTGCCACAGAGACTGCGAATACCCCCGTCAAAAAACCTTGGCGCGAGGTCTGGAAGGTGTATGCCGAAGCGGCTACGCTGCGCATGCTGCTGCTGGGCTTTTCCGCTGGCCTGCCACTGCTCTTGGTGTTTGGCACGCTGAGCTTTTGGTTGCGCGAAGCTGGCATAGACCGCACCACGATTGGCTACCTGAGTTGGGTCGGCTTGGCTTACGGCTTTAAATGGGTTTGGGCACCGCTGGTTGACCGGCTACCGATTCCATTGCTCACACGCTGGCTGGGGCGCAGACGCAGTTGGTTGTTGCTGTCACAAAGCGTCATCATCGCGGCCTTGGTTGGGATGGCACTGACGGATCCGCGGCTGGATTTGCAACCGGTTATTTGGTGTGCGCTGGCAGTGGCTTTTGGCTCCGCCACGCAAGATATTGCACTCGACGCCTACCGCATTGAGTCCGCCGATGTGCAGCGTCAAGCCGCGCTAGCCGCGAGCTATCAAACCGGTTACCGATTGGCCATGATCTGGGCTGGCGCCGGTGCGCTGTGGATTGCCGCCCGCGCCGAGGTCACTGGCGCTGGTGCTTACCAACAAAGCGCTTGGGCTAGCGCCTACTTCGCGATGGCTATTTCTATGCTGCTAGGTGTGGTCACTGTGCTGCTTTCACCCGAGCCGGTGGCCAGAGCTTTTAAACCTGCACGCAATGCAGCCGAATGGCTACAGGGCGCGTTAGTCGAGCCGTTTACTGACTTTCTACGCCGCTACGGCAAGCAGGCCATCTTGATACTGTCCTTGATCGCGATTTACCGCATCAGCGACGTCGTCATGGGCATCATGGCCAATCCCTTTTATGTCGACATGGGCTACACCAAGGATGAGGTTGCCGCTGTCACTAAAATTTTTGGTGTGATCATGACCTTGGTGGGTGCCTTTTTAGGCGGCGCCTTAGCTATGCGCTTTGGCGTGATGCGGGTATTGATGTTGGGCGCTGTGCTCAGCGCCGGCAGCAACTTGCTGTTTGCTTGGCTGGTCTCACGCGGCCATGACGTGAATGCGCTGATTTTTGTGATCTCGGCGGATAACTTATCCAGCGGCATTGCGTCAGCGGCCTTTATCGCCTACCTCTCTAGTCTGACCAACGTGAATTACTCGGCCACGCAATACGCGTTATTTAGCTCCATGATGCTGCTTTTACCTAAGTTTTTAGCCGGTTATTCGGGCAGTTATGTGGATTCCTTTGGCTACAGCCAGTTTTTCACCGCCACGGCCTTGCTAGGCTTGCCAGTGCTGATCTTGGTATGGTTGGCGTCTAGACAAAAACAGCGACAAATAGCTAAAGATGAGTAATCAAGCCGGCTTTTTACAGTAACTTTACGACCACTTCAAGCCTTATTGCCTAGCCGAGTGCAACATCAAGTTAACCGGGCGTTGCCCTTAAGAAAGACAAGCCTCATGACACAACAGCTTTTGATGATTGAAGACGACACCCGCTTAGCGAATATGGTGGGCGAATACCTGCGCCAGTCTGGCTACGGTTTTACCCACGCCGCCGACGGCAATAGCGGTCTGGCCGCACTCGCCGCCAGCCCACCTGATTTAGTCATACTCGACTTGATGCTGCCGGATATGGACGGCCTAGAAGTTTGCCGGCGCATCAAAGGCCAAGGCGGCGAAGCTGCCAACACCGCCGTGTTGATGTTGACCGCCAAGGGCGACCCAATGGACAGAATTGTGGGTCTAGAAATCGGCGCCGACGACTACCTACCGAAACCGTTTGAGCCACGCGAGCTACTCGCTCGCATCCGCGCAGTGCTGCGCCGGGGCGGCGAGGCGATTCCGAGCGCGACGCAAAAATCTATGCACTTTGGCTCCTTAGAAATTGACCGCGATGCGCGCAGCGTGACGGTCTCAGGCAGCTTGTGTGAGTTGACTTCTTACCAATTCGATCTACTCGTTGCCATGGCGGAAAGGTCCGGCCGCGTCCTTAGCCGCGACCAAATCATGGAGGCGGTGCGCGGCCGTGAACTGGAAGCTTTTGACCGCTCTATTGACGTACACATGGGCCGGATACGCAACGCCATAGAACTCGATGCTAAAAATCCCAAGCGCATACTTACCGTACGCGGCGTTGGCTATGTCTTTGCCAAGCAGCAGGACTAGACCTAGAAAAAGCAATTGCTCGCTGGTTTATGTATGGCGTATCCAATTGCCTTTTCTAGATTGAATAACTTCTTAAATTGACGCCGCCCATGTGGACTCGCTTTACCTCGCACCTGTATGTCCGTATCTGGCTGACCGTCGTTGCCACCGTTTTAGTACTGACCTTTTTAGTCGGTGCTGCTTGGCGTATGACAAGCCCACCCAACGAGATGCCGATACGCGAGGTATTGGTACATAACTCAGCCGGCCAAGTCATAGGTACGGCTCAGACCAAGGAATACCGCAAACACGGCGCAGACCTTGAGTTCGATGTCACCACCTCAGATGGCCGGCAGCTCAACTTGTTACTACCCAGACCCAAGGGCCCACCACTACCGGCTTGGGGCCGCTTACCGCTTGGGTTTGGCTGGATGCTGATCATTGTTGGATTGGCCGTAGCAGTAGGCGCTTATCCGGTGATGCGTCGCCTGACCGTCAGACTAGAAGCCTTGCAACGCGGCGTCGAAAGCTGGGGCGCGGGCGATTTGTCGGCGCGTGTGAGTACCAACGGCAATGACGAGGTTGCGTTTTTAGCCCAGCGTTTTAACAACGCAGCTGAACGCATAGAAACACTGATGAATTCGCACAAATCACTGCTGGCCAATGCCTCACACGAGCTGCGCTCGCCGCTGGCGCGTATACGCATGAGTCTAGAGTTGCTAGGTGGTGCAGATTCACCGCAGCGCCAGGAAATCTCGCGCAGCATCAACGAGCTAGACCAGCTGATTGACGAGATTTTATTGGCCAGCCGGCTGGACGCACGGCAGGCCGATGCCGAAACCTTTGAAAGTCTAGATCTGACTGGTTTGGCCGCAGAAGAATGCTCACGTGTGAATGCTGAACTCGACGCCGACTTACACGCTCAAGACGTGCAGAAAAATACCCCATCGTCCGAGCACAGCCTGACGCTGCGCGGCTCGCCGCGTCTGCTGCGCCGCTTATTGCGCAATTTACTGGAAAACGCCAGACGCTACAGTGATGGTGAGGTCAACGTAGAGCTAGCCCAACTGCGCCATCAGGGACAAACGCTAGCCGTGATCCGTGTCCATGACCGCGGCCCAGGTGTGCCAATCGAACAGCGAAAACGCATTTTCGAGCCCTTTTACCGCCTGCCTGGCGCCAGCGAACGCCATGGTGGTGTCGGCCTAGGCTTGGCGCTGGTCAAATCCATTAGCGAGCGACATGGCGGCAGCGTGCGCTGCGAAGCTAGGCCTGGTGGCGGTGCCTCTTTTATCGTCGAACTACCTATTTCGCGACCCTAAGACTACTGCGCATTGCGAGGCGATGAGGACTATCGCCGCAGGTATTGTTTAGACCTTTTAAAAGCAAGGAATTGAGGTCGCAAGCACTCTTAGAATTATTGTTATGTTGCATAGTCAGCAAGTTGCTGTCACAACTTTCAAGGTAAAAACTCTTAAAGTAGAGTTTAAAAAAACAGGCTCTAGTTAACACTGGGATTTTAAAAACCGCTGTAGAGCGGCTTTTTTTTGTCTACTAAAGAATCTGTTTAAAGTAAGTCGCGCACCCGCTGCGCGCTGATGTCATTCAAGCAGCGGGTGTGACCCAAGGGACAGATGCGCTCAAAGCATGGCGCGCAGTCGAGTGGTGACTGGTAACTGGCATCGTTTTTGAGCCACAGCACGCTGGCTTGATCACTCAGTGGCGGTGTATGCAGCGGGCTGGAGGAGCCAAAAATCGCCACTTGACGCACGCCTAAAGCTGCAGCCACATGCATCAAACCCGAGTCATTACTAATGCAGGCGCGGCTTGCTGCAATTAGGCACAGCGCCTCGGTCAAGGAAGTTTTACCTGCCAAGCTCAAGCACTTAGCGTTATTGGCCGTATTGCTAAGCAAGACAATTTCATCACACAGCTCAGCCTCTTTGCCCGAACCAAGCAGCAGTACCGGCAAATCCAGCGAAGCAGCGAGTTCCGCAAAATGCTTGGCTGGCCAGCGCTTAGCCGGTCCAAACTCTGCACCCGGCGCAAACACGTAATAGCCAGACACAGGCAAGCCTTGTCTGGCCAGCGCCGCGCTAATGTCTTGATCCGAGAATTTAAGTTGCGGCCTATCGGCGTCAAATCCAGACTCACCACTCAGCGCAGAATAAAACGCCACCATGGGCGGCTTGCTTTTAGGATTTTTAAGCCGGTGTGTGAGCAAACCCACACGGGCTTCACCGAAGTAGCCGACGCGCCTAGGGATGCTGGCGAGAAACGGCAACAAAGCGCTTTTAAGTGAATTGGGCAGCACGTAGGCGGTTTCAAACCGGCCCTCCACGCGCTTGGCTATAGCGCGCCGCTCGCGGAACTGCAAACCACCGTGGGCAAAGGGAAACTCAATCACCTCAGCGACCTGCGGCATAGCCCGATAAACCGGCGCTACCCAAGGCAGAGCGCCTACGGTTAAGCGCTCGCCGCGCGCGTGCAAGCGGCGCAGCAGCGGCTCTGTCATTACCGCGTCACCTATCCACTGCGGCGCAATGATTAAAGAGTTCGGGCGATCGGTATCCAGCGGGGCGTTATTCATGGGCCGCATAGCTAGAACCCATGTTTTTACCCAAGCGGTTTGACAGCCAGCTAAGCTGTGTGGCGGCCGGCAGTGTTCGCTTAATGATGGCTATCAAAATGCTCGCCGGCCTTGAGCTGATAGACCGTGCCGCAATAGGCGCACTTGCCTTTGCCGGTACGCGCCACATCCAGATAGACCTTGGGGTGGCTGTTCCAGAGCTTCATATCAGCCTTGGGATTGGGGCAGAAAACGCTGCCTTGGGCATTCAGATCGGTAGCGAGTAATTCGACGACAGAAGGTTGGCTCATATTTTTTCTCGCTTCAAACCAGTGCCAGCCAATCGGCGTATTTAGGATTACGGCCGTTGACGATGTCAAAAAATGCCGCTTGAATTTTCTCGGTAATGGGGCCGCGTGAGCCGCTGCCAATCTCAATTCTGTCGAGCTCGCGGATCGGTGTGACCTCTGCGGCCGTGCCGGTGAAAAAAGCCTCATCGGCGATATAAATCTCATCGCGCGTGATGCGTTTTTGAATCAGCTCAAGACCTAAGTCTTTGCAGATGTGCGAGACGGTATTGCGCGTGATGCCGTTGAGCGCGCCGGCGGACAAATCGGGCGTGTAGACGACACCGTCCTTGACCACAAAAATGTTCTCGCCCGAGCCTTCGCTGACAAAGCCAGAGGCGTCTAACAGCAAGGCTTCGTCGTAACCGTCTTCAAGCGCTTCCATGTTGGCCAAAATAGAGTTGGTGTAATTACTCACCGCTTTGGCCTGCGTCATGGTGATGTTGACGTGATGCCGGGTGTAGCTAGAAATCTTCACACGAATGCCGCGCTCCATGCCTTCTGCGCCCAAGTAAGCGCCCCAAGTCCAGGCCGCAACCATCAGATGAATCTGATTGCCTTTAGGCGAGATGCCGAGTTTTTGCGAACCAATCCAGGTCAAAGGACGGATGTAGCAGCTCTCCAAACCATTCGCGCGAACCACGGCTTTTTGCGCATCCATGACTTCTTGCTTGGTAAAGGGAATCGCCATGCGCAGAATTTTGGCGCTGTTAAACAAGCGATCCGTGTGCTCGGCGAGACGAAAAATCGCTGGGCCTTTGGCGGTGTTGTAAGCGCGAACGCCTTCAAACGCGCCACAGCCGTAGTGCAGGGTGTGGCTCAGCACGTGTATCTTGGCATCACGCCATTCGACCATCTGGCCATCCATCCAGATTTTGCCGTCGCGGTCTTCCATTGAGGGTGCTACTGGGGACATGGTGCTTATCCTGTGATGAGTAAAAAAAGTAAAAAAAGGGGACGGCGCTACTGCGCCTGGACTGACTGATTAACTGACTGACAAACGTACTAAAGAATCGATTTTACGGGTCAGCGCTGAGCGGCCACCGCAGAGCCGCAGAAACCGTTGAAATCGCCAGCTAGTCGGCGGCTTGTTCTGGCCTAGACAACTCGTAATGGGCCAGTTTTCCACTGACAAAAGTACAGGTCACGTTGGAGTCTGAATGGTCGCTCCAGCGGAACACCTCGGGTTGCTCTAGCTTGTTAGACAAGCGCTCGCCGAGTGAGCGTGTCATGGCAATCACATGCAGCAGCGTCATGCCGGTCTTGAGCTTGGCGTTCAGCATGACAGCGCTTTCCATATAACCTATCGGCCGGTTGGCCGCACGTTTGAGCACCTGCATCATGCGCGTGAAATGTAGCAAGCCCCACATCACCAAACCGCTGCCAGCAGCGGCAGCGCCAATCCAGCCATAAAAGCGATAAGCCGCCACCATGCCGACAACGGCAAGGACGGGAATGAGGATTTTTTGAAAGTTCATGGCGACCATTTTCGCAGCCTCAAAGGCTTAACCGATTGTGGGGAGTACGCAGACCGAATAAAAAAGTCGGCGTCTGTGTGATTGACCCAGTTCAGGCCAAACTGCGCACCACTTCTAGCGCTTGCTCAATGCGCTCGACCGGGTGAATCGTCAAACCTTCGAAATCCTTGCTGTCCTTTTTAGGCGCATTCGCTTTGGGCACTATGGCCACGGTAAAGCCCAGCTTGGCCGCTTCTTTGAGCCGCTCTTGGCCGCGCGGCGCTGGCCTTACCTCGCCGGCCAGACCGACCTCGCCAAAGGCGATAAAACCCTTGGGCAAGGCCCGGCCTCGCAGACTGGAGGTTATCGCCAACATCACCGCCAAATCAGCCGCCGGCTCGCTAATACGCACGCCCCCCACCGCGTTGACAAACACATCTTGATCCATACACGCCACGCCAGCATGGCGGTGCAGCACCGCCAACAGCATGGCCAGCCGGTCTTTGTCCAGACCCACAGACAGTCGGCGCGGGCTAGGCCCGCCGTTGTCGACGAGTGCTTGAATCTCCACCAGCAGCGGCCGCGTGCCCTCAAGCGTGACCATGACGCAGCTGCCGGGTACCGGTTCGCTGTGCTGGCTGAGAAAAATCGCGCTCGGGTTGGCCACGCCTTTCAGACCTTTTTCGGTCATGGCAAAAACCCCGATTTCATTGACCGCGCCAAAGCGGTTTTTAATCGCCCGCACTAAGCGAAAGCTCGAATGCGTATCGCCTTCAAAATACAGTACGGTATCGACCATGTGCTCCAGCACACGCGGGCCGGCCAACGCGCCTTCTTTGGTGACATGGCCAACCAGCACAATGCACACGCCGCTGGCCTTAGCTGCGCGAGTCAGCAAGGCAGCGCATTCGCGCACCTGTGAGACCGAACCCGGAGCCGCCGACAAGTGGTCGGAATAGACGGTTTGGATAGAGTCAATCACCGCAATCATGGGCTGAGTGGCTTCAAGCGTGGCGAGGATTTTCTCTAAGCCAATTTCAGCCAGCACCATAACTTGCGAGCCGTCTAAGCCCAGACGCCGAGAGCGCAGCGCGATTTGCGCACCGCTTTCTTCGCCCGTGACGTATAGCGTGCGGTGGCCGCTGCGCTGCATAGAGTCCATCGCTTGAAGCAGCAGCGTGGACTTACCAATGCCGGGGTCACCGCCAATTAGCACCACGCCACCTTCGACAATACCGCCACCCAGCACTCTGTCGAGTTCTTCGTGACCGGTGGGGATACGCTGCATATCGCTGGCGTCGATATCGGACAAGGTGATGACGGCTGAGGCCTTGGTCAGTCCTTGGTACTGGCCGCTGTAGCGGTTTTTCGCTGCCGAAGGATTCTCGGCGATAGATTCCAGCAGGGTGTTCCATGCATTGCAATGCGGACATTTACCCAGCCACTTGGGGCTGGTGCCGCCGCAATCGTTGCAGGTGAAGACGGTTTTTTCTTTGGCCATGGGCTATGTTACTGTATAAACAACCAGCTTTTTTGAGCGCTACACCGCGATATGTTTGCAGCACGCGGCGCTTTTGCAGGGTGTCAGGAAATTTAAGTTAAAAGAGTCCAGTAGGTCTCGCTGCAAGCGATACACATTCATCAACTATCTATCAAGCATTTATCAATTGAATATCAACTGATAAGCATGAACAGAAAGCAAAACATGACATCAACAAAGCTTTTTTCCAACCTCAAAAATGACAGGGCGCAAACCTTGGTCGGGAAGCAAAAACCATGAACGTCTGTATTTATGGCGCTGGCGCGATTGGTGGCTGGTTAGGTGGCGCGCTTGCTAGTGCGGGTTGCAACGTCAGTCTGGTGGCGCGCGGCGTGACGCTAGAGGCCTTGCAGCAGCAAGGCCTCGGCGTACAGCAAGCCGGAAAACACACTCAGCACAGGCTAGCATGTAGTGCAGACCCCGCCGAGCTCGGGCCGCAAGACTTGGTGGTGTTGGCGGTAAAAGCACCGGCGCTGCCAGAAGTGGTCAAAAATATTGCGCCGCTAATCGGCCCCAACACCTTGGTGCTGTGCGCCATGAACGGTGTGCCGTGGTGGTTTTTGCAAGACTTTGGCGCGGCGCTTAGCGGCACTCGGCTGCAATCGGTAGATCCAGAGGGCAGCATCGCCGCCGCCATACCAGCAGCGCAAATCATGGGCTGCGTAGTTCATGCCAGTTGCTCGCTAGACGGCCCAGCCCAGGTGCGCCATCACTTTGGCAACAAGCTCATCATTGGTGAGCCGGCCGGTGGGCAAAGCCAGCGCGGACGTGATTTAGCGGCACTGCTAAGCCGCGCCGGTTTTGAAGCGCCGCTGTCCGAACAAATCCAAAAAGACGTCTGGTTCAAGCTCTGGGGCAATATGACGATGAACCCGATTAGCGCCTTGACCGGCGCCAACATAGACCGTATTTTGGATGACGAGTTAGTCGCCGGCTTGATTCGCAGCGTGATGCTGGAAGCCAAAGAAATCGGCGCGCGCATGGGCATTGCGATTGACCAAACGCCAGAAGAACGACTCGCCATCACGCGCAAACTCGGTGCTGTCAAAACTTCTATGCTGCAAGACGTGGAGGCGAGTCGGCCGCTTGAGCTTGACGCGCTGGTCTCGGCAGTGCGTGAACTTGGCCAACTCACCTCCGTGGCCACGCCGTTTACCAATGCGCTGCTGGGTTTGACCCGGTTAAAAGCTAGGACGCTGGGTCTTTATCCTTTAGCCCAAGCGTGATCTCAGTTGTGAACGCTGGAGGCAAGCCGTAGCGTCATCCGGTTTGCATTTGGCACCCAATTTTGAGGTCGAGGTTTTGCTCTGCTTCAAGCCAGCAGCACCGGCACTCGCTGCGCCAGCGCGCACATCAACTCATAGCCTACCGTGCCGGCGGCGTGAGCCACCTCATCAATCGGCAGCACAGCGCCCGATGCAGAACGACCCCACAGCGTGACTTCGCTACCCATAGCGGCTTGCGGCACGGGCGTGAGATCGACCATCACCATGTCCATGCTGACCCGGCCCAACAACCGAGTCCGCACGCCATTGACCAGCACTGGCGTGCCGGTACCGCAGTGGCGCGGATAACCGTCTGCATAGCCACACGCCACCACGCCAATGCGCATGGCCGCATCAGCCACAAACTGCGAGCCGTAGCCCACGCTGTCGCCGGCGACCAAATTTTGCAGGCCTATGATTTTGCTACTTAAGGTCATGGTCGGTGCCAGCCCCAAGTCAGCAGCGCTGTGCTCAGGGAAATCGGACGAGCTACCGTAAAGCACAATGCCCGGCCTTACCCAGTCTGAGGCCTGTGCTAACTCTGGCGCATGGCGCATCAGGCCGGCGCTATTGCTCAAGTTGCGCTCACCCGGCAAGTCGTGGGTCACGGCATTAAAGGCGCTCAGTTGAGCCGCTATGCCCTTGGGTCCATCGGCGTCAGAAAAATGCGTCATCAGGGAAATCTCTTCGACCTGCGGCAACACATTGAGTCGAGTCCAAGCGGCGCGAAAGCGCTCAGGCTTAAAGCCAAGCCGATTCATGCCGGAATTCATCTTTAAAAAAATCCGGTGTGGCAGCAAGGTTTTGTGGGCAGCCAGCATGTCTATTTGCTCGTTGCAATGAATCGTGTGCCACAGGCCTAGACGCGAGCAGAGCTCTAAATCGCGTGCGTCAAAGCAACCTTCGAGCAGCAAAATAGGCCCGCGCCAGTCCAGCGCCCTTAGCCGTTTGGCTTCATCCAAGTCAAGCAAGGCAAAGCCGTCAGCGGCGCGTAGGCCCTCAAAGGCGCGTTCTAGACCGTGGCCATAAGCATTGGCTTTGACGACAGCCCAAGCTCTGGCATCAGGTGCATTGGCGCGTGCCCGTGCTAAGTTGTGGGTAAGCGCGTCGGTGTGTATGGTGGCGAGAATCGGGCGTGGCATGACAGCTTTTCGAGGAGTTGATAGTTGGGCGCGTATGCTCATCTGAGCATGCGGCGAGTTCAAACATGGATATTCATTAGCTTTATGCATTCTGACACCTAGCCCCATGCTATAAACCACAATCGTTTATTGACATTAACCTTTCTCTTAAGGTATCAGCAGACCTGATACCGACCTGAAGCAGTTCCCCCAAAAATTTAATGAAGCGCGGTTTTTACACCATCATGGCAGCCCAGTTTTTCAGCTCACTGGCTGATAACGCGCTATTTGTCGTCGCCGTAGAACTGCTCAGAACCAGTGGTGCGGCCAAGTGGCAGCCAGCGGCATTGGTACCTATGTTTGCGCTGTTTTATGTCGTATTGGCGCCCTTTGTCGGCGCTTTTGCGGATGCCAAGCCCAAGGGCAAGGTGATGTTCTACAGCAATGCCATCAAGGTTGTGGGCTGCATGATGATGCTGTTCGGCACCCATCCGCTGATGGCTTACGCCATCGTTGGTCTGGGTGCGGCGGCTTATTCGCCAGCTAAATACGGCATCCTTACCGAGCTGCTGCCGTCTTCGCAATTGGTCAAGGCCAACGGCTGGATAGAGGGCTTGACCATCTCATCGATTATTTTGGGCGTGCTGCTTGGCGGCCAGCTGATAGGCCATTCGGTCTCAAGCCGATTGCTGGCTTTTGATATGCCGCTCATAGACACCAACATCAACACCGCGCCAGAAGCAGCGATTTGCGTGCTGGCAATTTTGTATGTAGTGGCGGCTTGGTTTAACACCCGCATTCCAGCGACTGGCGTCGAGATGCGCCCCATGCCGCGCAACAAGCTTGAGCTGCTACCTGACTTTTGGAGCTGCAACTCGGCCTTGTGGCGCGACAAGCTAGGCCAGATTTCACTCTCAACCACGACACTTTTTTGGGGTGTATCTGGCAACTTGCGCTATATCGTGCTGGCTTGGAGTGCCGCCGCGCTGGGTTACAGCACCACCCAAGCGTCGTCCTTAGTCGGCGTGGTCGCGATAGGCACGGCCATAGGCGCGGTGCTCGCGTCCCTGCGAATGAGGCTTGAACAAGCACCCAGTGTGATTCCGCTAGGCATTGCCATGGGGCTTTTAGTCATAGGCATGAACTTCATCACCAATGTCTGGGTTGCCGCACCATTCCTAATTTTGCTCGGTGGCTTGGGTGGTTTTTTAGTTGTGCCAATGAATGCGTTGCTGCAACACCGTGGTCACAACCTCATGGGGGCGGGACGCTCTATCGCGGTGCAGAACTTTAACGAGCAGGCCTGCATACTCAGCTTGGGCGCAGGCTACAGCTTATCCACAGGTTTAGGGCTTTCAGCCTTTGGTGCGATCACTGGCTTTGGCGTGTTGGTCGCTGGCTTTATGTGGTTAATCCGGCGCTGGCACATCAGCAACACCATCCATCACAAGGAGCAGGTTGAGCATCTGATGGCGATTGTGCGTAGCGACAACCACCACTGATGACAAGCTATTCAACCAAGCCTGCAGTCGCCTTGACAGCGACCGCCGCGTTAGTTTTTAACGCCGCTATCTGGGGCATGTCCTGGTGGCCGTTGCGACAATTGCAGAACGAAGGCCTGCATCCGCTTTGGTCAACCGCGCTGATTTATCTGCTGGTGTTTGTGCTGCTGCTTTGCGCCAATAGCAAAAGCCTGCGCGGCCTTATTGACCACCCTTCGCTGTTGTTGCTGGCACTGATTTCTGGTCTGACCAATGTCTGCTTTAACTGGGCCGTCACCGAGGGCGACGTGGTGCGCGTCGTACTGCTGTTTTATCTGATGCCAGCTTGGTCAGTGTTGGTGGGCTGGTGGCTTTTAGGGGAAAAGCCCAGCGCGCCCTCCTTGCTGCGACTGCTGCTGGCCATGACCGGCGTGCTCATCGTTTTGAAGTCGCCGGAAACGTCGTTCCCCATACCGCAAAGCTTGGCTGATTGGTTGGCAATCACCGGCGGGCTGTGCTTTGCCATCACCAATGCGATGCTGAGAAAACTCAATTACACGCCCAACGGCTCGCGCATGCTGGCCATGTTTGGCGGCGGCACACTGATGGCGGGCGGCACGGCTTTGTTGGGAATGCAACTCGTCGCTATCAACGCGCCGACTTTAACGCTGGCAGCATTGCCCGTAGCACTTGGACTTGGCTTGGCCTTTTTTCTGGGTAATGCGGCTTTGCAATATGGTGCCGCCAGGCTATCGGCCAGCGCCACAGCGTTGGTGATGCTGACCGAGATTTTGTTCGCCAGTTTGTCTGCCGCAGCGCTGGGCGCTGCCGATTTCACACCGCGCATTTTGCTGGGCGGCAGTCTCATCGTGTTGGCGGCGATGTTGTCTGCATTACTGCCGGGTAAGGCTGCTGCGCACTGAAGCAACGTGCGTTTCTCAAGCGCGCAAAATAACACCTCCAACAGGGAGTTATCTTCATGACAACATCGGTTTACGACTTTAGCGTGCGCAATATTGAGGGCCAAGAAACGCCGCTCTCCGCTTTCAAAGGCCAGGTCTTACTCATCGTCAATACCGCCAGCGAATGCGGTTTTACGCCGCAGTTCGCCGGCTTGGAGTTGCTGCACAAAAGCCACGCAGCCAAAGGTCTGGCGGTGCTGGGGTTTCCATGCAATCAGTTTGGCGCGCAAGACCCGGGCGACAACAAAGAAATTGCTAGCTTTTGCGAGCGCAACTATGGGGTGAGTTTCCCCATGATGGCGAAAATTGAGGTCAACGGCGGCGCAGCCGATCCGCTCTACCAATGGCTAGCCCACCAAACGCCGGGCTTACTCGGCAGCACGGCGATCAAGTGGAACTTCACCAAGTTTCTGATCGGCAAAGACGGCCAAGTCATCAAGCGTTTTGCGCCGCTGGACCAGCCAGCCAGCCTGCTAAAAGATATTGAGGCGGCGCTAGCTCGCTGATATTTCCCCACTGGCTATTTTTTCGTGGCCTTTAGATGACAGCCAAACCCAATCAGAACTCGATGAAACCGATTCCTAAATACATGACTGGCATGCAGCTAACCTGCTACGGCGGGCTCGACATGCTGGTGCTCAAAGACGACATCGCCGTGCCCACACCAGGGCCGCGCGATGTGTTGATCAAAGTTGGCGCCGCGGGCGTGAACAACACCGACATCAACACCCGCATCGGCTGGTATGCCAAATCCGCTGACGACAGCAGCACGGCCAGCTGGAGTGGCAACGCGTTTAAGTTTCCACGTATCCAAGGCGCTGATGTCTGCGGTGTGGTGGTGGCAGTGGGCGCACAAGCCGACCCCAAGCTGCTGCACCAGCGGGTGTTGGTCGAACCCTGTCTTTGGGAAGTCGATGGCAAAACTCTAGACCAGCCTTGGTACTTTGGCTCTGAATGTGACGGCGGTTTTGCCCAATACTGCGTGGTCGCTGGTCGCCACGCACATGTGGTCAACAGCCCGCTAAGCGATGTGGAACTGGCCTCATTTCCCTGCTCTTACTCAACCGCAGAAAACATGCTCACGCGTGCCAACGTAGTCGCCGGCGATGTGCTGTTGGTCACCGGCGCTTCGGGCGGCGTGGGCTCGGCCACGATTCAGTTGGCGAAAGCCAGAGGCGCGCACGTGATTGCGCTTACCGCAGCCGCAAAACTCGATGCCGTACTGGCTTTAGGTGCAGACCAAAGCGTCGAACGCAGCGCTGATCTGGCGCAAGCATTGGGCAAAAACAGCGTCGATGTGGTGATAGACC
Source organism: Polaromonas vacuolata (assembly GCF_012584515.1). Taxonomy (NCBI): domain Bacteria; kingdom Pseudomonadati; phylum Pseudomonadota; class Betaproteobacteria; order Burkholderiales; family Comamonadaceae; genus Polaromonas; species Polaromonas vacuolata. Next base: position 97,853 of record NZ_CP051461.1, on the reverse strand, counting down.
TGGTCGCCGGACCGGCTTGGCCAAGCCTGCTGGACGTGCTCAAACCGTTTGGCCGCTACGCCGCCGCGGGCGCTATAGGCGGCCATATGGTGGCGCTCGATATGCGCACCATCTACCTGAAAGACTTGAGCTTATTCGGTTGCACCGTACTGGGAAAAAACGTCTTTGCCAACTTGGTGCAGCGCATCGCGTCTAGCGCTATCAAGCCACTGGTAGCCGAAACATTTGCACTGGCTGATCTACACCTTGCGCAAACTCAGTTCGAGACCAAGGCGCATATTGGCAAACTGGTGATTGATATCGGTAAGCTTTAATCCCAGACTCGCATCGGGATAACCAATAAACCATGCTTGTAGGCGGCAGCCACAGCTAAAACTAACATATAGTTGATCGAAATAGCGTAAATCGATAAACTATATGTTATGTCAAAATCCAGTTCCGCTCTTGCACAAATGCCGCCAGCGACGCTTGCTGCGCTGGCACAGCTAGGCGCCGACCTAGCCGTTGCAAGGCTACGCCGCAAAGAATCACTCAAAACTTGGGCCCAACGCATAGGCATTAGCGTGCCGACTCTTTTGCGCTTGGAAGCTGGCGAACCCAGCGTCAGCCTTGGCGTGCTTGCGACCGCACTCTGGCTGGTTGGCCGCGACCAGACGCTGGCGACCTTGGCCACACCCAAAGAAGACCGCGGCGCGCTTGAGCTAGACGTGCGCCAAGCTGAGGCGCTTGGCAAAGCAAGGGTGCGCGCAACAGCGCAGGCCAAGCTGAAAAAAGTCTCGCTACGGCAAGCCCTTCAAGACAGTCAGACTAAGGCTGATGCGCCAAACCAAGTGCCACAAGCATAGACGACTAAGGACTAAGGATAAAAAAAGCGCATGAAACATGACCAGCTCTACCTGTGGCTTCTCACAGACCCGACTACATCGCGCTACGTTGGCAAACTCAAATTAGTCGACTCGGGCAAGGGCGTGAGTCTTACGTATGGGTCAGATTGGCTAAGCAATGGATTTCCTCTCAGCGAAGACCTGATTGTGGTTGACGTCGAGCATTTACCAAGGTGGAAAGGTCTGGCTGTCGGTGCAGTCGATGACGCACGGCCTGACCGCTGGGGCGAGCGCGTCATACAGTACCTCGACAAGCCGGCTCGACTGTCCCTCATGGAGTATTTGTTTTACGCTGGCGACGATCGCTTTGGCGCGCTCGGCGTGTCGCTCTCAGCCCAAACATACACACCACGCCCCAAAAGCCCCCTGCCACGATTGGACCAAGCCCAGCAGTTAAGCGAAATCGTCCACAAGGTCAGCGCCAAGGAAGTGATCAGCAACATAGAGCGCAAGCTACTGTCCGCTGGCGGCAGTTTTGGTGGCGCCAAGCCCAAAGCGCTCATAGACATTGCCGGTGAAGAATGGCTGATTAAGTTTTTCAACAATGAACCCATAGACGTGCCACTTATTGAGCATGCGTCCATGACGCTTGCCAAGCTGGCCGACATCACCGTGGCGGAAACACAAGTAGTGCAACTCGTCGGTGAGCATGCGCTAGCGGTACGTCGTTTTGATAGACAAGGCGCGCGACGCATCCATTGCCTATCAGCGGGTACTGCGTTACGCGCTCAGAGCGTTGCCGGGCAGGAGCCCGATCTTGGCTACCCAGCGTTGGCTCAGTTGCTGCGGCGTGCTGGCGTGGCAGAAGAAGGTCGGAATCTTCTCGATATGCAGGAGCTGTTTCGCCGTATGGTGTTCAACATCCTGATCGACAACACCGATGACCATGAGAAAAACCACTCACTCATGGTGGTCGAGCCGACGCACCAAGGTAAATATCGACTTGCGCCAGCCTATGACGTATTGACAACGAATTCAGGTCAAGGATTTCAAGAATTCATCGTCGGCAATGACCAGCGTGACTCAACGCTTTCTAATGCCATGTCGCAGTGCGAACTCTTTGGCTACACCCCAGCACAAGCCGCAGCGGCTGTCGTCAACCTTATCCGCATAGTCGATGGCTGGCGTCAACATTTTGCACAGTGCGGCGTTTGTGCCGCTGATCTCGATAGCCTGGCAGAACGCATAGACGGTGCGCAGCTGCTGGGACAAAGGCAAGCCTTTAGTTCTGCGCATTACGCAGCGTCAGTTCGCCCGCAGCGCCCAAGCCCTTTCGCTAGATAGCCGTATTTTTGAATTTAACCGGCAGCGAGGCAAGGCAAGGCCGCAAAGAATCACTCGAAACTAGGCGCACAACGCATGGGCATAGGCATCAGCGTGGCGACTCTTTTGCGCTTGGAAGCTGGCGAACCCAGCGTCAGCCTTGGCGTGCTTGCAACCGCACTCTGGCTGGTTGGCCGCGACCAGACGCTGGCGACCTTGGCCAAACCCAAAGAAGACTGCGGCGCGCTACGTTGGCAAGCTCAAATTAGTCGACTCAGGCAAGGGCGTGAGTCTTACGTATGGGTCAGATTGGCTAAGCAATGGATTTCCTCTCAGCGAAGACCTGATTGTGGTTGACGTCGAGTGATGATTTTTGCTGATTCGATTTCAACCACTGATTTGGACTGCTCAGAGTATTTGTTGGTGTGGTTCAATCACGCATCAGAAAGAGCACATGCCAAACTACGCGCAGTACTCAGAGGCGGCAGTGGCCCAGCTAAAGCATGAAATTTTTACACCCATCAAAATCTACCCGCCCATGACGGTGCGCGAGTTGGCATGTAGTCACAAGTTGTGACCGTATCCCTGCGCAATATCGTCACATAACAAGGAGGATGAGGCACATGGCCAAAATTGAAGTTAAGGGCACGAGCATCACGGTCTATAGCGTGGGCGATAAGGATTTCATCTCCCTCACGGACATGATCCGGGCTAAAGACGGTGACTTTTTTATCTCCGACTGGCTGCGCAACCGCAACACTGTGGAGTTTCTGGGCATCTGGGAGCAGGTTCACAACCCGAATTTCAACTATGGCGGATTCGCCACAATTAAAAGTCAGGCGGGTCTCAACAACTACAAACTCAGCGCCAAGGAATGGGTGGCTCAGACGAACGCCATTGGACTGGTCGCAAAGGCTGGGCGCTATGGCGGCACCTACGCACACCAGGATATTGCTTTCGAGTTCGGCATGTGGATCAGCGCGGAATTCAAGATTTACCTCATCAAAGAGTTCCAGCGCCTCAAAGAGACCGAACGCGACCAACTGGGCTGGGACATTCGCCGCAATCTAACCAAGATCAATTACCGCATCCATACCGACGCCATCAAAACCCAACTGATTCCGCCACAACTCACCGCCCAGCAAACCAATCTGATCTCGCCAGCGAGGCCGATCTTCTGAACATGGCGCTGTTTGGCAAGACCGCTGCACAGTGGCGTGATGAAAACCCCGGCAACAAGGGCAACATCCGCGACCAAGCCAATGCCGCGCAACTGGTGTGCCTGGCCAATCTGGAAACGCTGAACGCGCACTTCATTCATCAAAAGCTGGCGCAGACGGAGCGGCTAGCTCTGCTGAACCAGACCGCCATAGCGCAAATGAAGCTGCTGTTGGCCGATGTGGGTGTGCAGCGGCTCCAAGGCAAACAGCCATGAACGAACAGGTTTCCTTCACCCTGCGCGGACGCAACCCCGATGTGCTGACCTGCATTGCCAACCTGTCGAACGACGAAGTCTTTACCCTGCCCGGGCTTGCCGGGCGTATGTTGGACACGCTGGCCTAGGCCACGGACCACGGTGGTGCCGACCTGTGGGCCAGCAAGGCCGTGCGCTTTCTGGACCCGTTCACCAAGTCAAGCGTGTTTCTGCGCGAGATCACCAGTCGGCTCACCCTGGGGCTGGCGCAAGATATTCCAGACCTGCAAGAGCGCGTGAATCACATCCTGACGAAACAGGTATTTGGCATTGGCATCACGCGCCTGACCAGTTTGCTGGCGCGGCGTAGCGTGTACTACTCAAAGTACGCCAATGGCGCGCATCCGATTGCCACGAGCTTTGCCAGTGATGCGGGCAATATCTAGTTTGAGCGCACCGAGCACACTTGGGCGCATGGGAAATGCAGCTTTTGCGGTGCCCAAGCCCATTCACCAAACAACCAAACTTAAACCGGCGTCAAAGCATCGTCCAGCAACTCCACCCAATGCCGCACCGGCGTGGCCGTGCCGCTTTGCAAATGCGTGATGCAGCCGACGTTGGCCGAGACAATCACCTCGGGTGCCATCTCTTGCAAATTGCCTAACTTACGGTCGCGCAGCTCATACGCCAGTTTCGGCTGGAGTACCGAGTAAGTACCGGCCGAGCCACAGCACAAATGCGCTTCACAACTGGCGGTACGGATGTTGAAACCGAGTTGCGTCAGGTATTGCTCGACACCGCCGCGCAGCTGCTGGCCGTGCTGCAAGGTGCAAGGCGGGTGAAAAGCGACTTGACCGGCTTTGGCGGCAACCTGCGCCGAGAGTTTTTCGACCAGCTCGGGCAGCAACTCACTCAAGTCCCGCGTCAAAGCACTGACCTGCGCGGCTTTTTCGGCATAGACGGGGTCGTCTTTGAGAATATGACCGTAGTCTTTAACCGTCACGCCGCAGCCTGAAGCGTTCATGACAATCGCCTCGACGCCAGCGTTGTCGGCGTCGCCCACAATCAGTGGCCACCAAGCGTCAATGTTTCGCTTGATCTCGACATGGCTGCCAGTGTGGTCGTTCATATGCAGCTTGACTGCACCGCAGCAGCCCGCCTTGGCCGCTGTCACCACCTGTATGCCAGCCGCGTCAAGCACGCGCACCGTGGCGCTATTGATATTGGGCAGCATAGACGGCTGAACGCAGCCACTGAGCATGAGCATCTTGCGGGCATGCGTGCGCGTCGGTATTGAGCCGGCATCTTGGCGCGCTGGTACTTTGTTTTTCAGCGCTGCGGGCAGCAAACCGCGCACCGCTTGGCCTAGCTTCATGGCCGGCGCGAACAGCGGCGAAGGCAGGCCTTCTTTGAGCGCCCAGCGCAAAGCTTTCTCGGCGGGTGGGCGCGGTACGCGCTCGTCGACTAGCTTGCGACCAATTTCTATCAAGTTGCCGTATTGCACACCGCTTGGGCAGGTGGTCTCGCAGTTGCGGCAAGTCAGGCAGCGGTCTAAATGCATCTGAGTTTTACGCGTTGGCGTTTGACCTTCTAGCACTTGCTTGATCAGGTAGATACGGCCACGCGGACCATCGAGCTCATCGCCTAACAGCTGATACGTCGGGCAGGTGGCGGTACAAAAACCGCAGTGCACGCACTTACGCAAAATGGCTTCAGCCTGCTGGCCGTCGGCGGTATTTTTAAATTCAGGAGCGAGCGTTGTTTGCATGATTTCTTTATGAAGATGTGTCGTTAGTCGCAGGCGCAGCATCGGCCCGAGACTTGGCCTTTTCGCGGCGCCGGAAACCGCGCCGCCAATCCAGAAAAAGTGGTGGGATAGACAGTGCCATCAAGGCTATGGACAAGGGTAGTACCCAGATAAAACCTACGTATTTAAAGCCGATGGCGCCAACCAAGCCGCCACCAATGAAGGACAGCAACAGTGTGGTGTACAGCCGTAACTTGATCTGATTGGCGCGTACCCGGGAAGCAATCGGGCTCTCGGTACGGTTCCAATACAACAGCTTGCCCAGCTCAATACCCAAATCTGTGATCACGCCTGTCATGTGGGTGGTGCGTATCTGAGACTTAGACAGTTTGCTGACCAGTGCGTTTTGCAAACCCATGATGAAGGCCAGCACCAGCAAAGTCAGCGGCACAGCAAAAGGAGTTTGACGGGTCAGCGTCGCGCCCATCAAGCCGAAAATCAGCAGCAAAATGGCTTCGACTAGCAAAGGCATGGCGTACTCGCTGCGCAGCCAGTGGTGGCGCGACCAGTTCACCATGACGGCGGTAAAGGCTGCACCAGCTGCAAACATTAGCAGCGCGCCTAGGGCGCTGAGCACGGGTGTCAAATTACCCAGCACTATGTTGTCCGCCAACATGGAGGCAAACCCGGTCATGTGCGAGGTATACATGCTGATCAGCAAAAAACCGCCGGCATTGATGGCGCCGGCATTAAAAGCCAGCATTCCCCCCAGCAGTCGATTGGTCGAGTCGGTGCGGTGTTGTCCGCTGAGATGTCGCAAACGTCGCATAAAAAAGCGTTCTAGCTTTTAAGGTATGCGCGTTCAGGGTTAAAGATGCCAATCGGGTCAAACTCGCGCCTTAGGCCGGCCTGTATGCGTGCCAGCGCTGGCTGCAAAGTATCAAAACGTTGCACCGCGCTAACCGGACGGTCCAGCGCCGTCTTAAACAGCGTTGCATGTCCGCCAGCCATTGCCGCGAGCTCACGCAGCCGGGGCGCGTCAGAGGCCTCAGCGCAAATCCAGCGCTGACCGCCATGCCACTCCACCAAGGTGCTGCTACATGACTCAGGCAGTAGCAATACAGCCGCTGTTTGCGGCAGCGACAGCCGCCACAAGTCTTGCGTCGGCGTGCGTTGTTCAAACCAAGCCAAACGCTGGTCGCGGCAAGCCAGCCAAAACTCACTGGCGGCGGCATCCGCCATACGTTCACCACCCAACGTTTTGCAAGCCGCAGCAACGGCAGCCTGCGCGCCGCGTAGGCGCAGATAAAGTCGTCCTTGACCGCCCTGCTCCATCCAGCAACTGGCGTTAAGCGGCAAGGGTTTTGCGCCCCAGCCGTGTAGCCAAGACAAGGCTTGGGCTTGGTCGCAGGGAAATACCAGGGTCGCTTCAGCGGGCGCTATGGGCAGCACCTTCAAGCTGATTTCAGTTAACAGCGCCAACGTACCCATACTGCCGTTCATCAGGCGAGAGACGTCATAGCCCGCCACGTTTTTCATGACCTGACCGCCAAAAGTTAAATGCTCAGCGCGGCCATTGATGATTTGCAAACCCAATACAAAGTCGCGCACCGCACCAGCGCTGGCGCGTGCCGGGCCACTCAAGCCAGCCGCGAGCATACCGCCTACGGTTGCCGGTGAGACGCCATCGGCATTGCGGTTAAAGTGCGGCGGCTCAAACGGCAGACATTGGCCTTGCGCGGCTAGCAGAGCTTCGAGTTCAGCCAGCGAAGTGCCAGCGCCAACGGTGACGACTAACTCGCTGGGTTCATAGCTGACGACGCCAGAAAGCGGCCGGGTATCAAGTATTTGGCCGTCAAAAGATTGGCCATAAAAGTCTTTGCTGCCGCCGCCGCGAAAACGCAGTGGTGTGCGGGTTTCGGCCGCGCTGCGCACCTGTTGGACAAAGTCGGCAATTGTTTCTGTATCTATTGGCATGATTTGATGGTAAGCGGCATCTGACTGGGCGATGCTGATTTTTTTGAGGCTGTTGTGTGCAGTTTTTTTGCCGACTCAAACGATGGCGAAATTCACCGGCAAACCCGGCACATCAAGCGGCATGGCAAATACGCAGCCGGAATGCGGCCAAGCCTTGAGCTCTGCGGCCGAGCGGCCATAACTAGCAGTCGTTACATACAAAGTCTTGAGGTCAGGACCACCAAAGCAAGGCATGGTCGGGCAGCGCGCCGGCACAGTGATATCGGCCAGTTGCGTAGCCGCAGGTGAAAGCTTGAGAATCCGACCACCCTCAAACATAGCCGCGTAATAGTTACCCTCAACATCAACCGCCGCACCGTCTGGTCGACCGCCATAACTGGCGTCGTGACCCGTGCCGCTTTGCCAGCCTAAAGGCTTGGCCGGCCATTCGGCGAAGACGCTTTCATTGCGCATGTGGTTACCAGCCGCATCCCAATCCCAGACGCGAATGCGGTGACTTGTGGTGTCACTCCAGTAAAGACGTGAAGCGTCAGGCGACCAAGCCAGACCGTTGGCCACCGTAGCAGCGCCCTGCTGGCGCAACAAACCAGCAGCACCGCCGGCTCTGGAATCAAGTGAGAAAAGTTCGGCTAAAGCAGCAGTGCGCGGCTCGTAAATCGTGCCGGCCCAAAAGCGCCCCAAGGGGTCGGCCTTTCCGTCGTTAAAGCGCGTGCTGCCGGTGTCATGACTGGCCGGCGCCAAACAATGCAATGCGCCGCCCCATTGCGGCGCGTGATAAATACCGTCACGCAAAGCAATCACTAAACCGTTAGCGACTCCTTGGGCATTACGCGCCGGTGCCATGCAGCCGGGTTCTTGCGACATGGCCCAGCTTTGCACGACTTGCGTTTTAGGGTCCATACGGCGAATTTGTCGACCGGGAATGTCTAGCCAGTAGAGCATTTGCTCATCAGGATGCCAAAAAGGGGATTCACCGAGGGCGTCGGGCTGAGTGGTAACGGGCTGCATTTGCATGGGGCACCAAGTAAAGAGAGAGGCTTGACTTTAACGTGCTGGCTGGGCTTGTTAGTCGAAGCGCAAGACAAACCCGCGCGGTTCTTGCCACTTCTAGACCTCAGAACAGATTTAAAAAAAGCATAAAAAAAGCCCGCCAGTTTTGACGCCGGCGGGCAAATAACTTCAGGAGACATTCGCTAGCGCCAGCGGTCTTTAGCCGCTGCTAGGCGCATTACTTCAATCAGTTGTGATACGCGGTCTCACCGTGGGACGAGATGTCCAAGCCTTCGCGCTCGTCTTCTTCGCTCACGCGCAGACCAATCGTCAGGTCAACAATCTTGTAGGCGATAAAGGAAACCACGCCCGACCAGACGATGGTAAGTAGCACAGCTTTAGCCTGAACCAAGACTTGGGAGACGATGGAGTAGTCACCAGCGGTAATACCGGTAGCAGTAACCCAATCAGCCACATAGCCAGGACCACCCAGGTTTGGCGAATTAAATACGCCCGTCAGCAAGGCGCCCACAATGCCGCCGATACCGTGCACGCCAAAGACGTCGAGTGAGTCATCCGCACCGAGTAATTTCTTCAAACCATTCACACCCCATAGGCAGGCAAAGCCAGCAACCACACCGATCGCCAAACCACCGCCTATGCCGACATTACCGGCCGCTGGCGTAATTGCCACCAAACCAGCTACCGCACCGGATGCAGCACCCAGCATAGAAGCCTTACCGCGCATCAAGGACTCGCCAACACACCAGGCCAGTACCGCAGCTGCCGTAGCACCCAAGGTATTGATAAAGGCCAACGCTGCAAAACCATTGGCTTCGAGTGCCGAACCAGCGTTGAAACCAAACCAGCCAACCCACAACAATGCCGCACCGACCATGGTCAGTGTCAGGCTGTGAGGTGCCATGGATTCCTTGCCGTAACCAATGCGTTTACCAATCACGTAGGCACCCACCAAACCAGCAACCGCAGCGTTGATGTGAACCACAGTGCCGCCAGCAAAGTCCAGCGCGCCGGTCTGCCACAGGTAGCCAGCTTTGGCATTCATAGCGTCAACCACTTCTTTGCTGGTGTAAGCGTCAGGGCCCATCCAGAACCAGACCATGTGGGCGATAGGCGCATAGCTAAAGGTGAACCAGATAACCATGAATATCAGCACGGCGGAGAACTTAATGCGTTCAGCAAAAGCACCCACGATCAAGCAGCCTGTAATACCGGCAAAAGTTGCTTGGAAGGCGGCAAACACCAATTCAGGAATCACAACGCCCTTGCTAAAAGTAGCGGCAGTCGCAAAAGTACCGGCAGTGTTGTCCCAGATTCCTTTCATGAACAATCGGTCAAAGCCGCCGAAGAAGGCGTTGCCTTCGGTAAAAGCCAAGCTGTAACCGTAGATAAACCACAGCACCACAATCATGGAGAAAGTCACCATAACTTGCATCAGCACGGACAGCATGTTTTTGCTACGCACCAAGCCGCCGTAGAACAAGGCCAAGCCAGGTACGGTCATCAAGATCACAAGAATAGTGGAGACCATCATCCAAGCGGTATCGCCCTTGTTAGGTACGGGAGCGGCCGGCGCTGATGCAGCGGCAGCTGGCGCAGCGGCGGTAACTGGCAGAGCAGCAGTGCTTGCTGCCGGTGCAGTCACGGCATCGGCGGGCTTGGCAGTCACAGCGGAAGCTGCTGTCGCTTCAGGCGCGGCAGCAGGCGCTTGGGCCAACGCTGCAGCACCGGAGCCGAGTAGGCTCAGGCCGAGTGCTAGTGAAAGAAGAAGTTTTTTCATGTCAATGTTCTCTTTGATATGGGCAGGTGTGGGGTCTATTCAGACGGGCGCTTAGAGCGCTTCCTTGCCGGTCTCGCCGGTACGAATACGCACAACCTGCTCGAGGTTGTAGACAAAAATCTTGCCGTCGCCGATCTTGCCGGTACGCGCTGCGGCTTCGACAGCCTCTATCACGCGATCCACCAATTCGTCGGAGACCGCCGCCTCAATCTTGACCTTGGGCAAGAAATCCACAACATATTCAGCACCGCGATAAAGTTCGGTGTGACCCTTTTGCCGGCCAAAGCCCTTGACTTCGGTAACGGTAATGCCCTGAACGCCAATCGCCGAGAGTGCTTCGCGCACTTCGTCTAACTTGAACGGTTTAATGATGGCCGTGATGAGTTTCATTTTCAGGTTTCCTCCTAATTAGATGATGAAAAAGCGGAACCGGCCCCTTTGCCATGCACCGCCCAAATTGGCTTACAGGGTTTTCGTCAACATCACCACCACAGTGCCTTTGTTGACAGACTTGTTTGGATCAACGGCAAACAAGTAATTGCTTTTCTTGTTGGCACCAACATATGCACCCGACAAAGCCATGCCGCTACCCAGATCGTAGCTTGCGCCTACGCTGTAATCCATGTAATCGGGAACACCCGCAGCGTTAGCTGCGCTCTTGAAATTAGTCAGACCTAAAGATGCCTTGAAAGTCACTTTGGGCGCGACTTCTTGGGCCAGAGCTAAGGAAAGGTAGCCCGTACCTTTGCCTTGGCCGACTAAAGAATCCTTACCCAGACCGAAGTAGCCTTCGGACACGGTATAGGAGTATTTAGCGCTAACTGGGCCGTAGCCAGCACCGAAATAGACCTCGGTAGTGTTGGCCAGGCTGGCGCTAGGGTAGATATAAGTCAGTGCACCCACATCCAAGTCCAGCGCGCCGGCTTTAAATTTGTAACCGCCGTACAAGTCGACTTCTACCGACGCGTTGGCTTTGGTGCTCAGCGCGTATTTAGTCCAGTTAATCGTCGAATTCCAATTGCCAACGTAAAAACCGTTGTCAAACGCATAGTCAAAGCCGCCTTGCAAAGCCGGCTTGATAGCGCGAGACTTGCCCTGGTCCTGATCCTGGCCACGGAACTTGTAGTTGCTGGTCAAGGAGATGTTGAAAGACAGTGGCTCAGCGGCGGCTTCAGCAGCTGGCGCAGCCGTTTGGGCAAAAGCAGAAGCTGAAACCAGCAGAGCAGCAGACAACACGAATTGGACAGGAAGCAGTTTCATGGGAATCTCCGGGGAGGTTGTTAAATTACTTAGTAAAACCTTGTAAGCACGTAACGTGCCAAAAAACCCTGGGAGCCGAATGGATGTCAGTAGGCCTTTGAATCGCTTTAAACGTTAGCTAATGGTTGCCACGTACTGCAAACCGCACCAAAACAGAGCGCTGCAGACGCACTTGTTTGACGCATTCCCACACAGGAGACCCGAATGAGCTTATCTTTAGTGCGCAGCCGCGCTTTACTGGGACTTGAAGCACGCTCTGTCAGCGTCGAGGTGCATTTAGCCAACGGCCTGCCCAGCTTCACACTGGTGGGATTAGCCGATACCGAGGTCAAAGAAGCGCGTGAACGCGTCCGCTCAGCGATACAAAACACGGGTTTGGAGTTTCCGGCCAACCAGCGCATCACCGTCAACCTAGCACCCGCCGATCTACCCAAAGACTCGGGCCGATTTGACTTACCCATAGCGCTGGGCATTTTGGCCGCCAGCGGTCAAATTGATGACGCCAAACTCAAAGACTATGAGTTTGCCGGTGAGTTATCACTGAGCGGCCAATTGCGCCCCATACGCGGCGCACTGGCCATGAGTCTGGCCTTGCGCCCTGGTCAAAACGAAACCGCACCGCGCTTAGTACTGCCGCCGGGCAGCGCCCAAGAAGCCGCGCTAGTACCCGATGCAAAAATCTTTGAAGCCACACACCTATTAGATGTCGTGCGCCAGTTTCTACCCGGAACGCAAGAGCCCGAACCACTCAAAGGCTGGCGCCAAGTACCGCCCACAGCACGTGCCGCGCAAACCTTGGTCGCCGATATGTGCGATGTCAAAGGCCAAGTCGCCGCCAGACGGGCGCTAGAAATCGCCGCCGCCGGTGGCCATAGCCTGCTGATGGTGGGCGCGCCGGGTTCGGGCAAATCCATGCTGGCCCAGCGCTTTGCCGGACTTCTGCCAGAAATGACGATTGAAGAGGCCTTGCAAAGCGCCGCCATCGCCTCACTAGACGGGCGCTTCAAACTCCAGCAGTGGGCAGTCAGGCCAACTTGCTCACCGCACCACAGCGCCAGCGCGGTAGCGTTGGTCGGCGGCGGCTCACCGCCTAGGCCGGGCGAGATCTCGCTCGCCCATCACGGCGTGCTGTTTTTAGACGAATTACCCGAGTTTCCCCGCGCCGCACTAGAAGCCCTGCGCGAACCACTTGAGACTGGCACGATAACGATTTCACGCGCGGCGCGGCGAGCTGAATTTCCCGCCCGTTTCCAGCTCATCGCCGCGATGAATCCCTGCCCCTGCGGTTATTTAGGCTCGATACAAAGAGCGTGCCGCTGCTCGCCCGAGCTTATTGCACGCTACCAAGGCCGAATCAGCGGCCCCTTATTAGACAGAATTGACCTACACGTGGAGGTTGGCTCGATTAGCCCAGAAGCGCTGCTCAACCATTCGCAAGGCGAAAGCAGTCAGGCCATACGCCAACGCGTAGCTATCTCGCGTGAACGCTCGATAGCCAGACAAGGCATGAGCAACTGTGCATTAAACGGCGTTGAGATTGATGTGCAGTGCCGCCTGTCTCCAGACAGCGCCAAGTACCTCAACAGCGCAGCGACCCGGCTCGGCTGGTCTGGCCGCAGCATGCACCGCTGCCTAAAAGTAGCCCGCACGATAGCTGATCTAGCCAGCACCGAAAGCATAGAAATCGCCCACCTAGCCGAAGCCGTGCAATACCGCCGGGCTATGCACACACCTAAAGCGGCCCTATAAATTGCCATGTACGGCGCCCTTCAAACCGCTAAATGAAAAGCTAAGCCAACAGCCCTACAAACAACTGAGAATCTCCCAGCTTAAAACAAGCCCACCACACGACCGTTTTCGTCTATGTCGATTTTTTCCGCCGACGGAACTGCCGGTAAGCCAGGCATAGTCATCACATCGCCGCACACCATGACGATGAACTCAGCGCCGGCCGCGAGCCGTACTTCACGAATATTAAGTTCGTGATTTGTCGGTGCACCACGCAACTCCGGATCTGTGGAAAACGAATACTGGGTCTTGGCTACGCAGACCGGGTAGTTCGCATAACCATCGTCTTGCAGTTTCTTGATCTGCTCTTTAATCTTGCGGTCAGCCGTGACTGCGCTAGCGCCGTAAATCTTGGTCGCAATCGCTGTGACCTTGTCCCACAGCGAGTCTGATTCCTCATACACAAACTGAAAGTTAGCCGGAACTTTTTCTATCAAGTCGGCAACTGTGCGCGCCAAATCCTCGGCGCCCTTGCCGCCTTCTGCCCAATGCCGACAGACGATAACCGGCGCTTCGTGGTGCGCCATTTTTTTCTGCAGTAATTCAATTTCTGCTGGCGTGTCAAAGGTGAAATGGTTAATCGCCACCACGCAAGGCAGGCCGTAGTGGTTGCGCACATTGTTGACGTGCCGCTCTAGGTTGGCGATGCCCTTAACCAGAGCGGGCAAGTTTTCTTTGTCTAACTCTTTGACGTCCACGCCACCATGAAACTTTAGCGCCCGTATGGTCGCGACTATGACCGCCACATCAGGCCGCAAGCCGGATTTGCGGCACTTGATATCAATGAATTTTTCTGCCCCTAAATCGGCGCCGAACCCCGCTTCAGTGACGACGTAATCAGCCAGTTTTAGACCCAGCTTGGTCGCCATCACCGAGTTGCAGCCGTGGGCGATATTGGCAAATGGTCCGCCGTGGATGATGGCTGGATTGTTCTCCAGCGTCTGTACCAGATTGGGTTTGAAGGCGTCTTTGAGCAGCACTGTCATAGCGCCGTGGGCTTTTAGGTCACGCGCGGTGACGGGTTTTTGGTCTTTGGTCTGAGCGACAACGATGTTGCCAAGCCGCTGCCGGAGATCTTTCATCGAGGTCGCAAGGCAAAAAATTGCCATGACTTCAGACGCCACCACAATGTCAAAACCGTCTTGCCGCGGGTAACCATTGGCAGGACCGCCCAACGAGCAAGTGATGTCGCGCAGCGCACGGTCATTCATGTCCATCGCTCGCTTCCAGGTGATGCGGCGTACGTCGATGTTGAGTGAGTTGCCGTGGTGGACGTGGCTGTCCAACATCGCAGCGAGCAAGTTGTTAGCCAGCGCAATGGCAGAAAAGTCGCCGGTGAAGTGCAGATTGATGTCCTCCATGGGCACGACTTGCGCGTAGCCGCCACCCGCAGCGCCACCCTTCATGCCAAAGACCGGACCAAGAGAAGGCTCACGCAAGCAGATGATGGCTTTCTTGCCGATACGGTTTAGCGCGTCTGCCAAACCAACCGTAGTCGTGGTCTTGCCTTCGCCGGCAGGTGTCGGGCTAATGGCGGTGACAAGAATGAGTTTTCCATCCGGACGGTCTTGCAGGCTATCGATGTAATCGAGCGAAATTTTTGCCTTGTAGTGGCCGTAGGGCTCTAAGTGTTCGTCGCTAATGCCGAGTTTTTCTTGGGCGATTTTGGTCACGCGTTGCAGTACCGCCTGCTGGGCGATTTCGATATCGGAAGCCATGTCGTCACTTTCGTCTTGAGTTTTGCTCAAGACCGTATAGCACTTTTCTGGCTGCTATCGATTTAGTCGTGAACAAAGTGTTCAAAAGTTACCTTGTCAAGGCTAGCTAAAGCGGCATTAACAGGCGATTTTAAATAGCCATAAACTTGTCGACGGGTACGTAGATTGAGGAGGCCGTCAACCTAATACCTCTCCCAAAAAAAATTTACTTATGTACTTAGAATGATTTTTTTATCGTGATGCAAACGCTCAGTTTGCATCGATCTCTTCCCACAACCACATAACCGAGACCCAACACCATGCGCCTTTCTGCCCTACTTCCCCTGATTTTTGCGGCGGGCTTTGGCCTTGCCAATGCCCAGACCACCGCCTCGCCCAACGTCAAAGTGACTCCCTTGGGCAGCCACACGGGTGAGTTCTGCCCGCTAGACCGCGCCATGGTGTTTGAAGACCCGGACGGCACCCGCATTCTGTACGACGCAGGCCGCACCGTACGTGGCCCAGACGACAGCCGCTTGGGCAAAATCGACGCGGTGTTGCTCAGCCACGTGCACGGCGACCACCTTGGCGACCGGATTCAGCCCTCAGCCAACGCTGGCACCTGCGGCAGTCCCGACTTCTCCAAAGTGATCGCACCCGGCTCCAACACGGTCAACATTGCGGTGGGTAAAAAGTCCAAGTTGATAGTCGGTGGCGAGATGGGTAAGTATTTCTCGCTGAAGATGAAAGAAGCCGGCGGCGACCCTGCGCAAGTGCAGTTGGTGCGTTTTGGCGCCACCAGCAAAATTGGCGGCGTGACGATTGCCAGCGTACCGGCGGTGCATTCCAACGGGCTCGATCCGGCCTTTTTGCACAAAGACCATGCTGACGCGCTCGAAGCCAATGGCCTGACCGCTTACATGGGCCCGCCGGGCGGCTTTGTAGTGACCTTTAGCAACGGCTTGGTGGTCTATCTGTCGGGTGATACCGGCGTCACCGCTGAGCAAGAAATTGTCGTGCGCCGCATGTACAAAGCCGGGCTTGTGGTGCTCAACATAGGCGGCACGTTCACCACCGGCCCAGTCGAAGCGGCCTACGTGATCAACGAATTGGTCAAGCCACAAGCGGTGATCGCTTCGCACGCCAACGAGCTCGCCACCGAAGGCGGCAAATTGCGGGCTGGCACCAAGACTGAGATGTTCACCAAAGCCAGCAACGTGCCGGTATACCTGCCACTGAGTGGCCGCACCATGGAGTTTGCAGCTAGCGGTGCTTGTGCAGCAGGCTGCTAAAACTTAGTGGCGCTGAGGGGCCAGCAATCGCACCAGAGTCAGTAGTACCAGTCGTATCTAATTTCCAGCGCATCGGCTGCCCGTACAGCCATGCCCTTGGGGAATTATTTTTGCATCCGGCTGCATCCGATTGTTCTACTGGCGGGTAGTACAAATATGGGTAGAAAAAGTCTACTCATATTTGTTCTAACTTTTTACGATTTGGCACCATGAAAACCTATCAAACTCTGATTGCAACTGCTGTTCTAGCCCTCTCTGGCGGCGTCGCCACTGCCCAGAATTTCGACCAATCCAGCGTGGCTACCGCGGTGCAAGTGCCAGCCGGTCACCGCGTGGCGATGCAAACCGTAGGTGCTGGAAGCATCACGTACGAGTGCCGCGTAAAAAAAGACAACACCGACCAATTTGAATGGGTATTTGCCGGGCCAGACGCCAAGCTTTTGGACAGCGCAGGCAAGACAGTGGGCAAATACTACGGACCACCCGCGACCTGGGAAGCGGTAGATGGCTCCAAGATAACCGGCACACAAGTGGCGGTGTCTCCGGGCGGCGCGGGCAACATTCCCTTGCAATTGGTCAAGGCCAACCCGGCCATGGGCATGGGTGCAATGCAAGGCATTACCTATATCCAGCGTGTCAACACCATGGGTGGCATCGCCCCGGCCATGCCTTGCGCACAAGCGCAGGTCAGCCAAAAACAAGTGGTGCAATATCAGGCTGATTACAACTTTTGGAAAGCTAACTAAAGCGCTTCGGGCTGCGACCCGATGTTATCCTTTCCGGCGTGAATCCAGACCTGACCGATTTTGACTATGAGAGTGCCTTAGCCGCCTGTGCAAAGGGGCAGGGCGAAGCATTGCAGCGTTTGTACACGCAAGAAAGCAGCAGACTGCTGGGTGTCGTACAACGCATCGTGCGCAACCGTCCGCAAGCCGAAGACATCGTGCACGACGCCTTTGTCAACATCTGGAGCCGTGCAGCAAGTTTCGATCCACTGCGCGGTCAGGCACGGGGATGGATTTACGCCATTGCCCGCAACCTAGCCCTTAACAGCCTACGCGATAACAGCCGCCAGCATGCGGTAGACCCTGAAACCCTGGAAACCTTAAACCTAGAAGAGTCGCTGCAGGCTTGGCGTGATAGCAAAGACGCCTTTGCCTGGGAGTACACCGCTGACCGTATGCACACCTGTTTTGAAATGCTTGAGCCGATCCGCCGCAATTGCCTGCTGCATGCTTATGTGGACGGGTATTCGCACAGCCAGATTGCGCAGCACATTGGTGCGCCGCTGGGAACCGTGAAAGCATGGATTAAACGAAGCCTTTTGTCTTTGCGTGAGTGCCTGCAATGAGCTTCATCGCCCCCTTCAACGATGACGACATAGCCGCGCTAACCGGCGAATTTGTGCTGGGCACCTTGTCAGCGGAGCAACATCTCGAAGTGCAGGCGCGCATCGACACTGACGCCCGCTGGGCGCAAGCTGCCACGCGTTGGAACGAGCGCCTGTTGCCCTTTGCAGATCTTGCAGAGCCGATTACACCGCCGCCACGCCTGTGGACACGGCTTGAGCACACGCTGGGTCTGAATCAACCCGCACCTGCACTGCTTTGGTGGGAACGCATTTGGCGCAACACCGCGTTGTGGCGCTCACTGGCCGCCAGTGGCATGGCCGCTACGGTTGTGATGACGGCGCTGCTGGTGGGTCAACCAGATACCAGCGTTCCCAAATTCATGGTGGTTCTGGTGGCACCGCAAGACAAAGCGCCGGGCTGGGTGATTCAAGCGTCTGACAAGCAACAAGTGAGCTTGATCCCACTGGGTACTTTTGAAGTGCCTCCCGACAAGGCGTTGCAGTTCTGGACCAAAGCCGAAGGCTGGGATGCGCCGGTCTCGCTCGGTCTGGTCAAACCGGGTCAGCGCATCAACGTGCCTATCAGCGCTTTGCCAGCGATCCGTTCCAACCAACTGTTCGAGCTGACGCTAGAGCCAACTAGCGGTTCACCCACCGGCAGGCCGACCGGCCCGATTCAGTTTTTGGGCCGTGCGGTGCCCGTGATTTAGCCGTCATTTAGCTGTTATTTAGCCGTTACTGAGCCGTTGTTGGTGAGGCCTTTATTCGCCTCGCCGCATACGCTGACGGTCGATAAAGTGGCGTACTAACAAAATGGTCAACAGAGCGCAAGAGTCTAGGTGTCCAACACCGCCTCACGCCCGAGATGCGTCCAAAACGTACCTCGCCTGCCGTGCATGAAGCGCCGAAGCAACTGGCAGGGCGCGACACAATTTTCTCTAGTAGGACTGAGGAAACAGCATTCTTAAATCTATGAATTAAAAATTAAATAACGCTAAGTGGCTTGGCAATTAGCGGACGGCCAGCTTTTTGCCACGCATCGATGCCGCCGGTCATGTAGCGGGCATTGAGGCCATGACCACGCAGGCGCATGGCTGTGGCTCGGCTGACCTCATGACCGAACACGCAGTAGACAATTATTTCTCTGCCCGCAGGCAGGTCAGCAGCCCAGTCGCCCACCTTGGCCGGGTCGCGCCATATCGCACCGGGGATCATGTTGCTGGCCTGCTCGAACATGCCGGCGCGCCGCACATCAATAAGCACTGCAGCGGTAGCGTCGTCCTGCCCAGCGGCAAAAGCCTGGCTGGCGCCGTGCACCGCGTGCTGGTAGCCGGTGTAGACCGCGTCCCAAGCGATATTGGCCATGAATGCGTCAAAATAGTCACCGGCCTTGGCGCCGAAATCTAGCTGATACGCATGCTCATACATGTCTAGCGCCAGAATAGGAATCCCACCGGCCAGCGCCTGGGTGTGGTCGGCCGCCCATTGGTTGACCAAGGTGCCGTCACGAGGCTGGAAAGTGAGCAGCACCCAACCGGAGCCACCGCCCAAGGCTTTGCCCATGGCGACAAATTCTTCGCGCCAACGCTCGACGCTGCCAAAGCTCGCCGCTAACGCCAGTGCCAAAGCCGGCACCATCGCCTGGCCTTCGCCGCCTAGGCAGCGAAAGTGCAGTTCGTGCAACACCACCGAGTTTGTCGCGATAAGTTCTTCCCGCTTCAAGCCATTGACTTGAAACACCGGTGCTGTTGCCCAGTCGAGTTTGGCCAGCTCACCTTGGATGGCGGCTAGGCGCTTGACCGCACCGCCGTAGTTGTTTTGGTGATGGCTGCGCACCAAGCCTTCCGACAGACCCAGCAGCTTTTTAGGATCAATGCTCAATTCTTGAATTTTGAAAGTCACGATTTTTTCTCCTGTTTAATGGCGTGGAATGAAAGGGCGAAAGCAGCCCCTTGGGAATGGGACAGGCGTTTTGACACGAGCCAGCACCCGACGGTTTGGGTACAAGCTCGGAACCTTTATCAAAACCTTTGTCAAGAGCGCTAGCCTTCGCAAAAAAATACCGATTTGGCTCAGCAATGGCCAATCAATAGTCGTCATCAAGGAGGTCACCAGCGGCAGTCGCAACACGGCCAGCGCATTCAAGTGGTCGCTTCCTGCGTCAATGAATAGGCTGTGTGATGGTTCATGATCAAGACTCCTGTTGGAAGTGCACATACAGGGAATCCAGAACGCTGCCGATTTCTTGCAACAATGCACTGTCGTCAGGCAAACGCTGCGATGCCCCTTTAAGAATTGCCTCAAACCCCACCGCTTCAAGCGCTGGCGTGCCGCCAACATCGAGCGCATGAACCATGACTGCTAGGCGCTGTAGCCCGCGGTCGCCCTGCAGGCCGAAACTGGTCATCAGTACCTCGAACGTGACTTTGTCGCCGACATGAGAGAACTCGGCGCCGTCAAAATCAAAGCCCAACGCATTTTTGGGGCAGTCCTTGGGCTGGTCTAGCCAGACAAAACACGCTTTGGTGTCGATAAAGCGCTGTATCAGCCAGGCGCTGGCGACCCGGTCAACCCACAGTTGTCGGCGCGTAGACCAAGTACGACCTTGGTAATCAGCCAAGGGACGCAAAAGAATCTGACCCGCCTCACTGCGAGGCTCGCCAGGCGACAGCACGGCGTTTGCCGCTTCCTGAAAATCGGCCCAAGCCGACTGCGTGCGCAAGCTCGTGTCGCTGGGAAAGAAGTCAACCGCGCTCAGGGCGTCGAAGTCGCGGCCAAGCTTGCGCAGCGCACGGTTAACTTCGACGGGCAACTGCTTGGCCAAAGCCAGCCGAGCTGAACTTAGATCGTTAAAAAAGGTGGTGTGATCCTCGCTGCGGTCAAACAAGGCCTTGAAAGCGGCTTCCTGCTCAGCGGACCGAGAAGAAATATTGACCAGCCATGCTTGCCCGCCCTGCTGAATGGTTTCTTCGGCTAACGCAGTGAGCGCAGCTTCATGAGCGCTGAGTGCCGGCAGCAGATAAGCGCCGTCCCGCATGGGCACGCAGCCCAGCGCCTTGATGGCACGCCAAATACGCATGCGTGCCGTGGCGCTGGTGGTGGGGAGACTGGCGACTAAAAGAAGCCAACTAGTTGTTTCAAATAAAGACATGTAGTAAATATTACATTAATGTCTTAATTACTACAAATACAAAAAACTAAATTTAATTTAATTTGGTCGGTTTAAACCACCGTGCAGAACAGTAATCCTGTGTCTTGACATCTTGAGTCGAGACAAGTTTTGACCTGATCTGCAGATGAAAAACACCGGCTACGTCCTGTCGGTTTTTATCTTTACTATTGCCAACATAGCCGTCAAAGCACTCCTATTCAACAAATTCGTATAGATGGCTGCGCAGAGCCCAAATAATTGCTCATCTAAAGCCACAGCTGAAATTTCCGTCGATTGGGGTCTGCAGTTGACTAATGCAGCGCCTAACGATGCGCTACGCCAAAACGTTTGGCCAAATCTGCAAGGCGCTTATCGAGCGTCCACAGCTCAGTATCTGGCGTAATAAGTGTGGATGCCAGCAACGTCATATCCACCAACCCACACCCAAGCCCATACAACTTTTCGTGCTCAATAAAAGTCGTCACCTCACGCATGCTTGCCTGATTACAGAATTCTAAAAAGCCAAGATTTCTTAAAGTCTTTAAGCGTGGCGCAGGGGGCGTACCACAGGCAATTTCGAGTATGACCATGGGGTGGATTAGCGCAAAGTCTT
Source organism: Polaromonas vacuolata (assembly GCF_012584515.1). Lineage (NCBI taxonomy): Bacteria > Pseudomonadati > Pseudomonadota > Betaproteobacteria > Burkholderiales > Comamonadaceae > Polaromonas > Polaromonas vacuolata. The sequence continues at coordinate 76,625 of NZ_CP051461.1, read as the reverse complement.
GTTCGATTAAAGTGACCAACGCATCGTTTCCATGTCGAAAATAGTCTATCCATACCGATGTATCAATGAGCACGCTCATTGTGAAGCTGGCTCCTGCGCGCGACGCGGTACGTCTTGAATATCCGGCATAGTGCCGCCTAAAGCGGCAAGACGCTTGCCGGCTTTTACTCGCACAAAAATTTTGATAGCTTCTCGAAAAAGGTCTGCTTTATCCATGTCGGTGTCAGCCACTTCAAGGGCCTTTTCGTAAAGAACATCGTCGATAGTGACTGTGGTGCGCATAAAAGTGCCTTGTAGCTTCATCAATAATGATGCGTTTATACATCAATACGTACATCGTAACAAACTAAACCGCAGGGCAGTTACCCTCAGGCTTGCAACTCAAGAAAAAAACGGTGCGACCAAACCGATTAATAAGCGGCCAAAAAGCGGCCAAAAGCTAGCTAAGCCCTTACTTACCCAGCAAATGAGTCGCCACACTAGGCTCAGAAGTCATGTGCTTGGTGAGCGCCGCAGTCATGGCCTTTTCTTCTGCTAGCAGCCAAAAAACATCGGCGCTGCGGCGAACCAAACGCAGCAAATTATCCATAGACTCGGCCTGCGCCACATCGTCGTTTTCGTACTTGGTAAAAGCCACTGGGCCGCCGCCAAAGAGGCGCGCCGCCTGACCTTGAGTCAACTGGTATTGCTTACGTAAAGCCGTGATTTCAATACCCGTTACAGCCCATCTACCCGCTGGCGAAAGGCCATCACCAAGCGTTTATTGCGCTTGCCTTCTGCTGCGCCAGCAAAATCAGACGTGCAGACATCGCATAACTTGTAGTGCAAGGGCAGCATGGCCTTGTTGCCCTTGTAATCGCTTTCAATTTCTTGCACTTGCGCGCTGATGTGGCCTTCGGCGCAAATCGGGCAAATTTCTTGTTTGTCCATTTGATTACTTCCTTTAAACATGGCAGGACACCAACACAACTGTCTTACCAAAAGCAAACTTCAAAAAATACGCCACCGACATGACCTTAGCTGTAGCGCGAATTACGTCCATGCACTAATTCCCGCGCGGACGACGACGAAAGATAAATGGCTTGGTCAAAAAAGTAAACAGTCGGTCAACGACAACTGAAAAAATAAGGCCGATTGCGACGGCTTTTTAATCCAACCTAGAGCATCAAGAGAAAATGTTTTTTTTAAACGATTCTGCGGTTTTTTTGATGCAGTCAAAACATAGCGCCGGTGTGAATCACAAATCGGAAAAAACTGCGTAGTCATTAAAATTCAGACGAATTTTCACGCAAAAAAATAACCCTTAGGCATTTTAATTTGCGCAATCTTGGTGGTGAAGAGAGAAAAAATTTATCTAGTTTAGTCTTGGCGCAAGACAAAAAATACTTTGAATAGTTTGCCTTCAGTACACGCAAGCCAAGCATCTATGCGCACAAAGTGTGCCGCATCAATTGACTGATAAGTTTTGAAATAGTCAATCATTAAAGGAAAGACTTTGCAGCAATTACTAGCAAGCGGGCCAGCAAGAAAATATGACAATTTAACTCAATAGTCGCAGCATAAAAAATTCAAAAAGATTTTTTCTGCGGCATATCGGTATCGTCAAACGTCATTTATAAAGCCCCGCCTAAACCCGCTTTGCGCCAATCTAGATCAGTCGTCAAAGCCCAAAAACACCGCTGCCTCGTCCAGCGACTTGCGCTGCGATACGACTGCGTTGGCCGGGAAACTATCGTCAGGCCAGCCCATGGCGACGCAGGTTTGAATCACTTGATCATCTGGAATACAGGCCTCGGCCCGCACCACTGGCGACTGCATAATGCCTTGGCTATTGATCACCGTACCCAAGCCGCGTGACCATGCTGCGTTGACTATGCAATTGACGACGCCACCGCAATCGAAAGGCGCGATGTCGCTGCCGTGAATGGCGCGGTCGTAGGTGATGACGATGGACACCGGTGCGTCGAACTGGCGAAAGCCACGCAAGATCCACTCTTGGCGTTTGGTTTTATCGTCGCGTGCAATGTCCATTGCGGCAAACAACTGCTTGGCCACACCAATTTGTCGTTCGCGGTGCACACCGGTGTAGTCAGGCCCCATACGAAATTCACGCGAATGCGGCACACCCGCTAGATTGCGCTCGACATTGCCTTGCCGGATACGGTTTAACACCGCGCCAGCCACCACATAAAAATTCCAAGGCTGCGTGTTTAAAGAAGTAGGCGCGCGCATTGCCAGCGTCAGAACTTCGCGAACCAGCGCTTGTGGCACCGGCTTATTCAAGTAACCGCGTATGCTGCGGCGGCCTTGCACCACTTGGTCAAAGTCCATAAGCGTGTTGCCCTCGTGTCTTGGATTGGTCTGAAAAATACTCGATTAGTCGAGCCTAAATGATGTTAGCGCAGCGAGCTTTAAAACCTGTCACCAAGGCGGCAGGCGTAGTCTTTTACTCAACCCAAATATGCAGATATTTAGTTATTAAAAGAGGCGACTTTTTTATTCCCCAAAAACAAAAATCCACGACCTTGTGAGCAATGGGGTTTCGAGAAAATTAAATAGGTATCACAAACGTGGATATCACTTTTATTTTTTTATCAAAGTAAAAAAATTATGCATTTATATTCAGCAAAATTTTTCACATTGTTGGTCGTGAGTATTTGTATGCAATGTGCGAATATTTTGAGGGAAGTGATTAACGCCTCTCCTACGGCCTGCGCTGTTTTAAACCGCTTGTAAAAATTATTGCGTAGTGCGAAACGGGGTCGTTCGTCGTTACAAAGGTTCGGCTTTTGACTGACGCCAATCACCGGATCACTCGCTCCGTAAATTTCTAAATTGCACTTCAAACTTGAAGCCGCGGTTTAATTTTTGTATTTATACGCCATCAAAAATATCAAATCACTGATACAGCATTCAATGCGTATAACAAGATTTTTAGTCTTTTCTAGACAAGCAAATAACTATCGTTTTCGTGCTTGCACGCGTGACCGATCAGCGCTATAAAGGCCAGCAAAAATAACTAAATTTAATCAAATATTTCTATTAAATATCTTCTATTCATATTGCTCAACATTATTCACATCAACCGGTAACAACACATGAATCCATTACATAGAAAGGCTGACAGCCAACCTACTTTGCAATCAGAAGCAAAAATAAAAAAAAGAAAAATCTCACCCAATCCAAGCCCCGTCATTCAGAGCAGCCTTGCAAGCCGGATACCCACGCACCAGAGCAGTACCGTTACGCCAAAAAGCTTATCAAGCTATTCGGTTACACCACTCGCTCTAGAAAGCACTGTGGCAAAAGCGCGTAGTGCTAGTAGTGCTAGTAGTCCAAGTAGTCCAAGTAGTCCAAGTAGTCCAAGTAGTCCAAGCAGAATAATCAGCAGCGCTAGTTCGTCCTCTTCCTCTTCCTCTTCCTCTTCCTCTTCCTCTTCCTCTTCCTCTTCCTCTTCCTCTTCCTCTTCCTCACCTTTAGTTAAAACCCATCAAGGAGTGCAGATTCATCCAGAAGAGTTAGAAAAATTACTCAATCGCTCGCGCATTGGTCACGAAGAACAAGCTGCGGTATATGGCGAACTTGAGGGGCGAATGTCTGAAGTCGTTAACGCGGCAACGAATCCCCAGCAGCCAGAAGTGGCAAGGCAAGCCCTGAAGTTACTAGACGAACTAACTCAGAACTCTGACGTCAGAGCAGCTAGACTCTGGGCCACCTTGGGGGCGGCTGGGCGCGCAGCGCTCGTGACCGCAGCAACGAGCACCGCACAACCCGCCGTGGCCGAGCAAGCCCTGCATTTATTGGCCAGTCTAGCGGACCACTCTGACGTCACAGGCGCTGGGCTCTGGGCCACCTTGGGTGCGGCTGGGCGCGCAGCTCTAGTGACCGCAGCAACAAGCCCTGCACAACCCGCAGTGGCCGTGCAAGCGCTGAATTTTTTGACCAATCTAGTGGGCTACTCTGACGTCATAGACGCTGAAATGTGGGCCGACTTGGGTGCGGCTGGGCGCGCAGCGATCGTGACCGCAGCAACTAGCACCGCACAGCACGCAGTGGCCGATAAAGCCCTGGCATTGTTGACTGTTATGGCGGGCATCTTTAACGCCATAGACACTGAACTCTGGGCCACCTTGGGGGCGGCTGGGCGCGCAGCGCTCGTAGCCGCAGCAACGAGCCCCGCACAGCCCGAAGTGGCCGACAAAGCACTTCTTTTATTGACCGCTTTAACGGTCCGCTCTGAAGTCAGAGACGAGGAACTCTGGACCAGCTTGGGGGCGGCTGGGCTCGCAGCGCTCGTGACCGCAGCAACGAGCACAGCGCAACCCGAAGTGGCCGAAAAAGCACTGAATTTGTTGACCAATCTATCGGGCAACTCTGCCGTCAGAGGCGAGGAAATCTGGACCAGCTTGGGGGCGGCTGAGCGCGCAGCGCTCGTGACCGCAGCAACGAGCACCTCAGAACCCGCAGTGGCCGAGAAAGCACTGGAATTGTTAACCGCTATGGCGGGCAACTCTGTTGTCATAGACGCTCAACTATGGGCCACCTTGGGGGCGGCTGAGCGCGCAGCTGTCGTGACCGCTGCAACGAATCCCGCACAACCCGCAGCAGCCGAGAAAGCCCTGATTTTATTGTCCACCTTAGCGGCCAGCTCTGTTGGCATCAAAGTCGAACTGTGGCACTTGTTGCAGCCGCGGCTTGCGCAGCTGTGGGCCGTTACTACTCAGCCGTCAGCTGCTAAGCAAGATGCTGCAGTTTTTTTATTCAACCAAATTCGAGGAGACGCACAGAGAACCAGCCAAGCATTAAACGTGTTGAACGCCGCCATCCCAGCTATTTCTATACGCCGCAGCATAGACACGCTTCGTGGGTGGGGTGAACTAGTTAGCCGCCATGAGGCAGCGCAATTACCGTTACTAACCGGCATCGTTCAAGCCAACATCTCAGCGCAAAAAATGGCTGTGTTTTTAGCTGCCGTGATGAGTGGATTTAATCTCTGGCAACACCCACTAGAAGAGCGCGAAGCACTGCGCGACCAACTGTTGGCCATACCCCTGGCTGAAGGTATTGATCCGACGCTGTATAGACAACACATGCAGTTAGGGTTTGATGCCGCTTGCGGCAACACAGTTGCAGTAATCGAGAGCAAATTTTTACCAGCACCAGAAAAGCTGCAACTGATAGAAATTATTTATTCTTCTCGAGAATTTTTAAGCGCTCAAGTAACACAGGAAGAGTTGTCGAAGATACAGTTCACGCCTCATATGTCACGCGAATTTAAGCTGCAAGCCATAGAACTTCTCCTCAATCACGGAAAAGCAAACAGCTCTCAATTTAAAGGAATCCTGACTTGGCTTAAAGGCGAATTCAAAACAGATAAGCACACCGTCTTTACTAATCCAGTCACTTTTGGAAATATTAGTGATACTGAAATCTACGCACTGGCAGAACAACGCCAGCAATACCTCGCGCTTTACCAAAATTTTCGACCACATATGACGCGCGATTTTATTCAGGCTGAAATTGCAGAAATTAGTCAGCAAGTTTCGACAAAAGAAATGCCGGAGGATTTTGGCGCTACTCTTATTTTTCAATTACGACAGTTTCTCTCGACTGCAAAGATTGATGCCGGTGTCAACGACGATGGTCGATACGATAGCAAGAGTGAATCTAAATAGCATTTTTTTGATGGATAGGTACCAGCTACAAGTGCAACCGAATGGCAATTAATTTGTAGCTACTCCATAAAAAATCATGAAGTGTTTAATGTCCGAAATATTTTTGGGGACGACGATTGCGTCTATGCATCGCCACCGCGGAATCAGCGTCAAGGATGCAATCGAAGCGCATGCAAGTTGGACATGAAGCGATGAATCAAACCATTCATAGGGTCATTAAATATACACCCCCACGCAGCATATGGACAGATAAGAAAATTTGTCTTCAAAGAAAAAGTGGTTTGTTTGTGTTGGACAAAATTCTTCACGTTTCTGGTCGTGAGTGTTTGCACGCAATGTACGAATGATTTTAGAAAAATGATTAATACATTCCCTAGAGCCAATGCTTTTTTAAACGACACGTAGGCAAATATTTAAGCAGTGTGGAAAAGGGTCATTAATCATTATCAGCGTTTGGCTTTTACCAGCGTTAATCACACTATCACTAACTCGCCCAGTTAATTTAAGAGTTCCACTTTAGGCTTAAATCCGTAGTTTAAATTTTGTACTGACATGCCAAAAAATATTCAATACGTAAAAATTTAAGTCTTTTTCTAAAAAATAAATTATCATATTTTTAGTGCTTGTACATGTGGCTAATCAGCGATATAAACACTAGTAAAAATAACCAAATTTAATAATATTTTTTTAATATTTTCTATTCCATATTAATAAAACTTTATTTACTTTAACTGATAACGACACATGAATCTCTTGCATACAACGGTTGTCATAAATCCTACGTTGAGACAAAAAGCCGAAAGAAAAATTTCGACTATTCCAAGCCCAGTAGTCATTCAGAGCAGCCCTGCAATCCGGACACCCACACATCAGAGCAGTCTCGTTTCTCAAAGAAACTTATCAAGCTATTCGGTCAGACTAGTAACTGTAGTGAGCAATGAAACTAAAGCGAGTAGTTCTAGTAGCTCCAGCCGACCCGACAGAACAATCAGCAGCGCTAGAACTTCGCTGTCATTGTCAATTAATCAAAATCAGAGCGCACAGATTAATCCAGTAGAGTTAGAAAATTTACTCAAACGCTCATGTGTGAGTCAAGAAGAAAGGGCCGTGGTATATCGCGAACTTAAGGGGCGAATGTCTGAAGTAGTTAATGCTGCAACCGCTATCACACAGCCAAAAGTGGCACGGCAAGCAATAGAGTTATTGATGAATCTTGCTGCGAATTCCGAAAGTAGAAAAGCTTTTATTTGGGCGAATTTTGATGTGACCGAGCTTACTGCAATCGTCAAATTAGCGACCACTCCAGGCCAATTGAATGCGGCTTCAATAGCCTTACTAGCGAATCTCACCAATGGCTCCGTCATCAGAACATCTCAACTTTGGGAAACCTTAACCAAGGCTAATGACGCGGCAATCGTGGCATCGGCAACAACCACGAAACCGCAAAGAACAGCTGCGATGGCTTTGTTAGCCAATTTAATGACTGGCTCTGAAGCTAGAAAAGCTGCAATTTGGGCCAGCTTGGAGATGACTGGCTACACGAACATCATCACTGCCGTATCGACCACGGGGTCGCCACGAACAAACCTGATGGCACTGCGTTTACTGTCCACTCTCGCGGAAGGATCCACAACTCGGACCGCTGCGCTATCGGCCAGCTTGGGTGTAACTGGACGCGCAGGCGTCCTTGCTGTAGCAACGACACTTGGCCAGCCGCAAGTGGCCGCAAAAGCTCTGCATTTATTGGTTGTCCTTTCGCTGAAATCTCTTGCAATGCAAGCTGAGCTTTGGGCCACCTTGGGAATGACTGGGCGCGCAGCTGTCGTCGCCGCGGCAACGAACCCAGAACAACCCACTGTGGCCAAGAATGCCCTGCGTTTTTTGGACCGTTTAACTCTTCGCGCTAATGGCGTAGCCGCTGAACTCTGGGCCACCTTGGGGGCCGCTGGGCACGCCGCTGTCGTTGCCGCAGTAACCAACCCCACGCAACCCGCAATGGCCTATGAAGCCCTGCAGTTATTGATCAGTCTAGCGGTCAATTCTGACCTAAGAAAAACTGAACTATGGGCTGCTTTGGGGGACGCTGGGCGCGAAAGCCTCGTCCATGCGGCAACAACTGCGGGAGAACCAGAAGTCGCCAACAATGCCTTGGAATTACTGCAATTATTGAACGTTAACCCTCACATCAATGTCGCCATTTGGCCCTTGTTGCAGCCGCGGCTTGCGCAGCTATGGGTTGTTGCTCAGCAGCCAATTGCTTTTTACAGCACTACAAATTTTTTATTCGAACAAATTCGAGGTGACGCTCAAAAAATCCGCCAAGTGTTGAACGCATTGAATGCGGCCATCCCAGCTATTTCTATGCGCCGCAGCATAGACACGCTCCGTGATTGGGGTGAGGCAGCTAGTCGCCAAGAGCCACATCAATTAGCGTTACTAACCGGCATAGTTCAAGCCAACACCACTCCGCAGAAAATGGCTGTATTTACTGCTGCCGTGATGAGTGGAATTAATCTCTTGCAACGCCCACTTGAAGATCGCGAAGCACTGCGCGACCAACTATTGGCTATACCCATGGCTGAAGGAATTGATCCAGGGCCATATAGACAACACATGCGCTTAGGGTTTGATGCCGCTTGCAGCAACACAGCTGCAGTAATCGAGAGCCAATTTTTACCAGCACGAGAAAAGCTCCAACTGCTAGAAATTATTTATTCTCTTGGTGAATTTTTAAGCACTCAAACAACACAGGAAGAGCTGTCGAAGATACGGTTAATAACTAATATTTCACGCGATTTCAAGCTGCAAGCGATAGGACTAATCCTCAATCACGGGCAAGCAATTGAAATTCAATTCAAAGAAATATTGGCTTGGCTTAAAGGCGAATTCAAAAAAGATCCGCACACCGTCTTTACCAATCCAGCCACTCTTGGAGATATTGGGGATGAGGCAATCTACGCACTGGCAGAACAACGCCAGCAATACCTAACGCTTTACCAAAACTTTCGCCCGCATATGACGTGTGATTTTATTCAAGCAGAAATTGCACACATTAATTTAAGCGTTTTGGAGAAAGAAATGCCAGCAGATTTTGGCGCTACTCTTATCTTTCAATTACGGCAGTTTCTTCCAATAGCGATGATTGATAGTGATAGTGATAGTGATAGTGATGTTAAAGACGATCGCCAATACGACAGGAAGAGTGAATCTAAATAGACCCGCAGACAAAATAAGCACCCAAGCATCGCAATAACTAAAACCCTCAGATTCAACAATAATCAAGCCACCCGATTAATCTCAAAATTGCACTTCGGACTTAAAGCCGCTTAGCCTAAAGTCATAGAAAACCCAGAAATAGCCCTGTTAGCAATAAGAAAAAAATGATTGAACGGTAGCTAGTTACAAAAAACTATCGCCGCCGTTTTCTAATTCGCGCACTCTTGCTAGTAGCGACAAAAAAATCATCAGGTTTAGTTTTAACCCAAGAGACAAATACTTTGAGTTCAGGGTGCTCAAGCAAAGCGTCTACCGTCGCGTACTGGCGAGCCAACTCAGACTCGGTCAGCACTGCATGAATTTGGCGATGACAAATGCGGTGCATAAAAGTTGTTTGCCTCCCTCCCTTGCTTTTGGGAACAAGGTGATGTGCATCGCGCTGCGCAGGCGGTATGACGCGGCCGCAAAGCGGGCATTGCACTAACGCTGGCAGGGGGGTGTGAATCACAGCTATCTTCACTGGCCTTGGCCAATGTCCCCTGGCGATTCATCATCTTCAGATTCAAGCCCATGCGTGAGGGCATTGCGCAGAAACTGCTTTTCGTAATGGCGATTGCGCCGGTTCTTCTTTGACGACGCTCTTTGCCCCAAGCGCTTATCGACCACAATTTCAGACAAATTATTCAGATCGCTCAAGCTTTTGATGAGATTTGGGGCGTTACGCTGCGGCATAGTGAGTGGTGAAAAAAACGACACTCAAATACTAGGGCAAGGGCTGGGCGGCTTAAACCTAGCGCAGCTGAAGGTTATCTTTTGGTGAGGATATACGGCGCGAGTGCGGCAAGGTCTGTCGGTTTTAATATCGCAGAAAATTAATGCTTGCGATGGCTCATGCGTATGCGATGTCTGCGTCCAATAACAGCGGCTAATAGCAGCGCACAGCGCATTAGCTTTTAGCTTTTAGCTTTTAGCCGGTGGCGTTAGCAAAATACCTTCTGGCAATTGAAGAAAATTAGCTGAATACAAATCACAGCCCTAAAAAATATCTAGCCAGCTTCAAACAACTTAGCAATCGAAAGCAGGCCAAAGCATTTTTACTAAACCGGGGTATTCGGAGTCGCGTCTGACAGCTAGGCAATCGGTCAAAGTGGTGTGTCTGAATCCATGCTGCTGCTGTTCGTGTCAAACCATGCGAGCAACCCAGCGCGGGCCTTGGAGGTGCCGCTCACACCGAGGGAAACTGAAGTGTTGTCTTGGCTGGCTAAAGGCAAAACCAACCGCGATATCGCCGACATTTTAGGCATGAGCCCGCGGACGGTGAACAAACACTTAGAACATATTTTTGAAAAACTCGGCGTAGAAACCCGCTCTGCCGCGACTGCAGTTGCAGCGCAATTACTACCGCAGTCTTAGCGCCACCAAACCAAGCTCGAATTTGACTCAGACTCGGGCGTTGGCTTTGGCGTTGGCGTTGGCGTTGGCTTTGGCTTTGGCTTTGGCTTAACGACTTTGGTTTTGCGTTTGTGACGGCGGCTGATTGACCACCGCTGCCGGTGCGCGCAGCACCGTGCCATCAGCCAGACGCAGGGAAGATCCTTCCAGCGTCACGCGGCTGCCCACGCTAGGTGATTGGGCCAACTCTATGCTGCGGCGCGATCCGTCTTCCATGCGCACACTGACTTCGTAGACCGTTTCCTTGCGGACGTTGTTTTCAATCGCGTTGCCGGCAAAGCCGCCACCGACTGCACCTAATAGCGTAGCAACGGTTTTACCGTTGCCTTGACCGACCTGATTGCCCAGCACCGCACCCAACACGCCGCCAGCTACCGCACCTATGCCTGGGCCTGAAGGCTTGATGGAACGTTGCACGGGCGTGACGCTCTCGACCGAGCCGCAGTCATTGCAAGCACGTGCTTGGGCTACTGGTAAAGGCACAGGAACCGAGGACGGCGCAGCGCCGCTATGAGCGACTACTGCGGGCGATTTGGTGACTGGCGCATCGCGATGCGTCGGCTGAGTGTGCTGAACCACAGGTTTTGTTGCGCTGTCGTTGAGCGCCACTTGGGCCGGCTTTTGTGCGGTATCACTGGTGGCAGGCGCGGTGATAGCCAGCGGAGTAGTGCTTGCAACAGCCGCTGGGCTGCGCTGATAAAGCATGGTGCCGCCCATGGCCAGTACCGCAGCACCCAAAAGGCCAACGGCAATCCACAAGGGCTTGGCGCTTGACGACGATTGGCTAGAAGATTGTTGGTTGGGATTAGTCATGAGAGTGTCCTTTGCAAAGAGGAAGCTGCCAAATTGCTGTGCAGCATGATGTGTAACTTAGTGTAAAAATATTTAACGCATCAGTAGACGTTTTCGCATACAAATCTTTGTCAAGCCAATAAAACATCAAATCGCAAGCCCCAAATCCCGCAAATCCCACAAACGTCATGTGATGCTTGGCGCCACGCGTCGTAACCCCAGCGTTTTCCGCTAAAGGCTAGGACGAGAGGAGTTTCGAGCTCAAACCATCTTCACAGATTAGGCGCGAGCAAACGCTGCATCGCCTCGATCGAGCTGCCGCGGCGCTTGGCCAAGTCCTGCAACTGATCGTCGCCAATTCGGCCGACATTGAAGTAGCAGCTATCCGGGTGACCAAGATAAAAACCGCTCACACTAGACGCTGGTGTCATGGCCAGACTTTCGGTCAAGGCCATGCCAATGTCTTGCGCACCGAGCAACTCAAACATGGCTTGCTTGACGCTGTGGTCCGGGCAAGCTGGGTAGCCCGGCGCAGGGCGAATGCCAGTGTATTTTTCGCGGATTAAGTCTTCAACGGCCAAGCTCTCATCAGCCGCATAACCCCACAAGTCTTGGCGCACACGCTGGTGCATGGCCTCGGCAAAAGCTTCGGCTAAACGGTCAGCCAAGGCTTTGAGCATGATGGAGGAGTAGTCGTCGTTGTCGTCCTCAAAATACTTTTCTTTTTTCTCCATGCCAAGGCCAGCGGTAACCGCAAACAAGCCAATGTAGTCGGCGATTTTGCTGTCCTTTGGCGCCACAAAATCCGACAGGCAACGATTCGGGCGCATCACGCCTTCAACCGCTGTTTTTTCGGTCTGCTGGCGCAGGCCGTGCCATGTCATGGCGACTTCGGTACGCGATTCGTCGGTGTAGATTTCTATGTCGTCACCGACGCTGTTGGCGGGGTACAAACCGACCACCGCATTAGCCGTTAGCCAGCGGCCATCAATCAAACGTTTGAGCATGCGTTTGGCATCAGCATAAACACGCACGGCTTCGGTACCCACCACTTCGTCTTTAAGAATGGCGGGAAAAGGGCCGGCCAAATCCCAGGTTTGAAAGAACGGCGCCCAATCAATAAAGGGTGCTAACTCGGCTAAATCGAAATTTTTAAACAAACGCCGGCCGGTAAATTTAGGCACTTTGGGCGTGTAGTTTGTCCAATCGACTGGTGTCGCATTGGCACGTGCTTTGGCCAATGGCCACATGGGAATTTGTTTTTTATTCGCGTGTTGAATACGCACTTTTTCATAGTCGATATTGATCTCTTCTATGTACTTAGTGGCATTGTCTGAGAGCAAGCTTTGCGCCACGCTCACGCTGCGCGATGCGTCCGGCACATAGATCACCGGGCCTTCGTAATGGGGCGATATTTTCACCGCGGTGTGGACTCGGCTAGTGGTCGCGCCGCCAATCATGAGCGGGATTTTTTTCAGGCGAAAGTAATCGTCTTTTTGCATCTCGGCGGCCACGTATTGCATCTCTTCCAAGCTCGGCGTGATCAGACCGGACAGGCCCACAATATCCGCTCCTTCAGCTTTAGCACGGGCTAATATTTCGTGGCAGGGCACCATCACGCCCATGTTGACGACTTCGAAGTTGTTGCATTGCAAAACTACAGTGACGATGTTTTTACCAATATCGTGGACGTCGCCTTTGACCGTGGCGATGATGATTTTCCCCTTGGTTCTGACGTCCGCACCAGCGGCTTCTAGCAGCAGTTTTTCGGCTTCGATGTAAGGCAGCAAATGGGCTACGGCCTGCTTCATGACGCGGGCGCTTTTCACCACCTGAGGTAAAAACATTTTGCCTTGACCGAACAAGTCGCCCACCACATTCATGCCGTCCATTAACGGGCCTTCGATCACATGCAGTGGTCGGCCACCGTCGGCGCTAATGGCTTGCCAGACTTCTTCGGTGTCTTCGGTGATGAACTCATTCATGCCGTGAACCAAGGCGTGGGACAGACGCTGACGCACTGGTAGGGCGCGCCATTCGTAGCGCTTGCTGTCGTCTTTGGCACCGCTTTTAGCCGTCTCCGCGACTTCAATCAAACGCTCGCCGGGCGTTAATTCAGCCTCGCCCGCCAAGTAGACCGGCCGGCGGTTAAGCACCACGTCTTCGACCCGCTCGCGCAGAATCGGGTCTAAGTCGTCATAGACGCCCATCATGCCGGCGTTGACGATGCCCATGTCCATTCCGGCTTTGATGGCGTGGTACAAAAATACCGTGTGAATAGCTTCACGCACCGGGTCATTGCCGCGAAAGCTAAACGACACGTTGGACACGCCACCCGAGACTTTAGCGCCGGGCAAATTCTCTTTAATCCAGCGGGTGGCGTTGATAAAGTCGACGGCGTAGTTGTCGTGCTCTTCAATACCGGTGGCTATGGCAAAAATATTCGGATCAAAAATAATGTCTTCTGGCGGGAAGTCGATGTCGTCGACCAACAGGCGATAAGCGCGCTCGCAAATTTGAATCTTGCGCGCATAGGTATCGGCCTGGCCTTTCTCGTCAAACGCCATCACCACCGCAGCCGCGCCATAGCGCTTGAGCAGTTTGGCCTGCTGACGAAAGATCGCCTCGCCTTCCTTCATGGAGATGGAATTAACAATTCCCTTGCCCTGAATGCAGCGCAGACCGGCTTCAATCACGCTCCACTTAGAGCTGTCAATCATGATGGGCACGCGGGCAATGTCGGGCTCGCTGGCGATCAAATTCAAAAAACGCACCATCGCGGCTTGGCTGTCCAACATGGCTTCGTCCATGTTGATGTCTATGATTTGCGCGCCGTTTTCGACTTGCTGACGGGCCACGACTAAGGCCGCTTCAAAGTCGCCGTTGAGAATCATGCGGGCAAAGGCCTTGGAGCCGGTGACGTTGGTGCGCTCGCCAATGTTGACGAATAAGGACTCAGCACCAATGCTCACGGGCTCAAGGCCGGACAGCTTCATGGCGGGTACCGCAGGCAGGGCTGGCGTGGCGGCTAGGGGGAAATTTTCAGTTGCAGACATGGACTCACCTTTGGGCTCAAGGTGAGCGTCGTTTTGGCGGCAGCTGTACTAGCGCCGTTAACCCAAGCCTGACGAAATAGACATTTCGCTGCAACGCTCCTTGGGTTGTGCAGATTTTAAGCGCTGATCGAGGCGGTCAGCACAAACGCGCTGTAAGAACCGCTACAAAACACTCTGAAGGTTACGCCGTTTCGCGGTAAAACACACCAGCGGTATTGCCGGGCGCGGTGCTTAAACGGCGTCTTGGCAGCGGTGAGACCGCATCCACAATGGCGGCAATATGCTCGGGCGTCGTGCCGCAGCAGCCGCCCACGATGTTGACCAAGCCTTCGGCAGCGAACTCATGCAGCAAGCGCGAGGTCACGTCAGGCGTCTCGTCAAAACCGGTATCGCTCATGGGGTTGGGCAGACCCGCGTTGGGGTAGCAGCTGATGAAAGTATCACCCGCCACCTTTGCCAGCTCTTGAATGTAAGGGCGCATCAGGGCCGCGCCGAGTGCGCAATTCAAACCAATCGCCAGCGGTCTGGCGTGGCGCACGCTGTTCCAAAATGCGGTGACGGTTTGACCGCTCAAAATGCGGCCCGAGGCATCGGTCACCGTGCCGCTGATGATGAGGGGCAAGCGCTGGCCAGAATTTTCAAAATATTCTTCAATCGCAAACAGCGCGGCTTTGGCGTTGAGGGTGTCGAAAATTGTCTCGACCAGCAACACATCGCTGCCGCCTTGCACCAGCGCTTCGGTCTGCTCGTAATAGGCTTGGCGCAAAATCTCAAAGCTGGTGTTACGCGCGCCGGGATCGTTCACGTCCGGGCTGATGCTGGCGGTTTTGGGTGTTGGACCTAGCGTGCCGGCGACAAAACGCGGCTTGTCCGGTGTGGAATATTTGTCACATGCGGCGCGTGCGATGCGGGCAGATTCCAAGTTCATTTCAATCGCTAAGTCAGCCATGTCGTAGTCGGACTGGGCCACGCTGGTCGCGCCAAAAGTATTCGTCTCAACCAAGTCTGCGCCGCCGGCAAGATAGCTTTCGTGAATATCTTGAATCACGCTTGGCCGTGTCAAACTGAGCAATTCGTTATTGCCTTTGACATCACGCGCAAAATCTTTAAAGCGCTCGCCGCGGTACTGGGCTTCGCTTAAGCGAAAGCGCTGAATCATGGTGCCCATAGCGCCGTCGAGTATGGCGATACGTTTTTCAAGCAGGGCTGGCAGTTGCTGACCGCGGGTATAAATGAGTGGCTTCATAACTTGATTTTAAGCTGGCGTTTAACGCCCGCAAAATTCACGGACAATTCGGCGAGCGCTTAATGCGCCCATGCAAAGCCTAAAAGAGTCACCTTGTCATTACAGACTAATAACACTGCAACGAGGTTTAGCTATAACTTTTGTAGCATCTCTTTTGTCGTGATAAATCTTGGCTTTTAGTTTTTACCCTTTTACAGTTGCACCTATTGCCTTCTTTGCCCCACTCGACAGAAACCATGGATCAACCGACCCCGCTCAACATACTTTCCCAAGTATTCGGTTACGACAGCTTTCGCGGCCCGCAACGTGACATCGTTGAACATGTGATCGCCGGCGGGGATGCGTTAGTACTCATGCCCACAGGCGGTGGCAAATCACTGTGCTATCAGATACCGGCCATAGTGCGGCAAAACGCAGGTCATGGTGTGACGATTGTGGTCTCGCCACTCATCGCGCTGATGCACGACCAAGTTGGCGCATTGCATGAGGCGGGTGTGTCGGCGGCATTTTTAAATTCGACCCAAACGTTTGAAGAAAGCAGCGCACTCGAAAAGCAATTGCTGCGCGCAGAACTGACCCTGCTCTACGCCGCGCCCGAGCGCATCAACACGCCGCGCATGAAGGACTTGCTGCGCTCGCTAAACCAGCGCGGCAAACTCAGTTTGTTTGCGATTGATGAAGCCCATTGCGTGAGCCAGTGGGGCCACGACTTCAGGCCTGAATACCGCTCGCTGAGTTTGCTGCATGAAATGTTTCCCGATGTGCCGCGTATGGCGCTTACTGCGACCGCCGATGCACTCACGCGCCAAGACATGGTTGAGCGTTTAAAACTTGAAACAGCACGTGAATTTGTCAGCAGTTTTGACCGGCCCAACATCCGCTACACCATCGTCGAAAAAACCGATGCCACACGCCAGTTGCTGCGTTTTATAGAAACCGAGCACGCCGCCGAAGCCGGCATTGTTTACTGCCAATCACGCAAACGCGTGGAAGAAGTTGCCGGCATGTTGCAGGCCGCAGGGCTGAAAGCCATGGCTTATCACGCCGGCTTAGACAGTAGCTTGCGGCAACAAAGGCAAGACCAATTTTTACGCGACGACGCCATGATTATGGTCGCCACGATTGCCTTCGGTATGGGCATTGACAAACCCGATGTACGCTTTGTCGCTCACCTGGACATGCCAAAAAATATAGAAGGCTATTACCAAGAAACTGGACGTGCAGGACGTGATGGTTTGAGCGCCGATGCGTGGATGACTTACGGCTTGCAAGACGTGGTTAATCAACGCCGAATGATAGACACCAGCGAGGCCGCCAGTGAAGAATTCAAGCAAGCCATGCGCGGAAAACTCGACGCCTTACTCAGCCTTGCCGAGAGCACGCATTGCCGACGCGCGAGTTTGCTTTCGTATTTTGGTGAGGAGCTTAAAAGCAAATCTGAAAATTCAAAAAACGAGAATAGCAACGATTTAAGTGGGGCTAAAACTACGAGTGCTCAAGCCTTAAATAAATTAGAAATTGAGCCGATAACGGGGGGCAGCGCATTACACGAAGTGAAAAGCGTGGGGGTTAATGAAAGCAGCGACGGGCCGCCCCAAGCAAGTTCCGCCCCCTCGGGGGGCAGCGCATTACACGAAGTGAAAAGCGTGGGGGTTAATGAAAGCAGCGACGGGCCGCCCCGAGCAAGTTCCGCCCCCTCGGGGGGCAGCGCATTACACGAAGTGAAAAGCGTGGGGGTCAACAATTACTTTTGCGGAAACTGCGACAACTGTTTATTTCCGCCCGCGGTTTGGGATGCGACTGAAGCCGCACGCAAAATGCTCAGCTGTATTTACCGCGTTCATCAAGCCAGTGGTATCAGTTTTGGTGCCGGCCATTTAATGGACATACTGCGCGGTAAAACAACTGAAAAAGTCTTGCAATACGGCCATGAACGCTTGAGCACTTTTGGCATTGGCACTGATGTGGGCGAGACCCAGTGGCGCGCCGTATTGCGCCAACTCATTACTAAAGACATGGTGCGGGTAGACACCGAGGCCTTTAACACCTTGCAGTTATTGCCCGAAGCGCGCCAAGTATTAAAAGGCCTGGCGACAGTGCTGCTGCGCGAACAGATAGCCAGTTCGTCAACGCCAGGCAAGCGCACAAAAACAACGGTCAAAACGTCTGCAAAAGGCATTGCAGAAGCGGCGCTCAATGCTGGCGCACTAGAGCGCTTGGCCGGCTTGAAAGAGTGGCGCGCAGAAATTGCACGCGAACATAATCTGCCAGCCTTTGTGATCTTTCATGACTCAACTTTGCGCGCCATTGCAGAACGCTCGCCAGTTAAATTATCTGACCTAGAAGGCATTGCCGGCATTGGTGTGAAAAAGCTTGAGGCTTATGGTGCAGAAGTTTTACGGGTCTGCGCTATGAGCGCCTAAACAGGTTATTTTCGTTCGCGTCATTTGTATTTTTTTAAAGTCGTTAACCGCATAAATAGGCGGCGCTGACAGCGACTAAATCATGACGACTCAATGTCCTCGCTCGATAAACGTGGCGCATGCGATGAATCCGATAATAAAAAATTGCGCGGCGCGCGGTCAGTTAGTAGCAGCGCATCGGTATCGGCCAAGGTTTCGTCTTTCAGCGCAACACCGGTTAACTGGCGCTGGTGCGCCTGCGACAGCAGGTAGTGCAGTTTGTAAGCCGCTTCTTCATAACGCAGACCGGCTGGCCTGACGTTGGAGATGCAGTTGCGACTGGCATCGGTCAGCCCAACCCGCGGCATCCAAGTTAAATACAAACCCATGCTGTCGGGCGAGCTCAAGCCGGGCCGCTCACCAATTAATACGACTACCGATTTAGCGCCTAGCCGCTGCGCGACTTCGTCGCCGATAGCAACCCGCCCTTGCTGCACTATGCACAGTGGAGCGACCGACCAATTCTCAGATGCCAGACGCTTTTGCAGCACAGCAAGAAAAGGCACGGCGTTGTGTGCGATGGCTTGAGCAGAAAGGCCGTCAACCAATACGAAAGCTATGTCGTAGGGACGCGCATCGGATTCGGTTTGAGTTTGCGCTGCTGACCTCAAGTTTTTGACTGCCTGCTGCGAGGCCGCGTCAAGTTGGCGGCCAAGGTCGGGCCGCTGCAGATAGCTGCTGCGGTCGACCGCAGCGCTATGCAAGATTAAACCGGCTGCGCTTTGCACTGGCAGGACGGCGCTAAGCTGCTGCAGCAACAGCGGTGCATCGAGTGCAACTAAAACCGCATCCCGCGCCTGCGCGTGGGCCAGCTGAAAAGCCAGATGCGCTTGCGTCGGCAAACTCACACCGGCGCGCCCCAACGCAATCCGGGCCTCGGTAAATTGGCGCAAAGCTTCCCAAGGGTTGGCAGTGACGGGCGATGGCTTGGTGTTCATGGCGCGCTTTGTGATGGCGAAGATCTTGAAAAAAGAGCAAGTAAAAGACAACGCGTTAATCAAGACAAGCGCAACAGCGCTTGGTTAAAAGCCGGCGCTAAAGCTGGGTTGAGTTGAAACTGCGCGCGCGTGTCGGGCAGAAAAATTTCCATCTGCTGCAGCCAAGCAGCAAACTCTGGCGCAGGCTTTAAACCAAGTACGCGGCGCGCATACAAGGCGTCGTGAAAAGAAGTGGTTTGGTAATTTAGCATGATGTCGTCTGACCCTGGAATTCCCATGAAAAAATTGCAGCCCGCCACGCCCAGCAGCGTTAGCAACACGTCCATATCATTTTGGTCAGCTTCTGCATGGTTGGTATAGCAAACATCACAGCCCATAGGCAGGCCTAGCAGCTTGGCGCAGAAATGGTCTTCTAAACCAGCGCGAATAATTTGCTTACCGTCGAACAAATACTCAGGGCCTATAAAGCCGACCACGCTGTTGACCAATAGCGGTTTAAAACGTCGCGCCACTGCGTAAGCCCGCGCCTCACAGGTTTGCTGATCCACGCCGTGGTGCGCGTTGGCTGATAGCGCACTGCCTTGGCCGGTTTCAAAATACATCAGGTTATCGCCAACCGTGCCGCGCTTGAGTGACAAGGCCGCGCTGCGCGCCTCGTCCAGCAGCGCCAAATTGATGCCAAAGCTGCTGTTAGCGGCCTCGGTACCAGCAATCGACTGAAACACCAAATCAACCGGCGCACCGCGCTCTATGGCTTGCAGCGTATTCGTCACATGGGTGAGCACACAAGACTGGGTAGGAATGGCGTATTGGCGGATGATGTCGTCCAACAAAGTCACCAGTTTGATGACTTGCGGCAGATTGTCCGTGGCAGGGTTGATGCCAATTACCGCATCGCCACTGCCGTAGAGCAAGCCGTCGAGCAAGCTAGCTGCAATGCCGCTGGCGTCGTCAGTTGGATGATTCGGTTGCAGCCGAGTCGCCATGTGGCCAGACAAGCCCAAAGTGTTGCGGAACTGGGTGATTACTTGGCATTTTTTGGCCACCAAAATCAAATCTTGATTGCGCATGAGTTTGCTCACCGCGGCCGCCATTTCGGGCGTGATACCGGGTGCTAGCGCTGACAGCACAGCGCTGTCCACCGCGTCTGTCAGCAGCCAATTGCGAAAGTCGCCCACCGTCAAATGACTCACTGGTGCAAAGGCGGCGGCGTCGTGCGTGTCAATGATTAAGCGGGTGACTTCATCGTCTTCATAGGCAATCAGGGCTTGATTTAAAAAAGTGCGTAGCGGCAAATCGGCCAAGGCCATTTGCGCCGCAGCGCGTTCTTGTGCGCTGCGCGCTGCGACCCCAGACAACAGGTCTCCCGAGCGAGCCGGTGTGGCCTTGGCCATGAGGTCTTTTAAATCCACAAAGCCGTAGCTTTGCGTGCCTGTGGTGTGGCTGTAGGGGTAACTTTTTATGCGCATAGGATCAATTCAAATCTTGCGCCATCTGCGCAATAGCGCGACTGCGATTGTTAGCCGTCATCAAAAAGTAAACATAGCCCAGTGCCATAAAGCCAACAAAAATACCGAAGATTAAGGGGTTGTAATAAATCATCGTAATCATACAAACGCAGGCACCAAATAAGGCGAAAGCGGGAAAGTAAGGGTAGAGCGGGGCGCGGAAAGGGCGCACCATATCAGGCTCGGTACGGCGTAGACGAAACAGGCTGAACATGCTGATGATGTACATCAAAATTGCGCCGAACACAGCCATGGTGACGATGTTTGCTGTCAACGTTTGACCCCCAATTTTGATCAACTCATCGCTGTAGATGGCAACAATACCAACCACGCCGCCGGCCAAAATAGCCCGGTGCGGAGTCTTAAAACGGGGGTGAATTTTGGCGAAATAAGCCGGCAAATAAGCTTCGCGAGCCAAAGCAAAAATCTGCCGCGAGTAGCCCAAAATAATGCCGTGAAACGAAGCCACCAAACCGAACAAGCCCAGCCAGACCAGCATATGCAACCAGCCGCTGCTCTCGCCCACCACCGTCTTCATGGCTTGCGGCAAGGGATCATTGATGTTGGCTAATTTGGTCCAGTCACCGGTGCCGCCGGCAAACACCATCACGCCAATGGCCAGCACCACCAAGGTCAAAATGCCGGTGATGTAGGCAATCGGGATTGAGCGCTTAGGGTCTTTTGCCTCTTCTGCGGCCATGGCAACCCCTTCGATAGCCAAGAAAAACCAGATCGCAAACGGTATCGCCGCAAACATGCCGGGAATAGACGCCAAGCTAAAACTGTCCATGCCCGACCAGCCACCTTTGGTGAAATTACTCATAGAAAAACTTGGCGCTACCACGCCCATAAATACCAATAATTCAAAAATCGCCAGCAAGGTGACGGCCAGCTCAAAAGTAGCGGCGATGCGCACACCCACGATATTGAGAGTCATAAACACCAAGTAGGCACAGACAGCGGCCGTCTTGGGGTCTAGCGTAGAAAACTGAACATTCAGGTAAGCGCCAATCGCCAGCGCAATGGCCGGCGGCGCAAAAACAAATTCAATCAAGGTAGCGGCACCGGCTAAATAGCCGGCAGTCGGGCCGTAAGCGCGCTTGCTGTAGGCGAATGGGCCACCGGCTTGTGGAATAGAAGTGGTCAACTCTGTGAAGCTAAAAATGAAAGTGGTGTACATCGCCGCGACAAAAATCGAGGTGATGGTAAAGCCCAGCGTACCGGCCGAAGCCCAGCCGTAACTCCAACCGAAATACTCACCTGAAATCACCAGTCCAACCGCGATGCCCCACAGCTGCAAGGTGCTGAGCACCGGTTTGAGCACATGCGGGATAGGAACGTTTTCTAAAGGAGTCATACGTGTTTACCGGTTTAAGTGTTGAACGATGGACTCAATGTAATGACTGAACCGAATTGAGCGTTATCAAAATTCGGCAAGCTTTCTGTTTTTCTCGCGTTTTTTGGGCATGCTTTGTGCATAGGGTTTTTATTAGTCCGCTCAGGCCTCGATTCATGCCAAATAACCCGTAATACTAGCCACGTCTTCTACCCATACAGCTGACCGACTTTCACAAATGTCTGACACCTTCAGCACGCCCCAAATTTCAACCGTGCAGGCACATGATGCCGATGAGCATGCCCACAATCTGACGGACTGGGAGCAAAGTTATGACCAAGTCACGCGGGGCGCTTTTCACGGCGTACTGACCGAATTGAAAATGCCGCAGATGCAGATTTTTCGCGAACACACTAGTCAAGCCCTGCGCCAATCCTGTTGTGTTTGGCCGCAGGCATTTTGGTTTGGCATACCGAACCTTGCCAGCACGCAAAGTTTGCCGGTGACGGATAAAGTCCGCATCAATGGCCGTCAAGGTCATAGCGACGCCATCATGGTGCGCCCTGGAAACTGCGAATTTGAACTGCTAACGCCCACTCATTACACGGTCTACGGAATAGTCGTCAAAACCGACAGCTTGCAGGCTGCGGCTGATCGAATGCACTGTGTCATTGACTGGCAAAAGCTGGCCAAGACCGAAGTACTACATGTCTCTGACGCTAGCCGCCATGCCTGTTTGCAGCTATTGGGACAGCTAAGCTCATCAGAAAACAAACCTCTAGATAGCCATACCAGTCAGACCGTAGCCGGTGCAAACGCTGACGAGGAAAGCGTCATATTGACCGTTCTGTCGATGTTAGATAGCGGGGAAGTAGACTGTGCAGTTAGCAACAGCTTTATGCGGCGCAGGCGCATAGTGGCTCAAGCACGCGACTATGTGCTGGAACGCAAAGACCGGCTGACCAGCGTTGTCGAATTATGCGAGTGCCTGCATGTCAGCCGCCGAACCCTGCAATACTGTTTTGAGGATGTGCTGGGCATGAGCCCGATTCAGTACCTGCGCATCATTCGGCTCAACGGTGCGCGCCGAGAATTGCGCGAGCCTGTCAGCAAAGTCCGCAAGGTGAGCGATGTTGCCGCTGACTGGGGCTTCGGGCACTTAAGCCAGTTTGCCAACGATTACCGCAAACTGTTTGGTCAAACACCGTCTGAGTGTTTGCACCAACACCCGCATTGAACGCCAACAAACTCACCAACTAAAAATCTTGCCCGGATTCATGATGTTGTCTGGGTCAAGCGCATGTTTGATGGTGCGCATCATGTCTACCGCGCCGTCGCCAGTCTCAGTCACCAAAAAATCCATCTTGTGTAGACCAATGCCATGCTCGCCGGTACACGTACCTTCTAGTGCCAGTGCGCGGCTCACCAGCTTGTTGTTTAGCGCCTCGGCGACCTCTCGCTCGTGCGGCAAATTGGGGTCAATCAAATAGCCAAAATGAAAGTTGCCGTCGCCCACGTGGCCGACTAAAAAGTAAGGAATGCCGCTGGCATCGACTTCGGCAATTGATTCGAGCAGGCAGTCCGCCAGACGCGAGATCGGCACGCAGGTGTCGGTAGAAATCGCGCGGCAGCCGGGGCGCGACTGAAGTGCGGCGAAGTAGGCGTTGTGGCGCGCCGTCCAGAGTCGGGTGCGCTCTTCTGGTGTGCTAGCCCATTCAAAGGCTTGGCCGCCGTGCTCGTTGGCGAGTTCTTGGACTAGCTCGGCCTGCTCTTTAACGCTGCTCGGTGAGCCGTGAAACTCCATCAGCAGCATCGTTTCTTCGCGCAAGCCTAGCTTGGAATGTGCGTTCACCATACGCACGGTGTTGCCATCAATTAGTTCAACGCGGGCAATCGGCACACCCATTTGAATTAACGCTATGGTGGTGCGCACCGCCGCTTCTATGCTGGGAAAGGAGCAGGTCGCCGCCGAGATCGCCTCGGGCAGCGGATACAAACGCACGGTGACTTCGGTGATCACGCCTAAGGTGCCTTCGCTGCCCACCATCAGGCGGGTCAAGTCGTAGCCGGCAGAAGATTTTTTGGCGCGAGTGCCGGTGCGTATCACCTTGCCTGAGGCCGTCACCACTTCTAACGCCAGTACGTTCTCGCGCATAGTGCCGTAGCGAACTGCGTTGGTGCCGCTGGCGCGAGTCGCGCTCATGCCGCCTAGGGTGGCATCGGCGCCCGGATCAATGGGGAAAAACAGACCCGTGCTTTTAACTGCTTCGTTGAGCTGCTTGCGCGTCACGCCGGGTTGCACTGTCACGGTCAAATCTTCGGCGTTGATAGACAAGACCTGATTCATGCGACTCACATCTACGCTGATGCCGCCTTGCACGGCCAGTAAGTGACCTTCTAGCGAAGTGCCAACGCCAAAAGGAATCACCGGCACGCGGTATTGGGCGGCGAGCTTGACCACATCCGCCACATCTTGTGTGCTTTGCGCAAACACCACGGCAGCAGGTGGTGGCACGGCGTAGGAAGACTCGTCGCGGCCATGCTGCTCGCGCACCACCAAGGCGGTGGAGCAACGCTCGGCAAAGCGGGCTTTGAGCGCGTCTATGAGTTCAACCGGCAGCTCGCGTTGCTTGATCTCGGGCAGCAAATGGGATGGCAGGGGCGCGTTCATGTGTGTCTCCAAATTTTGGGTGTTGCACCTGCCGAATTTGCAGGGCGTGAGTCGACTTGAGCGACCTTGGTGAATCATTATGGGCTAGTCAAGGTCTTAA
This sequence comes from Polaromonas vacuolata, assembly GCF_012584515.1. Lineage (NCBI taxonomy): Bacteria > Pseudomonadati > Pseudomonadota > Betaproteobacteria > Burkholderiales > Comamonadaceae > Polaromonas > Polaromonas vacuolata. Next base: position 52,173 of record NZ_CP051461.1, on the reverse strand, counting down.
GGTTTAAGGCCACTCGCCGCTCAGGTAGTCGGCGGGCTCTGCTAAAGTTTCGTGTTCCGCGCCTATAGTGGCTCGGGGTTTATTTTGACAAGGGCCGCCATGAGCAACCGACTGACACAAATCGCCACCCGTACCGGGGACAACGGCAGCACCGGACTGGGCGACAACACCCGGGTCTCCAAAGACAGCTTGCGGGTACACGCCATGGGCGATGTCGACGAACTCAATTCACACATTGGCCTGTTGCTCTGCGAAGAAATGGCAGTCGGTGTGCGCGAGTTGCTAGTTGAAGTTCAGCACCAGTTGTTCAACCTGGGCGGCGAGCTGAGCATTCCCGGTTTTGAGCTGCTCAAACCCGAGGCTGTGGCGCATCTCGACGCGGCGCTAGAGGAGCACAACGCAGTGCTGCCCAGACTGGCCGAATTCATTTTGCCAGCCGGCTCACGCGCAGCCAGCCAAGCCCACGTCTGCCGTACGGTAGCGCGTCGGGCTGAGCGCGCCGTGGTGGCACTGGGTATGGCAGAGGCCTTGAAAGATGCGCCGCGCCAATATTTAAACCGTTTGAGCGACTTGCTATTTGTGCTGTCACGCGTACTAAACCGCATGGATGGCGGCGACGATGTTTATTGGAAAAGCCAGCGGTTGGCGAGTGCTGCTGCTGAGTGATTCCTTGATTTAGCGCGAATCGTTTGCAGCAGCATGTTGAGATCACTCTCAATCAATCACAGACAAAAATTAACGTCTGAGAAAAACTTCAAAATAAGTTAAGGCCAGAACTATTCTTGAATCGGCCGGAAATAGCCTTTGATGCAATCGTGATTTCTGACCGCTATTTGAATGTGATTTTCTGCCTGAAAGCCAGCATTCTCATACAGCGCATTGCCTTCTGGAAAGGCGCTGCGAACCGTATCGTAGGGCGGGTGCATACCGCCCTTTTCTTCAAATTGAAGTCTCAACGTGTGCAGCATTTCAATCACGGCGCGGTCTAGAAAACGCGCACCTAAATTCTCGCCAGTATTCATAGGAACAATTTCTTCGCTGCCGACGTAAGACAGCTGAAGAATGTCGTGGGCATAACGCACTTCGTCTAAAGCTCTGCAGTCCATCAAGTTAAGGCACAAACCCAAATCAATGATTGCGCCCAAAACAAATGGCGTCTTGATGCTGCCCTTGGTCAGATGATGTTTGTGGCTGGCTTTTTCGGCGAACGACCAAGCGCGCAGAGGGTCGTTTTCCCAAAAATAAATACCTCCACCGAGCCAGTCATAGTTGTTTTTACTCGGCTGCAAATGCGTCATCTTGCCTTGCAAGAGTTTTTCACCAATGGCTTTATCGCAGCCGTGAAAAGCCAAAATCAAACCCGGAAGCCTTTGATAAAGAGGATAGGTAGGCGCTGTCATTTTTCACCGTTCAGCCACCAAATTTTTTTGCCGTTTTTCCTGATTGGTTAAAGATTCCAGCCTTTTTGAGAAGCTCAATTCGCTTTTCTGGAGAGCGCTCTAGGCCATCTCGAAACGCAGCCGCAGCAGCAGCAACCTCGGGATCCGTTAGGCTGTAATTGAGCACACGATGACCGCTAGCCATGCGAGCCGTCAAGGCATTTAACTTTCGGTCTTTTGTAGCGGGAAGCATGATTTTTTCTTGGGTTATATAAGGCTAAACCGGTTTAATTTAGGCAATCAGTTTGTGTTTGATAAGGCTAGCACGTCGACATCTAAAGCTATTTAGGCAGGGGACACACCATCAAAAAATATAGTGTGACTGAAAGTTTGCCATAGTTAGATAAAAAATAGGCCGCAAAAATCGTCCGAACGCAAGAATTCTGTATTAGCGAGTCTCGACTTGTTGAGCGGTTTTGTGCCACAACGCATATTGACCTCTCCCAATCACGCAAACTTAGCGCGGCAAAAGCATAGCCATGGTGATGCGTGATACACAAGTCAACTCACCCGCATCATTGCGCAGCTCTATCGCCCAAACCTGCGTGCTGCGGCCAATATGCACCGGCCGTGTGATGCCGCTGACCCAACCGCTGGTCGTGCCCTTGAGGTGATTGGCGTTGATGTCTAACCCCACCGTGCGGTGGCCAAGTGGTGCGGCATAGGCTGCGCCGCAAGAACCCAAGGTCTCGGCCAGCACAACCGAGACGCCGCCATGCAGCAAACCGTAGGGCTGAATCGTGCGGCTGTCGACCGGCACACGGGCGCGAATGAAGTCATCGCCCACTTCCAAGAACTCTATGCCCAGATGGGACACCGCCGTGTTCAGGCTAGACGCAGTCAACAACTCGACTGAAATGGCTTGTTTCCAAATACGCATAGTGGCTTACCTAGTAGAAACACCCATGCTACAGCCCAAATGCTTACAAGATTTGAGCCGGTTGTCGCAAGTGTTTCAGGGGTCATGCGCTTATGCTCGGGAGCTATGACCAAAAACAACAGCCTCAAGCCTTCTCGACTCTGGTTAATTGTTTCTAGCTTTGCGGCTGTCCTCGGTGCGCTGTTGCTGGTGTGGGCAGCGTTAATCGCTTGGTTGCCGTCCAATTTAGTGCTGGCAGAACGCGCTGCCAGAGAGTTGACATCGGCATTGAGCGCACCCGTGAAAGTTGGCAACCTACAGTGGCAACTGTTACCAGTGCCCAAAGTTGTGCTGCAAGAAATAAGCGTTGGTGCTCTAGCATCTTTGCGGATTAACCGGCTCAATTTATACCCCTCGGTGCTCGCCGCGCTGCAAGGCCAGCTTGAATTTAAACGCGTGGAGGTAGAAGGGTCAGTGTTGCCGCAGAAAACGGTGCACAGACTGATCAATCTGAACAAAAAAGTTTATGCCAGCAGCTTAGCGGCCAACTGGTTGAGTGCTGATAAACCACTGACACGGCTTGTATTTTCAGACCTCACCTGGATCCCGCAAGGCGGCCTGGCGATGCATTACGCGGGTCAAGTTGACTTTGACAACAACTGGCGACCGCGCCTAGCCGACATTAGCTGGCCAGAGAGCACGATTAACGGCGAGACCTTGCGCTTAAACCTGACACGCTTGGAGCAACAAGAGCGTTGGAAACTTATGCTGTCGCAAGGCAGTGGCAGCACGCAAGGCGAGATCAGCCTTAAAACTACAGCCAACGTCGCCAAGCCCAATGATCTGCCGTTTCAATTACAAGCCAGTTTGCAAAGCCGCGACATGGACGTCGCCGGTCTGCTCAAAGCCTTTGGTCGACCAGGCATAGTCAGCGGCAAAGCCTCAGGTCCCACCACAATGAGCGCCAGCGGCGCAGACTTGGCTGAGCTGTCCAGTTCACTGCACAGCCACAGCGAGTTAATCATCAACCAAAGTGCGCTGCCGCTGTTTGACATTAGCCAAGCGATACAGAGCAACGGCAAAAACTACGCCGGCAAGACGGCGCTAGACAGCCTGAGCGTATGGTTGGACACGCAAAACACATCGACCGGAACGCAAATTGACTTTAGCCAGATCAAGGCCCGCTCAAACGCGCTCAGTGCGTCTGGTCAGGCAAGTCTCAAAGGTCAGCAAATCGAGGGGCAATTTACTGTTGACCTGATCGACGGCTTAATTGGTGTTCCGCTCGCAATCAGCGGCTCAACAGATCAGATAAAAGTTAGCGTTCCAAAAGCTGCAGTTGCTGGCGCCGTATTGGGTAGTGTGGTGCTGCCCGGCGTGGGCACAGCTCTGGGCGCGCGCGTAGGCGCGGCGCTGGGTCAAGTTTTAGAGGCAACGCCGGCCAAGCCTTGAAACGCTAAAATTATTCCAATAAATTAGCGGGTTTGAGGTCTCAACTGCCATAGCCAAAATCGCCACGCCACACATATTTGAAAAGCCAGATGGCCTATGCGTTATCCTCGCCTATTGCCCTTTAACCATTAATCATGCCTTCAAAGCACATGCACATTCCAACAGGCGATACAGCGACACAGGTAGCTAGCTTGAACAAAATTCTGGAACGAAACACTTTTATTGAAGAAGCTGTAAGCCAGTCCGCGAGCGAAATGCTGCTCATCAACACTGTTCTCAAGCAGGAAATTCCAAAAGTATTTCAAACCGGCGATGTGGGACAGGCGCTGCAGCAAAGCGATGCGCTGGAAGGCAAGTTAACGCAAACCGCACAAAACCTAGCGCAGATCAACCAGACTTTGAGCGAAGAGGTCAAGCACCGCGCCGATCTTGAGCAAGAACTAGCCGCAACCAAAGCCGCGTTAGAACAAGCCCAAAGCAAGTCGTGAGCAAGCTAGCGCAGGCCTGAACTAAAAACTGAAAATTTAAGTTTTACGGTCTAGCAAAGCCCACAACAAAATAGCGCCAAAAGTCGCCGTACCAATACCGCCTAAAGCAAACTGCCCAAAGCGCAGCGTGAAATCAGCCGTACCCAAGACCAGCGTGATGGCGGCTACCAACAGGTTTTTATTCACCGAAAAATCGACCTTGTTGTCGACCCAAATCTTGGCGCCAGCCACTGCAATCAGGCCAAACACCACAATACTTACGCCGCCCATAACCGGCAGAGGAATGGCTTGAATCAAGGCGCCAAACTTGGGACTAAAGCCCAATACGATGGCGATCAAGGCAGCGACAGCAAACACCGCGGTTGAATAAATTTTGGTAGCTGCCATGACACCGATATTTTCAGCATAAGTCGTCACACCAGTGCCGCCTGCAGCGCCAGACACCATGGTGGCAATGCCGTCACCCATGAACGCGCGGCCCATGTATTGGTCTAAATTTTTACCCGTCATGGCGGTCACGGCTTTGATATGGCCTAGGTTTTCGGCGACCAAAATAATCACCACTGGCACTATGAGTAGCATGGCGTTAGCGCTGAACTCAGGCGCACGCAGCGCCGGCAAACCCAGCCATGCGGCATTGGCAATACCGGATAAATCCATCGGTTTGCCAAAACCCAGGCCATTGGTCAACACCGCATAAAGCAAACTAGAGACAATTAAGCCAACCAAAATCAATAACCGTTGCAACATGCCGCGAGTCATCACCGCAACCAAAGCGACGCTGACAAAGGTGAGCACCTGCATCCAAGAATCGAAATTACTCGCGGCCATATTTTTCACTGGAATACTGGCCAAGTTCAGACCAATCACCGCCACTACCGAGCCGGTGACCACTGGCGGCATACGCTTTTCAATCCAGCCCGTGCCAATCAGCTGCACCAATAAACCGACCAAAAAATACACCAGACCGCAGGCAATAATGCCGCCCAGCGCCAAGCCGAGATTCGCGTTTGGCCCTTTTCCAGCGTAAGCAGTCGCAGCAATCACAACGCCAATAAAGGCGAAGCTAGAACCCAAGTAACTAGGCACTTTGCCACCGGTCATGGCGAAAAAAATCAAGGTGCCAATGCCGCTCATGAGAATGGCAATGTTGGGATCAAAGCCCATCAGGATTGGCGCTAAAACGGTGGAGCCAAACATGGCGATCACATGCTGCACACCCATGAGCGTGGTTTGCGGCCAAGGCAGGCGCTCATCCGGCGCAATCACACCGCCTTGCGCCAGCACATCACTGCTTTTTACTCTCCAATCCAACATTCCCATGGCTCACTCCTTGTATTTAAAGTGGGCTAATCCTAAACCCAGAGTGGTGCGCAATGAGTCTAATTGAGAAGTTTTAAGTCAGCGGCCTCGCCAAGCCACTGCTGGTTTGGGTTTAAAACGGTGCCGAGTCGGCGGCGCTTGCGTTGCCAGCCGCGCCAACTGAAGCGCTAACTGGCGTACTGGGCGCAGCGCCTATGACTAATTCGCCGCCCAAGGCTTCTAGTAAATCAGGAATGAGTTTGCGTATCTCACCAGTCGCGATGGCGGCATCGGCGTCAAAGCGGTCGTCCTTGGCGGTGCTGCCGTCGTCTTGAAAAACGCCGTCAACAAAACCAATTTTCTTAAGTACCAAAGCCTCAGTGAGCACAAAAGATACCCGTCCCTGCCAAGTCATTGCCAGCCGCGTAGGCAGCTTGCCAGCCGCAACGTGCTGCTGCACTTCCTCAATATCGAGCGCGTGGTGCGAGTAGCGCACCACGGCCTTAGAGTCATCACCGGCTTTGAGTTCGCACTCACGGTCAACACTGAAATAAGCCGGCGGCTCTTGGCTGGACAACCAACCGGCCATGGCGGTGACGGGCGATAGCGTCGTCTGCAACGGCATCGCGGCCAGCCCCTCCATGGCTTTTGCCAGCAGTGTCAAAACCTCGTCAGCTTTGCTGGCACTGGCTGCGTCTATCACCAGCATGCGCGCTGCAGGATCTATCCACACCAAAATCGAGGACTGCTTGCTAAAGGCCATTGGCAGCAGTTCAAGCTTGGCATCATCTTTGAGATTGCTGACTTCTTTTTTCCCCGGCTTACGGCCGGTAGTCGCTTCTATCTGCGCGACGCGCTCGTCAGTTTTGCGCTTAATCACGGCGGCTGGCACGGCTTTACTTTCCGTCATCAACTTGACTATCCACTGACCGCCCACGGACTCAACCAGTGCGCCGTTGTCTTCACCACGCGGTGAAATCCAACCGACTGAGCGTTCTTGCGTCATACCGCACGCGATAAAAGGAGTGGTGAGCAATTGCGCTTCAAGCTGCTCCACGGACATAGACCAAACCGGTCCTATGCGATACATCATCACGTTTTTAAACACAAAAAGACCTTTGAATATTGATTGAACGGATAGCGGTGGTCCAGTGCGGACAATACGAATTAGAAAGGGTTACTGCCCTTGTCATCTTTACAAACCATCATGTTCACCTTATCGCGACGACACAAAAATGGGCCACACTGATCATCAACCTAAAGCCATTTCTGGCCGCAGGCATTAATTCCCCGAAAGGAAATTGTGCATGTCATTTTCTCACTCTCCCCTCGCCCGCATTAACACCACTCTTAACCGCCTATTTCTAGCCGGTCTGCTGGCCGCAGCAGGCGCTAGCGCCATCGCGCAAACTGCCCCCAACGTTTCAGTAGAGGGCAACAGTCAAGCTGCCATCATGGCTGCTGCTAAGCACAGAGCGGAGCAGGCCAAAGCTGATCAGCCCATGGGCCAAGCCGACAAGCCAGCCATGGGCCACAAAATGGACCACCATGATTCCGCCAAAATGCAAGCGCGTATGGACAGGCACATGCGGGAATTTAAAACCAAACTCATGATCACGCCGGCTCAAGAAGGCGCGTGGACGAATTTCACCGCCGCCATGCAACCACCAGCGCATACAGGGGCTCAGCGCATGTCACACGAGCAGCGCAGAGCACAACGTGCGGAAATGGACAAGCTAACACTGCCCGAGCGCATAGACAAAACCCGGGCTATGCGCACTGAGCGTATGAACGAGCTGAGCGCCCAAATGGACAAGCGCGAACAAGCCGCCAAAACGCTGTACGCAGCCCTGAGCCCAGAGCAGCAAAAAGTCATGGATGCTGAACACCGAAAAATGAGTCGTCATGGCCATAGAGGCATGGACAAGGGCATGAAAAAAGACATGCCCAAAGAAATGAACAATGGCTAAAACCAGCGGTTACCAGTGACTACCAGTGCCGCAAACAACTGGCTAAAAACTAGGGTCTGGTAGCGATTTATGACTGGTGTCTGTCAGGCAATAAGGGTGCAATTGCTAGCCAGAAACTGCCACTGACTGGCGCTAAATGTCGACGCTCACCCGCATTGATTATCAAAAAAGATGATCGCCAGGTTGGAACAAAAAGTCTACAAATCGGTCATGCATTACAAGTAATTCAAAGTCAAAAACAAGCTTGTCCTACACATACCAGCCCCTCACAGGGCTCACAATGGATGGTGGAGAACCCGGGCCTTGCAGGCTCCGACAAAGAAGGTATAGCAACTGTTTATGAATGAATTACCCAAGGATTTACACGAATCCCCGCCTACCGAGCTGGACCGGCCAGCCAGCATAGTAGTGGAGACCGGCAGTCCGGACATGGCGCAAGTACAGGCCGACACCAAAGCGGCTCTGGCGGCGGCCAGTGCTGAAAGTACCTTTTCGCTGCGTGTGCTGACTGTCAACATCCATAAAGGCTTTAGCTTTTTCAACCGCAAATTCATCTTGCCCGAATTACGCGAAGCCGTTCGCATGGTGGGCGCAGACGTGGTGTTTCTACAGGAAGTCACCGGCAGTAATTCCAAGCACAGTGAGAAATTTGACAACTACCCGGATGAGCCGCATTACGAGTTCTTAGCCGACAGCATTTGGCCGGAATTCGCGTACGGGCGCAACGCCGTCTACACCAGTGGCGACCATGGCAATGCCATCTTGTCAAAGTTCCCCATCGTGCGCTTTGACAACCATGACGTATCCATCAGCGGCCCCGAACGCCGTGGTCTGCTGCACTGCGAGATAGAAATACCCGGCAAAGCCATGAACCTGCACGCGATTTGTGTGCATTTGAGTCTGACCGAGGCACATCGAAATCGTCAAATGCAGATGTTGTGCAAGTTAATCTTAAAAGATGTTCCGGCACAGGCGGCTTTAGTCGTTGCCGGCGACTTTAACGACTGGCGACAGCGCGCCCATAGTCAACTAGCTGTTGGCGCCAATCTGCGTGAAGTATTTATAGAAACCTACGGCAAACCGGCCAGAACTTTTCCAGCGCGCCTGCCGCTGCTAAGACTAGACCGAATATATGTGCGCAATGCAATTGGTCATACGCCGGTGGTGTTGCCTAGCAAGCCTTGGACGCACTTGTCAGACCATGCGCCGCTAGCGGCTGAAATAGAGATTTAAGCCAGCACCGAAGTCAGGTGTCTGGATTAAATAGTCACAGCCTCAGAGCGCATGCTCGGTGTAGAAACGACCACCGTGGAACAGCAGCGGCGAAGCGCCAACGCGGTGGCTGCAACGCTCAACCTCGCCAACAAAAATCACATGATCGCCTTCCTCATAGCGGCTGCGATTAAAACACTCAAAACTAGCTGCCGCACCTTTTAGTAGTGGCGCGCCATTGGCGCCTTCGCTGAATTCAACACCACTCCAGCGGTCTTCACGTTTGCTTGCGAAACGCTCAGCGAGTTCTTTTTGGTCGGCCGCCAAAATATTGACCGCGTAATGTGAGCCCTTAGACAGCGCGTCCATAGAGCCGGCCGTGTTGGACAAACTCCAAAGCACAAGAGGCGGGCTAAGGGAGACTGAGTTAAAGGAGTTGGCGGTCAGGCCAACCAGCTCACCACTGGCGCTGCGCGCCGTGATGATAGTCACGCCGGTGGCGAACATGGCCAGCGAGCTGCGAAATTCCTTTTGGGAGAAATCCGGAGCGGTTGCTTGGAGGGGAATTAGGGAAGTCAACATAGATCAATACTTTTCAAACAGCCCACAGTTGGGTCGGACCATTTTGCGCTAAGGGGCAGTTATTTCGCAGTGAGGTGGGCAATGACCATTGGTTAAGGTCGCGCAAAGCACGAACAAAACGGGTGGCTAGAGCTGCCAAAAGCTAAAACAAACTCATGACTTGAGTCTGTGTTGAAGGAAAAATGCCAACATCGCCGCAGAGGCAGACGGGCCTTGTGGATCGGTATAACTGCCAGCTGCGTCGCCGCCAGACCAAGCATGATCTCCCTCGGCGATCGACCAGCGCTCAATTTGAGCCACACCTTTGGCGTCGCTGTAGACCGTGCGCAGAGCGGCCCGCGCGTCTGTTCCACCTTGACTCTCGCAAGCCGTGAGGATTATCCCTGCTTGCGCAAAAGCGGCCTGTGCAGCGCGCGCGATATGTTCACTATTGTCTGGGTGAACCGTCGCGTCGGCGCTGCCGTGAAACACAATTGTGGGGATGGCAGACACCTCAGCCAAAGTTTGCGGTGAGGCGATTTGCATCGCGTTAAGTGCCGTCAGCAAACTACTGGCCGACCCGGCGGGCAGACCTGAATGCACGCCAAGCGCTGCATAAATATCGGGATACAAACCCGCCACCAAAGTGGCCATGGCCCCGCCCGCCGACAGGCCAGCGATATATACCCTAGCTGGATCAGGCTCCGGAATTTGAGCCTTTTTACCGCCATGGGATGCCAATACATGCAAGGTCAACGCGGCTATCATGCCGGGCTCGCCTTGACCACGCAGCTGGTGCTCGGGTTCAAACCAGTTCCAGCAGCGACCGCTATTGGCCGCGGTTATCTGCTCGGGGTAAAGGACTAGGCAATGCTGTTCGCTGGCCAGTTGATTCATAGCCGTGCCCTGTGAGAAATCCAGTGCATCTTGCTTACAGCCGTGCAGCAGCACAACTAGCGGAAATTTTTGTTGCGGCACGACTTTGGCTGATGCGGGCACAAACAGGCGGTAGGGATAAAGTTGGCCCTCGAACTCGAACTGGTCTTCCACAAAATTGCCAGAAGCTGAGGACGTGGACTTAATCAGTGGTTTTGCTACAGGTTCGGTTGTCGATTTAGCGGTCAGTTTGGCTGAAGAATCGGACTCCGCTTTAGCTTGCGACTGATTGGCAGCATCCGTACTGGGGACGACCTTAGCGCCGTGCAACATACTTTGGGACAAATTTGTCATGCTGCGTTGGATCAGCTTGGTCGCGTCTACCAGCCTGCCCATGCCAGCCAGGCAGGTAGCCTTGATCATGGCTCGATTGAAATTTTTTTGCGGTTTCATGATTCGTTTCTAGTTCGCCGCAAAGAAATGCTGCGGTGCAACAAAGAATACGCTGTTTTAGCGTTACATGCCAGTCAGCGGCCGTAGAAAAACTACATGAATAGAGGTAATTGCGATTTTTTGACAGTTAACACCACTTTTAAAGCCATTTTTTATCGCCTATAAAGGTCGCCCATCCAAAAAGCGAAACGCCATTGCAGGCTGCTCGCCGCTGATGAGTTCAGCTAAGGCCTTGCCGGAGCCCGCGCCATGCGTCCAACCCAACGTGCCGTGACCAGCGTTAACCCACAGCTTGGCAACACTGGTCTGGCCGATATAGGGAATATTGGTCGGCGTCGCAGGCCTTAAACCGGTCCAAAAACGCGGCTCACCGCCTTGCTCAATGCTGCGGGTGTCGCAAACACCGGGAAGAACTCGCTCAACCCGCTCGGCTAGCATCTGGCAGCGCGCCTTGGCCACCACGCTGGTCAGTGAAAGGTCGTAGCCGCTCAGCTCTATGGTGCCTGCCACGCGCAGAAAACTGTCCTCGCCACTGCCAAGCCGGCTCATCGCACATTTAACCTCGTCGTCAATGCTGCTGACATAAGGCGCGAGTTCGGGTTTGAGCAATCGAAAACTGGCGCTATAACCCTTGCCGGGATAAATCGGCAGATTCACGCCAACTGTGCGCAGCATGGGCGCGGTGTAAGAACCGCAGGCGACCACTACTGCGTCGGCCGTCAGACGGATGGGTTGGCGCGGGCCGAGCGCTGCCGACGCGCGTTCACGAACCACGACAGAGGTAATAGCGCCGGCCTTTTTCTCTAGCCGTTCCATGTCGTGCTGGTACAAAAACACGGCGCCGCGCTGGGCGCAAAGCTGGGCCAAGGATTGGGTAAAAACACGTGCATCACCGCTCTCGTCGCTGGCGGTGTATGTACCGCCTACGATTTCAGGCGCAAAGGCGGTAAATGCGGGCTCAATTGCCAGCAACTCGGCCGTACTCACCAATTGGCGGTCTACCCCATATTGGCGCATCAAAGCGGCCGCATCACCGGCGCTATCAAAGGCTTTTTGGTCGGTATAAAAGTGCGCAATGCCGCGCTCCAGTCGGCTGTACTCAATGCCGGTCGCCGCCACCACTTCTTTAAGAGCCACATGGCTGTAAGCGCCCAGTGCGACGATTTGCTCTACGTTCTTCGCAAAGGCTTGATCGTTACAGTTGGCGAGAAACTTCAAACTCCAGCGCCATTGATGAATATCGAATTGAGGACGAAACAGCAGCGGCGCATCGTTGCGAAACATCCACTTGAGCGCCTTTAGCGGCGCATCGCGGTTGGCCCACGGCTCGCAATAACTGACTGAAATTTGCGCTGCGTTTGCAAAACTGGTCTCCAGCGCCGCGTCTGGCTGACGCTCGACAATCGTGACCTCATGGCCACGCTCGAGTAAATGCCAAGCAGTACTCACGCCAATAATGCCCGCGCCCAGAATTAATACTTTCATGTTTTTCCTCAACGCAATAACAATGCCACTACATATGCAAAACATATATTAGATAAGTGTGATCGCGCTTGCGTGCTTTTAAAAGAAAAATTAAACTCTTTGAGAAATCATCAGTACAGCTAATAGAAGACTTTGAGTATGAACACCTACGATCCAGATGCACTTGAATGCTTGGCCGCCATTGTTGAAGAAGGCGGTTTTGAGCGCGCGGCTCGCCGTCTGTCCATCACACAGTCGGCAGTTTCTCAACGCTTGCGCGCGCTAGAAGCTCAAGTGGGCACCGTGCTAATAGTGCGCAGCCGACCACTCAAAGCAACATCGGCTGGGATGCTGCTGCTCAAACACACCAAAATGCTGCGCCTATTGCGCGCCGACCTAGAGCGCGACCTTAAAGAGTTGGCACCCAGTTCTCTGGGCAGTACACGCGAAGAAGAGCGTATCTCGATCGCCATTAACGCTGACAGCATTGCCACTTGGGCGATGCAAGCTTTGACCGCATTGGCGCAGCAAGGTTTGCCCATGGAGATCATTACCGACGACCAAGACTTCACCCACGAGTGGCTGCGCGAAGGCCAAGTGCTGGGCTGTGTGACCACCTTAAAGCAAGCCTTGCGTGGCTGCAAAATTACGCCGCTAGGCGCCATGGAATACATCGCCGTTGCCACGCCGCAATTCGCACAGAGCCGACTCTCCAGTCTGGGCAGCGTGGGCGGCGGTCAAAGCGCATTTGGTCTGACGGCGCACAATTTTCGCGACGTGCCATTTGTGGCCTTCAATCGCAAAGATGACATGCAAAGCGAGTTTGTCGGCAAAGCATTCAATCTGAAAAGCGTGAGTCTGAATCAACTATTCGTGCCGTCCTCTGAAGGCCAAGTACGTGCCGTGCTGGCCGGCTGGGGCGTTAGCGTGGTGCCGCGTTTACTCACGCAGGGCTTGATAGACCAAGGTTTACTGATTAACGCAGCGCCAGACCACGTGTTGCCAATTCAGCTTTACTGGCATTGCTGGAACCTAGAGTCCGAGGTGCTGGACGCATTAACGTTGGCATTAAAGCACTCATCCAACGCGTTTTTAGTACCCAACCCAGCCTAAGCGCCATTTTTTATCTAGGGAATATCCTAGTTTTGTCATTTTGCACCACTTGCTAAGCTAAAAATGTATCGTTATTAAACAGTTTATTTCAGTAAAGCTCTTCACCAGAGGTAAAGCAAAATGTTCATCATGCCGGTCACCAATGCACAAACGCATTCGACACCCACTTACCTCTGCAAGCCCATACCAGCGTTAAAGAAAATACTGGCTTCAAACGCAAGCTACACAAATTCAATACGCGCAATACGTTTGATGCTAAAAATACTGCTAGTTGCAGCGCTAAATCACATGCCAGCGCAGGGGGAAACAACACCTTCTGCCCCAAAAAATACTTTAAAAATAGGAGTGATAGGTCCGTTCACAGGGCCTTCCGCAGACTTTGGTGTGCCCATGCGTAACGGCATAGAGCTGGCCGTACAAGAAATCAACGCTGTCGGTGGCTATCTCGGTCGCCAGCTCGATATTGTTTACAAAAACGATCAGGCCACTCCCGACATTGGTAGAAAGGCCGCGCAAGAATTAGCCGCTGAAAAAGCGGTGGCGGTTATTGGTTTTTGCAACACCGGCGTAGCAGCTAAATCGCTGGATGTGTTCCAAACCGAGAAAATACCGCTCATCATTCCCTGCGCCACGGGAACGCCTTTGACCGCCAAATACCCGGCGCCCGAAAGCTATATTTTTCGCACCTCGCCGCGCGACTCGATTCAAGCGCCTTTTGTGGTCGATGACATCATTAAACGCAACTGGACCCGGGTAGCCATTTTTGCGGATACAACCGCTTATGGGGAGGCCGGCTTAGCAGACGTAGAAAAAGCGCTGGCAGCCAAAAAACTAACCCCGGTGTATGTCGCGCGTTTTCCGCTGGGTGTGAAAGACCTCTCAAAAGAACTAAAAACCGCCCGAGCAGCTGGCGCTAACGTGGTCTATAGCTACACCGTCGGGCCCGAAAATGCAATGATTGCACGCGGTCGTCAGGCACTGGGCTGGAAAGTACCGCAAGTCGGTGGATGGCCGTTGTCCTTTCCCTTTTTCATAGACGGAGGTAAGGAATCCGCCGATGGCGCGCTGATGTCTCAGACCTTTATCGCCGAGCCCAGCAACGAGCGCAGAGCAGCTTTTCTCGCCACATATGCACGCAAGTTCAAGGTCAAAAAAATCACCGTCCCGATGGCCGCCGCGCAAGGCTATGACTCAGTTTATTTACTAATTTACGCATTGTTTGGCATCCAAAACGGGAATATCACCGGGCCCGCAATCAAAGACGCACTAGAGAGCAAATTGCGCACTTATTACGGAGTTGTAGCAACCTACGAGCAACCGTTTAGCAAAGAGGACAAGGACGCAGCGACACGAAATATGCTGGTCATGGGCATGGTTCAAAACGGCAGTATCACCTTCGCTTACCCGGAAGATGCAAAAAGAAATCTGTTTGTCCAACGCAAACAATAGCACGCTGCGCGTAGTCAAAAACGTGCTTTAACTGGCTGCAACCGGCAACAAAAAAACGGCTTTTTAAAAAGCTATTTTTTTGTTTTTGAAATTTTTTCTCACTAAAAAATTCTTTTAATTGTGTTGCTCGCATTCAAAGTTTCACGCAGCACGCGGGCTTTCTCAGCATCAAAGTCACCCGCAACCCGGGCCAGCACATCACCTTCTTGGTTCAGCACCAAAGCGTAAAATTGATCAGTCCCGTTTAAGCCAGCGTTGCGAGCAAAATCAGCTCGATTAGTGAAAAGTGGGAATAATCTGGCGCGCTCTGCGTCAGCCAGATAGCGCTGACGTAAGCGCTCCTCTGCCGCAGTTCTGCCCTCGTTAGTACCGGGATCATTGAGTACCGGCATGCGTACCCAGTTAATGGATGACTCTTCACTAAGACTAAGACCGGCAATCCAGTTATCTGCCTGGGCACGGTGGGTGGGTAAAAAAGTAATCAGCACCAGTGTGCGTTCCGCCGCTAATGGATGCGGCGTTAAAACTGGCACACGGCCCATAACAACTCTGTCGTTAGGCGCAAAAGTGGCCA
Source organism: Polaromonas vacuolata (assembly GCF_012584515.1). Classification (NCBI taxonomy): domain Bacteria; kingdom Pseudomonadati; phylum Pseudomonadota; class Betaproteobacteria; order Burkholderiales; family Comamonadaceae; genus Polaromonas; species Polaromonas vacuolata. The sequence goes on along the minus strand of NZ_CP051461.1, from coordinate 36,961 downwards.
ATGCGCCTGCGATGGCAACGGCGGCAAGCCAAACAAAAGCATATGACAAGGTGCTTTTCATAATATTTCTCCGCTTTTTTCATAAAAGCTCTGCATAAAACATATGGCTTTACTGTACGCAAATTACCGATAAAAAGGGGACTATCAGCCATCAATTTTTACCAATGACTGCAGACAATTGCTTCGTTGAATGAAGACGCTTTTCACCGAATGCTCGAGCGTCTTTGACACTACTAAAGCATTGCAACTCGGACGCCGTCCGACGCATCACGTCAGGTATTAAGGCCTAGGTAAGAAGCGGCTGGCGAGCTAGTTAAAATATAGCAATGCCCAGTAAAAGCGCCCCCGCACCAGCCAAAGCATCCTTGGATGCAATAAGCCTAAACCCCAGTCCTCCCAAAGGCCTGCGCGCAGCCAACGCAGCGCTAAAGCCGTCATTCAAAGCTCAGATGCTTCAGGCGCGAGAAGACGCCATCATCCAAGCGGTCAATCGGCTGCTGGCAGAAAAAGGCTTTGATCTGATGACGGTCGATGAGGTTGCCGCAGAAGTCGGCATTGCAAAGGCAAGTCTTTACAAGCACTTTCCCAGCAAAGAAGACTTGGCAGCAGCGGCCATGGTTCACATGATTAGCCGAGCCCGGTATTTTCTGGATCACCTGCCTATCAGTGCTAAACCGATAGACAAACTCAAGTCGTTGGTGCGCTGGATGATGGGCCTACAACTGACGGGGCAAATGCCCTCGTTGCCAAGCCAAAACTCCAGCTTGCGCGCCAACTTAATCGCCAACAAGGTTTATCTTGAAGGACTGATACAAGTCAGTGACCTAATTGGCGAGTGGATTGTGGAGGCGCAAAAAGACGGCTCACTGTGCCAACAAACGCAGCCCATAGTCGTTCTCTACACACTGTATTCGCGTGCATGCGATCCAGTCCTTGAATTTTTGAAGGCTGGCGGTCAGCATACCGACGACGAAATCATTGAAATCGTCATTGCAACTTGCTTTGATGGTCTGAGCGCACGCCAACCGGCCAAAAGCTAGACCTCAATCAGCAAATCGGGCTGAAAGGCCAGTTGTTCGTTTTTTCGCGCATAGCCCAAGGGATTAGCCACAACGCGGCAACCCTGACTGCGATAGTCATTGGCGCAGTGCAAATGGCCGTGCAGCCAAAGTTGCGCTTGCGGCAGCAAGTTATCGAGTGCGTTACAAAAACCAGCCGTGCCAGGCGACATACCGTAGCGCGGATCAGCGCTGAGCAAGCTAGGCGCAAAGTGGGTAACCACCACCGTCGGGCCAGCAAAAGGCACGGCCAGCGCTTGGCTTAACCAAGCTTGGCTTTGCAATCCATGCTCACGCAACTCGGCGGCTAGCAAGGGCTGGCCAGCGCGGGTTGAATGGTTTTTCTTCAGATAAAAGTTGGCTGCTCGAATAGCCTTGTCCAGAGAGGTCTGACCGTTCTTGTCTTTTCCAGGTTGTGCCAAAGCATCAAAGTCGCTCCACAAGGTGCTGCCGATAAAGCGCACGCCTTGATGCGTCAGGCTTTGCTGCTCTAGCCAGACCAGTCCCAAGCGCTGGCAAGTCTCACGCAAGCGCAGATGGGCGGTCTCAAAATCTTGGCCGTCATACTCGTGGTTACCAGGCACAAAGAAAACCGGTGTTGGCCAGGCCGCGCCGCCTTGTGAGACCGGCAAGGGGGAAAATCGCGCTAAGCCGTAATCGGCAACGCCCAGACTACTGAGTTGGGAGCCCGACTGGTAGGAGCCGATATCGCCAGCCAGCACTAGCAAGTCAGCGCCAGGAACCGGTTTGGCAAAAAAATGTGGATTTGACTCCAAATGCAGATCGGATAGCAACTGAATTTTCAAAACAAACTCACTAAAGACACGTAGGCAAGGTTTGTGGCCGCAAACGAAAACAATGTTTGCAGCCGTATCGAGCGGAGGGAAAATGGCATCGCCTAAGCATAGCGCCTATCCCCGTGAGGGCATGACGGTAGTGGCTTTGAGTCGGCGAAATCTCACTAGTGGGCGCGTAGCCAAAAGCCGCCAACTGCTAAGGACATCATGAAGCAAAGGCCTGAGCAGCTACGCGAGCCACCGCTTGGCGCAACCAAATATGCGCCAAACTTTGTTGGTTTCGTCTATGCCAAATGGCACCAACGTGTACCGGTGAGACATCAAAAGGCAAAGGCCGCAACAGCAATTGCCCAGCGATTCCAGTCACGCCCACAAAGTGGCGCGGCAGCACAGTGAGTAAATTTGAGTTCGCGACCACCCGACCAGCGGTGAAAAACTGATTAACAGTGAGCACTACCTGTCGCTCACGACCCAACGTAGCAAGCGCTTCATCAATAAACCCAAAGGGCCGACCCGAAAAACTCACCAGCATGTGGCGAGCGGCGCAAAACACATCCAGCGTCAAGTCTTGCTCGGCCAGCGGATGACCGGTACGCATCACACACACATACTCGCCGACATACAAACGTTGGTGTTCGAATGCCACGGCTTCGGCGGCTTGGGCTCGCGCGGTGAGGTCGGCAAGGACGGAAGGGAAATAGCCGAGTGCAAGATCAACCGTTTCTTCTTCAAGCAAAAGACGCGGATCGCGTGTCGTCAGCGGCAACACCCGCACCGACAGTCCAGGCGCCTCTTGCTCGAGTATGTCGACTAAGCCGGGCATTAGCTCCGCGGCAGTTGCATCAGCCATGGCCAGCACAAAGGTTGAGCGCGCTTGGGCAGGCACAAAGCCGGTGGGCGTGATGGATTCCTGCAACAGCTGTAAGGCCTCGCGCACGCTGGGCCAGAGCGCTAACGCACGCGCTGTCGGCACCATGCCTTGACCACTGCGCCTGACCAATTCGTCGTCCAGTGTCTCACGCAAGCGGCGCAGCGCGTTGCTAACGGCTGGTTGCGTTAGCGATAAGTTGCGCGCCGCCCGGGTCAGACTGCGCTCGGCCATGACCTCATCGAAAACGCGCAACAAATTCAAATCCAGTGTGCGGAAATTGGCCTTTTTCAATGGTGTCTTTCAGCTGCGTTCATCAGTGAAATTTTGGAGGTTTTTGAGGTCTGAATGACCTATTCATTGATTCTATGAATGTTCATCATCATTAATATAAAGTTGAACGTCATCAGTAGAAACCCTATGATTACTTTATTCGCCGCCAACCTGCCGGCTACTATTTCAGAAACGGACGCACACCATGACTAGCTTTGTTCACACCAACTTCCCCAAAACCCATGCCGGCGCTGACCGCCTTGAATCGGCTGCTGGTGCAATTGGCCAAGCACGGCGCAGTTTTTCGGGTTCACGTAGCCTGACTACCTTACTGCTGTCATCTGTGGCAGCGGCAATCATGGTGGCGGCCTATCAAGTGATGGACAACGTGGCCGAAGGTCATCTGCTCATGGTTTGGGTTGCAATGTGGGCCGTCGCCTTTGCCTTGCTAGCCATCATTGCGGGCACCGCACGTGGCCTAGCAGCCAAGCTCAAAGTCAGCATGGACAACTGGTCTGCCAACTTGGCCCGTCAGCGCGCCGACACCCGTCTTTGGGAAGCGGCCAAGAACGACAGCCGCGTGATGGCTGACTTGCGTAGCGCACAGACGCGTTACGAGTCCGAGTTCAGCGTCACACTACCCGCCACGAAAACCGCTACTGAGCAGCCTAATCTTGACACCGCCAGCACACTGTCACGCGTATATCGCCACAGCTACGTCTAAGTAGTCAAATTAGCAGGCATTAAAAAAGCCACCCTAGGGTGGCTTTTTTACGTTTAACGGAAATTTATGCGGCTAAACGTTTTTCAATCGCCGCTTTAGTGGCGGTCAAAGCTTGCGGTAAGTGGTGTTCAAGTTGTTGAAACAACTCGCTATGCAAGGCCAGCTCTTGCACCCATTCAGCTTTATCCATGCTGGTCACACTATGGTATTTTTCGGCGCTGAAGTCCAAGCCATTCCAGCTCAAATCAGTGTAGGCAGGACTCACACCCATGATGTTGTCTTGACCTTGAGCCGTGCCCTCAATACGCTCAATCATCCACTTGAGAACGCGCATATTCTCGCCATAGCCAGGCCAGACAAACTTACCGTCTGCGCCCTTGCGGAACCAGTTGGTGGTGTAAATCTTAGGCAGATTCGCGCCAGACGCAGCAATTTTTTCGCCCATATTGAGCCAATGCTGGAAATAGTCGCTCATGTTGTAGCCAGCAAACGGCAGCATGGCAAACGGATCGCGCCTGACCACACCGGCTTGACCGGTCGCTGCTGCCGTGGTTTCCGAGCCCATGGTCGCAGCCATGTAAACGCCTTCTACCCAATTACGAGCCTCGGTCACCAGTGGCACAGTGGTGGAACGGCGGCCACCAAACATAAAGGCGTCAATCACCACGCCCTTTGGATCATCCCAAGCCGGATCTAAGGCTGGGTTATTGGTGGCAGCAACCGTAAAGCGTGCATTCGGGTGCGCCGCTTTAGCGCCGGTGAGCTTGGCGATTTCTGGCGACCATTCATTGCCCTGCCAGTCGATAGCGTGGGCGGGTGGATTGCCCATGCCTTCCCACCACACATCGCCGTCATCGGTCAGTGCGACGTTGGTGAAGATGGTGTCACTGCGCAAGCTGGTCATGCAGTTGGGATTGGTCAAGGTATTCGTGCCAGGCGCCACGCCAAAATAACCAGCCTCAGGATTGATGGCGTAAAGCTTGCCATCGGCGCCGGGCTTAATCCAAGCGATATCGTCGCCAATCGTGGTGACGCTCCAGCCGTCAAGACCGGCCGGTGGAATCAGCATTGCAAAATTGGTTTTACCGCAGGCCGACGGGAAAGCCGCGGCAACATGGTATTTTTTGCCCTGCGGTGTAGTCACACCAAGTATGAGCATGTGCTCGGCCAACCAGCCCTCGTCGCGGCCCATATTCGAAGCAATGCGCAGCGCAAAGCATTTTTTGCCCAACAAAGCATTGCCGCCATAGCCCGAGCCGTAGGACCAAATCTCGCGGGTCTCAGGGTAGTGGACTATGTACTTGGTCTTGTTGCAAGGCCACTTGCTGCTGTGCTCGCCTGCGGCCAATGGTGCGCCTACCGTGTGTACGCAAGGCACAAAATCGCCGTTGTCGCCCAACACATCAAAAACCGCTTTACCCATGCGGGTCATGATCTTCATATTCACGGCGACGTAAGCGCTGTCGGACAGTTCTATGCCGATGTGGGCAATCGGGGAACCCAAAGGGCCCATGCTGAAAGGCACAACATACATCGTGCGGCCAGCCATGCAGCCGTCAAACAGCGGCTGTAGCGTCTGACGCATGTCAGCCGGCGCCATCCAATTGTTGGTTGGGCCGGCATCTTCTTTTTTGGCCGAACAGATGTAGGTGCGGTCTTCAACGCGCGCTACATCAGTAGGATCGCTTTGGGCGAGAAAGCTGTTGGGACGTTTTACCGCGTCGAGTTTTTTAAAGGTACCTGCCTCAACCAGTTTTTGGCAAAGGTTTTGATATTCCTGATCGCTACCGTCGCACCAATGAATGCTCTCGGGTTTGCACAAGGCGACCATATCGGCGACCCAAGCAATGAGTTTGGCATTCTTGACATAGCTAGGTGTATTGAGGGCCAGCCCCTGCATTACGGGTAAGTTCATTGCATTACTCCAAAGTTAAAAAACACGATTTCGACAAGGGCCTGCAGACTTTGGATGGGACAAAAATAAAGGCTGTCGAAATGATGCTTACGGGGTGCTTGCTAGCCGTTTACGCAACTAGTTTCACATGCGAATGAGTGGACTATTTTATGAAGATTACTAGGGAGTTACATAGCGGTTACACCCAATCATTATGCAAAATAAGCATGGGGTTATGCTGAAACTAAGTTGCCGATTGAAACCGCAACACAAGCTCTGATGCCATTTTTGGCTTACTCTTAATCGTTTCAGCACTGGTGACTTATGTGCCGGCGCTGTCTCTGTGTTTGCCAAGCGTTGTCGGCGTCTGAAACCTTGGTTAGAGCGCAGAGTCGCGGCGAATAGCAGTGATGAAATAGCGGCAACTAGGAATAGCTAGCGCCAAACTTGCGTTGTAGTTTTTTTACTTTATTAACAAGTCAATGCAAAAAGCCGGCAGATATGCCGGCTTTTTTACGTCTGAGGCACTCCGACCTGCTGGCGCGTAAAGCTACTGCGTAAAGCTACTGCGTAAAGTCTAGCGATTGCAAGTTGAGCAGTTGCCTGAATTACTCAGGATTCGCGATTGAACGTCACTACTGACGCTCAATCGCAGCGTATCAAGCCATTGAAACAGCAATAAAAGCCAGCAAAAACATCAGCACAGCGCCCACAATCGGCAGAATCACCGGCGCGGAATGCGCGATCGATTCGACTACGTCCGGCGCATGAGCTGACTCAGTTGCAGGACTGGCGTGGATAGCTGTAGTGGCGTGATCAACGGGCTTGGACATGCAGACTCCTAAAAAGTAGAAAAACTTGATTCATTTTACCGTTGCAAATCCAACAACCCGTCTTAGACCACAGTGAGGGCCGTAACAATCAAATCAATGCTGCTCAACAGCCTCAAAGCCAGCGTTGTTTAGTGCTTGAAGCACCAGCGCAATATGCGGCCGACCACGGGTTTGAATCACCAGCTCAATTTCTACGTTCTGGGCCGATAGCATAGTAAAAGCGCGTTGATGATGCACCTCATCAATATTCGCACCGGCGTCGGCCACCGTAGCAGTCACTTTGGCCAACGAGCCCGGCACATCACGCACGCTGACGATGATGCGCGCCAGTCGGCCGGCACGCACCATGCCGCGCTCAATGATGGCGGCTAACAGCAGCGGATCGATATTGCCGCCGCACAGCACCAAACCAACCTTCTTACCGGCAAAGCGTTCAGGGTATTTCAGCAGCGCCGCCAGCCCCGCAGCGCCGGCGCCTTCAACCAAGGTTTTTTCGATTTCTAGCAGCATGACCATGGCTTGCTCGATGTCGCCCTCGTCAACCAGCAGCATGTCGTCAACCAGCCGCGCAATGATGGCTTGGGTAATCACGCCGGGCCGAGCAACCGCAATACCGTCAGCGATGGTGCTACTGCCCTGCGGGTGATTCGTGCCCTTGATGGCGTTGACCATGGCAGGAAAACGCGAAGTCTGCACACCTATGATTTCTATCTCCGGTTTCATAGCCTTGGCCGCTGTTGCTATGCCAGCAATCAGTCCACCACCGCCCACCGCAATGACCAACGTATCTAACTCGGGCAAGGCCTGCATCATCTCTAAGCCCACGGTTCCTTGACCGGCAACTATGGCTCCGTCGTCATAGGGGTGGACAAAAAGTAAACCTTGTTGATCAGCGAGCTCCAACGCATGCGAACGCGACTCGTCAAGGCTGTCGCCAAACAGCACGATCTCGGCACCGAAGCCGCGGGTGCGCTCGACTTTCACGCCGGGCGTGAAGCGCGGCATCACAATCACGGCGCGCACACCGAGGCGCTCTGCGTGATAGGCCACGCCTTGGGCATGGTTGCCGGCACTCATGGCAATCACACCGCGCGCGCGCTCGGCCGCAGTGAGTTGAGCCAGTTTGTTGCAAGCGCCGCGCTCTTTAAAAGAGGCGGTGTATTGCAAGTTTTCAAACTTTAGAAAAATCTGCGCGCCAGTCACTTGTGAGAGCGTGCGTGACTCCACACAAGGTGTGTTCAACAGGTGGCCGTGCAAGCGCTGGGCGGCTTGTTCAATGTCGATAAGACTGAGCATGAGTTTCCTGAATTTCTTGAGTAACGACTATTTTCCATCACCGACCTGCGCTACAGCCAACCAGCGACACGTCCGGCGCAATAAGTACCTAAAAAGAAAGGTAAAAGAAAGGCAAAAGCCAGAGAAATAATTATTTTGTAATTCCCAGATTTAAAGCCCGCAAAACGGTCACGCCTGCGTCACAATCGCGGCTTATTCTGCCCAGCTGCACCCACTCCGCATGGCAACGACAGGCTGCATCGCAACTACTTTGCTGGGCCTGATTTACTCACCTCTCACCACCTGCACCGCATGAAACGATATGCCCCACAACTGGTTGCAGATAAGCACCTGACCGGCTTTAGCTGGCGAGACGCCATGGTGCTGATCACACTTTTTGGCTTGTTTTGGAGCGCGCTACATTTTGGCCGCGGCATGCTGGTGGCGTTTGATGGCGCGGGTTTGCCAGAGCTCGACATGTCGACTTCGCAAATCCCCTATTACGCCGGTCGCACACTGATGCGCATGTGGATTGCATTTGCTTTTTCACTATTTTTCGCCGTCTCACTGGGTTATCTGGCGGCAAAAAACAAACTCGCGCGCAGCATGATTTTGCCAGCGCTCGACGTGCTGCAGTCGGTGCCGGTACTGGGATTTTTATCTGCCACGGTAGCCGGTTTTATGGCGCTGTTTCCGGGTAGTTTACTGGGCGTTGAATGCGCCGCTATTTTTGCTATTTTCACCGGTCAAGTCTGGAATATGGCGTTTGGTTTTTACCATTCCATGATCACCATTCCCACCGACATGCAAGAGGCAGCATCCACCTATGGCCTGACTCGCTGGCAACGCTTTCGCTCGTTGGAGCTGCCCGCCTCGGCACATAGCTTGATCTGGAACTCCATGATGTCATTTGGCGGCGGTTGGTTTTTTGTGGCGCAAAGCGAAGCCATTAGCGTGATGAACAAAGACCTCAAGCTACCGGGACTGGGCTCGTACATGGCCGGCGCGATTGAGCGCGGCGACAACCATGCGGCGTTGCTGGCCGTCATCGCCATGCTCAGTTTGATACTGGTGAGCGACCAACTGGTCTGGCGCCCGCTAATCGCTTGGGCCGACAAATTCAAAATGGAGCTCACCGACTCCGGCCAAGCTCCGACCTCATGGGTCTACAAACTGCTGCGCGGTGCCTACCTTTTTGACTGGCTACAACAACGCGTCTGGCAGCCACTGGGCGACATGCTGGGCGCATTACAAGCCAGGACTAAACAGCGGCCAAAAGCGCTGCGGCGAAACCGTCCCAACTGGCTGCTGCGCGCGCTAGGCCTGCTGCTGGCCACATGGGCGATTTACGAGGTAGTCATGGCCTGTCTCGCCGCATTGGCGGCGCTGCACGGCGCACTCACTTTAGGTCAGTTTGCTCACATCGCTTGGTTAGGGTTTTTGACCTTTTTACGCGTGCTGGCCATGACGATTTTGGCTACCTTGATCTGGACGCCGATTGGTGTCTGGATAGGCTTTCACCCCAAAGCGGCACGCATTGCCCAACCGTTGGCGCAAATTGGCGCATCGTTTCCGGTGAATATGACTTTCCCGCTCATAGTCGGCTTGTTTGTAGCGACTGGCACACCGATTAACTGGGGCAGTATTTTTCTCATCGCCATGGGCACGCAGTGGTATATCTTGTTTAACGTGATTGCCGGTGCCATGGCCATCCCGAATGAACTCAAGGAAGTCGCCAGCATTTACGGCCTGCGCAAATGGAAGCTCTGGCGCACGCTGATACTGCCAGCGATTTTCCCATTCTGGGTAACCGGTGCTTGCACCGCCGCGGGCGGCGCTTGGAACGCCAGCATAGTCGCCGAAATTGCCACTTGGGGCACGACCACACTTAAAGCCGATGGTTTGGGCGCCTTCATCGCCGAAGCCACCAAGAGCGGCGACACGCCCATGATTATTGCCAGCATTGGCGTGATGTCGCTCTATGTTGTACTGCTCAACAAACTGGTCTGGCGCCGTCTGTACGCGTTTGCCGAGCGGCGCTTTCGTTTGGATTGATTTTTTAAAGTAACACCTGCGCTCACTGCCAAAGCACACCGTCCATGAACACTCTCAACCTAGACACCCACGGCAGCGTCAAGCCGCCTATTGCCGAGCTGTGCGCTGTCAACAAATCCTTCATCACCGCCGGTGGACATGAACTTAAAGTACTGCAAGACATAGACGTCGCTGTACACGAGGGTGAGTTGCTGGCGCTGCTAGGCCAATCCGGCTCAGGCAAATCGACTATTTTGCGTTGCCTCACCGGCCTGATTGAGCCGAGTTCTGGCCGCGCACTGATGGAAGGTCAACCGCTGCACGGCGTGAACACCCAAGCCTCGGTGGTGTTTCAAACCTTTGCGCTTTACCCCTGGCTAACGGTAGAGCAAAACGTGGCCGTCGGTCTGATGTCGCGCCAACTCAGCCGGGCCGATCGCGATGCCGCTGTAGACCGGGCGATTGAGCTGATTGGGCTGGGTAACTACCATGCGGCCTATCCCCGCGAGCTCTCGGGCGGCATGCGCCAGCGCGTCGGCATTGCCAGAGCGTTGGTGTCCCAGCCGCGCCTGCTGTGTCTGGACGAAGCCTTTAGCGCGCTAGATGTGCTGACGGCAGAAAATTTACGCCAAGAATTAATCAGCCTGTGGCGCACGCCGGGCACGGGTTTGAGTTCTATCTTCATGGTCACCCACAACATCGAAGAAGCGGTTGAGATGGCGACTCGTATCGTCGTGCTGTTTCCGCGTCCGGGCCGGCTTGGCTTGGTGTTGGATAACCCGCTGCCCTATCCGCGTGACACCCGTAGCACAGAGTTTCAAAGGTTGGTCAGCATCATCCACGAATGCATTACCACCACCACGCTGCCGGATCATCCCGCCGACCTGCTGGACGTGCCGCAAGCCGGCCAGCCGATCTCGCGCGGCAGAAAGCGCATGGAGTCAATCCCGCTGGTTCCCGTCGGTCAGATTTTGGGCTTATTGAGCATATTGCACGACTCGCCAGAGCTCTCCAACATCTACGACATCTCGGACGAGATTGGCAAAGAGTTTGGCGAAACCATCTCACTGGTCAAAGCCGCAGAAATCTTAGAGTTCATAGATACGCCAAAAGACGAGGTACGTTTTACCGAGCTAGGCCAGCGCTTTGTAGGCGCTGATGCGGCCGGCAAACAGGCGATTTTTGCTGAGCAGGTTTTTAAGTTGCGGCTGTTTCACATCATCATTGCGTTGCTCAATGAACACGAAGAAGTCGAAGCCGAGCGCGTGATCAAAGACATCGCCAGCGCTTTACCTTATGACAGTCCAGAAAAAGTTTTTGAGACCATGATTGCTTGGGGCCGCTATGCAGGACTGATGGATTTCAATACCAAAACCGGCATGGTGTTTGTGCCCAAGGATGACACGGACGAAATCGGGCAATAGCCGAGTTAGCAAAGTCATAAACGCTCTGGCCGCGTCAACGACCTGCGTGCATGACCATTAAGCGAATTGTTCTTGCGCACTGTGCGTACAATGATTCCAGCTTGTCGGGGTGCCAAAGATGTTTAATGTCTGAGGCTGAGATCGCTTTATGCGAGACCCGCTGAACCTGATCGGGGTCATTCCCGCGTAGGGAACAACGCAATTTTTTGGCCCCGGCACTCCCTCAAGAAAAATCTCCTTGAAGCATTCCGGCTCCCAGACAAGCACCAGTCCTTTTTGTGTTTGCCTGATGTTCCGGAGATTCCAAGCCATGGCCAAAACCCGCCTCACCGTTGATACCCAAGACCTGACCAACCGCATCACGCGCACGCCGTTTGCCGGCTCCGCGAAGATCTACCTGCCCGGCCCGCGCGCCGATATACAAGTACCGTTTCGCGAAGTCACACTGACCGAAACCTTGGTCCAAGACGGCCTAGGCGAGCGGCGCGAAGCCAACCCGCCGTTGCGCTTGTATGACTCATCTGGCGTCTACACCGACCCCTCAGCCAGCATTGACATCACCCGCGGCCTGAGCGCGCTGCGCGCCGACTGGATTGCCCAGCGCAATGACACCGAGGCATTGCCCGGCATTAGCAGCGCCTATGGCCAACAGCGTCTTAACGACAGCAGCTTGAGCGCGCTGCGCATGGCGCATTCGCCGGTGCCGCGCCGTGCGAAAGTGGGCGCCAACGTCTCGCAAATGCATTACGCCCGCAAAGGCATCATCACACCCGAAATGGAATACATCGCCGTGCGCGAAAACTTGGTGCGGGCGCAACTCGCCGAGCGCTTGGCGACCGAGCGCATGCCCAAAATTGGTCACTCGTTTAACGCCGCTATTCCCCAGAACGTGACGGCCGAATTTGTCCGTGATGAAGTCGCACGCGGTCGTGCGGTGATACCCAACAACATCAATCATCCGGAATCCGAGCCGATGATTATTGGCCGTAATTTCCTGATCAAGGTCAACTCCAACATCGGTAACTCAGCCGTGACGTCTTCGATTGAGGAAGAAGTTGACAAGCTAGTTTGGTCGATTCGCTGGGGCGCAGACACGGTGATGGATTTATCAACCGGCGAGAATATTCACGAAACTCGCGAATGGATTTTGCGCAATTCGCCAGTGCCGATTGGCACGGTGCCGCTTTATCAAGCACTAGAAAAAGTCAACGGCAAAGCCGAAGACCTGACTTGGGAATTGTTTCGCGACACCCTCATAGAGCAAGCCGAGCAAGGCGTGGACTACTTCACGATTCACGCCGGCGTGCGCCTAGCCTATGTGCCGCTGACCGCCAACCGCTTGACGGGCATCGTCTCGCGTGGTGGCTCCATCATGGCCAAGTGGTGTTTGTCGCACCACCGCGAGAGCTTTTTATACGAGCACTTTGAAGACATTTGCGAGATCATGAAAGCTTATGACGTTTGCTTCTCGCTGGGCGACGGTCTGCGTCCCGGCTCCATTGCCGACGCCAACGACGAAGCCCAATTCGCCGAACTGCACACCTTGGGCGAGCTGACGCAAATCGCCTGGAAACACGATGTACAGGTGATGATTGAAGGCCCAGGCCATGTGCCCTTGCAGTTGGTCAAAGAGAACGTAGACAAGCAACTCGAAGCCTGCTTTGAAGCACCTTTCTACACTTTGGGACCCTTGATTACCGATATCTCGCCCGGCTACGACCACATTTCATCCGCCATGGGTGCCGCCAATATTGGCTGGTATGGCACGGCCATGCTGTGCTACGTCACGCCCAAGGAACACTTAGGCCTACCTAACCGTGATGACGTCAAGCAAGGCTTGATTGCTTACAAAATTGCCGCCCACGCAGGCGACTTGGCCAAGGGTTATCCGGGCGCGCAGATGTGGGATAACGCGGTGTCTAAAGCGCGATTTGAATTTCGCTGGGAAGACCAGTTCCGTCTGGCGATTGATCCCGACACCGCCATGGCTTATCACGATGAAACTTTGCCCAAGGAAAACGCCAAAGTCGCGCATTTTTGCTCCATGTGTGGGCCAAAGTTTTGCTCCATGAAAATCTCCCAAGAAGTGCGCGAATTCGCGCGCTTAAACCCGGCCAGCACAACGCTGGCTGGCCAGTCCGGCGTGATCGCCATCAAACCGGTGGCGCTGGATATCAATAACAGTTTTGAAGAAAAAGCCAAGGAGTTCCGAAAAGGTGGCAATGAAATTTATTCTTAATTTATCCGCACCCAGGGCGCAAACATGAAACCAGCCAAAGCGCATATTGGCATCGCTGGTGCTGGCTTAGCGGGTCGCACCTTGGCCTGGCGTTTGCTGCGGGCTGGCTTTCGGGTCAGCCTGTTTGACGCACGCCAGCGCGGTGACCTGCACACCGCATCTATGACAGCGGCGGCCATGTTGGCGCCTATGGCCGAGTTGGCGGTGTCCGATAACGAAGTCTTCGCACTAGGTCAGCGCTCTATGCAGCTCTGGCCCAAATGGATAGGTGAGTTAGCTGAAGGCGGTGCAGCGCCGGTTTACTTTCGCGCCCAAGGCACTTTGGTCGTGGCCCATGCACAAGACGGCGCATCACTAGAACACTTTACCCGTCTGTTAGGCCACAAGCTGCCCGAAGAATGCAAACCACAAGTCCAAACGCTCAATGCAGCACAACTAGCCCATCGTGAACCGGCGCTAGCCGGCCGCTTTAATGGCGGCTTGTTTCTAGATGGCGAAGGTCAGCTTGACAACGAGGGCTGGATGACAACACTGGCCACCGAACTTGAAAGGCTAGGTCTGAATTGGCATGAAGGCCAGCCGGTGCAAAGCATTAGCGCGCATGAAATCACCAGCGCGGGTCAAAGCTATACCTTTGACGCCACAGTTGACGCACGCGGCGTGGGTGCTAAATCGGCCTTGCCAAAACTGCGCGGTGTACGCGGCGAGGTTTTACGCGTGCAGTGCACGGGCGTAGAACTGCTGCGGCCGGTGCGTCTCATGCACCCGCGCTACCAGCTGTATGTAGCGCCACGGCCAAACAATGTGTTTGTGGTCGGCGCTACCGAGTTGGAGTCTGAAGACACCGGCGCAGTCACCGTGCGATCGATGTTGGAATTAGCCAGTGCGCTGTATAGCCTGCACCCAGCTTTTGGCGAGGCCCGCATACTGCGCATGAATGCGGCGCTGCGCCCGGCGCTAGACGACCACCTGCCAGTCGTGGTGCAGCAAGACGGCGTCTGGCACATCAATGGCCTGTATCGCCACGGCTATCTCTGCACGCCAGCACTGGTCGATCAGCTGGCGCATAAACTAGCAGCTTGCTAAATTGCTGACTACTCACTAATGGCCATGACCGCACCACAAACCCAAACGGGATTTGAAATCACCCTGAACGGCAAGCCGCTGCACACCCGCGCAAACGCACTTCAAGCCTTGTTGATCGAACAAGGCTACGCGCTGCAAGGCGCGTTTGCCTGCGCCGTGAACAACAGTTTTGTACCGCGCCCGCAATGGCCGACTCAGACACTACAAGCACACGACCGCGTCGATGTGATCACACCGATTGCTGGAGGCTAACGCTAAATGAACGCAACAACAGACACTGGCATTGCCCACGGCCAGCCTTGGCAAGTCGCCGGTGTCACACTAAAAAGCCGCTTTTTTCTGGGCACCTCACATTACCCGTCGCCGCAAACACTGAGTGACGCCGTCGCCGCCAGTGGCACCCAAGTGCTGACCGTCGGCATGCGCCGGCTGCAACCTGAGAGCGGTGGCGGAAACAGTTTTTGGCAGCGTATCTCGGCGCTAGGTTGCCATATTTTGCCCAACACAGCGGGCTGCCATAGCGCGCAAGAAGCCATCACACTGGCGCAAATGGCACGCGAGATATTTGGCACCCAATGGATCAAGCTCGAAGTCATTGGCGATGACTACACCTTGCAGCCCGACACCCATGCCACGCTAGCGGCAGCCACAGAATTAGCGCGCGATGGCTTTGCCGTGTTTGCCTACACCACCGACGACTTAGTCATCGCCAAACGCCTGCACGACGCTGGCTGCGCCGCGGTCATGCCTTGGGCAGCACCTATTGGTACAGGCCGTGGCCCGCTTAACCCCTATGCGCTAGAGACCATGCGCAAAAGCCTGCCAGATGCAGTGCTAGTAGTTGACGCAGGACTAGGACGGCCGTCACATGCCGCCCAAGTCATGGAATTGGGCTTTGATGCCGTACTACTCAATACTGCGGTGGCCCAAGCCGGTGATCCAGTGCGTATGGCGCGGGCTTTTGCCGATGGCGTTGCCGGCGGCCGGGCGGCTTATGAATCGACGCCCATGCCAGAGCGCGCAGCAGCGCAAGCCTCGACCTCAACTGTCGGCATGCCGTTTTGGCATGCACCCTGAAAAAATAAAGCTTATGCACAACCCGTCTTTTGCCCCTTTAAGCGGCCCCCTCGGTTTTTACCCAGTCGTGCCAACTGCTGACTGGGTACAGCGTCTGCTTAGCTGGGGTGTGCGCACCGTGCAGCTGCGCATCAAGGAAACCGACCACAGCCCCGAGGAGATAGTGCGCCAAGTGCAAGCAGCAGTTGCCGCTGGCCGCTCTATTGCAGGTGCGCAAGTTTTTATCAACGACCATTGGCAATTGGCGCTGGACGCTGGCGCCTATGGCGTGCATCTGGGCCAAGAAGACTTGGACAGCGCCGACATAACCGCCTTGCGTCATGCTGGCCTGCGTCTGGGACTGAGTACTCATACGCCAGCAGAGCTGGCACGCGCCCATGCGGTGCAGCCATCGTATCTAGCCATAGGACCGGTCTACCCCACCACGCTTAAAGTCATGCCTTATGCACCAGTCGGACTAGAACAATTACAGGTGTGGGCAAAACTGGGCGCACCCTATCCGGTAGTGGCGATAGGCGGAATTTCACTAGACCGCATGCCGGGTGTGCTGGCCTGCGGCGTGCAGGGTGTAGCAGTGGTTAGCGCTGTGACATTGGCGCAGTCACCACAGGATGCAGCGCTGCAAGGCTTGGCAATTTTTCGTTCTGCCAGCGCACTGCGCTAAACCTCAATTGACATCGCCCGACAAAATAATACGGGCAGAAAAAAACCCCCGCACCCTAAAAGGGCCGGGGGTTTTGACTAAAACGTCAAACCGCGTTGTGTTTACAGCGCTGGGTAATCGATATAGCCTTTATCCGTGCCGCCGTAGAAAGTCGCACGGTCTTGTGGATTGAGCGGCGCCTTGATGCGCAGGCGTTCAACCAGATCTGGATTGGCAATAAACGGGCGACCAAAGGCCACCAGATCAGCGCCATTGCTAACCGCATGTTCAGCCAACTCTAAGTCGTAGCCGTTGTTCACCATCCATGCACCATTACCGCCAGCATCGTGATAGGCCGCCTTCAATGCAGAGTAGTCAAAGGGATGCTCTTCGAGCTCGCGCGCACCGCCAGTAGAGCCTTCAACTATATGGATGTATGCAAGGTTCATACTCGCCAATTGACGAACCACATAATCAAACAAAGGCTGTGGATCTGCGTCAAGTGAGTCGTTAGCCGGGGTAACTGGTGAGAGTCGAATACCGGTACGGCCACCGCCAATGTCGTCGGTAATGGCTTGCATGATTTCAAGCATGAGACGGGCGCGGTTTTCAATGCTGCCGCCATACTCGTCGGTGCGTTTGTTAGAGCCGCTGCGCAAAAACTGGTCTAACAAATAACCATTGGCTGCATGTACCTCAACGCCATCAAAACCGGCGACGTCTACTGCATTGCGAGCAGCAACCTTGTAGCTGTTCACAAGGTCAGGCAACTCATCAGTCTCCAATGCGCGCGGCTCAGAAGTGTCCACAAAAGTTGGCACACCATTCTGGATCAAAACGGTTTTGGTTTTTGCCGTGATCGCCGAAGGCGCTACCGGTTTGCCGCCGTTGGGTTGTAAGTCCACGTGGGAAACGCGGCCCACATGCCAAAGCTGGACAACCATCTTGCCGCCTTTCTCATGCACACCGTCAGTCACGCGCTTCCACGCTTCGAGCTGATCCGCACCGTAAAGGCCGGGTACATCAGAGTAGCCCTGCGCTTGGTGAGTAATAGCAGTCGCTTCGCTGATGATTAAACCGGCAGTGGCGCGCTGGGCATAGTACGTGGCCACCATAGGCGGCGGTACGGCGTTCGGTGAGCGGTTGCGCGTGAGCGGCGCCATAACAATACGATTCGTCAACTGTAAGTCGCCGATTTGAACCGGATTAAAAAGAGTACGGGCGGTGACGCTGGAGGATGTAGTCATAAGGATTTAATTAATCAAGAAAAGTGAAAAAAGTAAGGAAAGTGAGAAGAAAAACTGCTTTGTCAGCGGTTTTTTATAACCATTGCCCCGATGCTATCGGTCTTTGTTCATTGGTGCA
The DNA here is from genome assembly GCF_012584515.1 of Polaromonas vacuolata. Classification (NCBI taxonomy): domain Bacteria; kingdom Pseudomonadati; phylum Pseudomonadota; class Betaproteobacteria; order Burkholderiales; family Comamonadaceae; genus Polaromonas; species Polaromonas vacuolata. The sequence continues at coordinate 19,371 of NZ_CP051461.1, read as the reverse complement.
GGGCTGCAGAGATCAGACTTTTTCTGAAAGGGAATTAGTAATATGACTGGACTTGTTGACTGCAAACAAGTTATCGCTATAAAAAATATAGCAACGAGCAAAGCTAGTGGCCGCAGTCCTACACGTATACGCGCAAGCATCTGATGCGCTGCAATCGTCTCTACTTTTAGGATTGGACGATGTCAGCTTTGTCTACCGTCTCTGGTCTTGCTTCGTCACACCGAAATTTTTTTATGCTCAAGTACGCTTTACTGTTTTCCCTCCTCTCTTTATTCGCAGCAGGCTTGGGATTTGGTGACATAGCCATGGATATTTCTAGTGTTGTAAACACTGCTGATATTGCCCAAACCGCATCGGCTCTATTTTTAGTAATGACTCTGCTTTTTGCGTTGCTCGCCCTCGGCAGCAGCAAAACGGTGAACGCAGTTTGTAAATAAATGGCTGCGCTCAAAATCCGCCCCATTTCACTCCAGTCTTTAGCCCCGTTACAAAACAGACTCTTTACGCCAGCGAACAACCAGCAGCGCAGGGTGTATCAAGCCAAAATTTCAGAGTTCATGCTGCTTAGCCGGCTGAAGGCAAAAAACCGGCGTGATCTATCGGCCGAAGTACTAGAGCGAGCGACTCTCATGACTCAACTCACCTGCAAGTACTGGTTTAGTGCGACCGAAAAATCGCCGACATCACCCGCTTTAAACGCCGACAGGTCGTACGCTGCAAAGAGCTAGTACGCCATTTACAACGCCAGCGCCATGGTAAAAAAGTCATAAAACTAAGTTATGCATTCCAACGCAAAGAAGTCAAATAAATATGCAAATTACCACCGTTGATTCGCTGCTTGAATACGAAATTGCCCAAACCGCACATTTCATATTTCATATTGAAGCGGCTTTCCATGAGGGGCATCGCGTTCTCGAGGAACGCCTGACCATCACGCCGAGTATGAAAGTTCGGCACTTTTCGGATGACCGCAGCGGTAATCGCTTCGTGCGTTTAGATGCGCCGCGCGGCATTTTGTCTATCAACTATCACGCCAAAGTTGAGATCAATCCTTTGCCGGAGCAGCTAAACCTACCGGAATGTCCGGTCAGCAACTTACCCGACGAAGTCTTGCGCTACTTGATGCCTAGCCGGTATTGCGAATCCGACAGCCTGAGCCGCGCCGCCCAGCAAATGTTTGGTCAACTACCGACCGGCGTGCAGCGAGTGACTGCGATCAACGACTGGATGCAAACTGCGATTGAATATCTGCCCGGCTATAACGATGGCCACACCAGCGCGCAAGAAGTGTTTGTGCAGCGCGCCGGCGTCAGTCGTGACTTTGCGCACCTAGGCATCGCCCTGTGTCGGGCGCTGAATATTCCGGCAAGACTGGTTGTAGGCTACGTCAAATTTGCCGCACCGCCGCAAGACTTCCACGCGGTTTACGAAGCTTGGTTAGACCAGCAGTGGGTTGTGTTTGATCCGACCCAAAAAGCCTCTATAGACAAACTTGTACGAGTGGGCACTGGACGCGATACCAAGGATGTGGCGTTTGCAACAGCCTTTGGCAATGTGCAATTGCTGCAAAAAACGCTGCGCATCGATGAAGCTGAGCAATCGCTCAACACGATCGGCCAAACCGATGCCGCAAGCTGACTCAAACTTTAGGCGATTAAGTCTTGTAACTTTGGTCAAGCCGCTCTAGCTTGCGTATCAACGCCGGCCAAGCGAATGCACCACCCATGCCGCTGGTTTGCACCCGCATGGCCTCGGCCACACCTTTAACGATGAGCGGATTAACCAGCGTTAACTCGCCACCGGCTTGAGCGCCCAGCTGTATGCTGCAAGTTGATTCAAAGATGTACATGGACAGAAAAGCATCAGCGATAGTTTTACCCACTACCAGTAAGCCGTGGTTGCGCAGCATCAGAAAATTGGCTTGGCCCAGATCAGCTTGCAGACGCGGCTTTTCATCATCCCGAAATGCCACGCCCTCGTAGTCGTGATAAGCCAGCGAGCCCAGCACAAAGGTTGACTGCTGGCTAATAGGCAAGATACCGGCCTTCTGAGCGCTCACAGCGACGCCTGCGCGGGTATGGGTATGGATGACGCAGCCGGCGTCCTCACGGGCTTCATGCACGGCGTTATGGATCACAAAGCCAGCCGGGTTTACCGGAAATGGGGATTCAATCACTTTATTGCACTTCTCGTCGACCTTAACCAGGCTGGAAGCGGTGATCTCGTCAAACATCAGCCCATAAGGATTGATCAGGAAATGGTGTGCATCTGGCCCGCTAACAGAGGTCGGCAGCTTGGCGCTGATATGCGTGAACACCAAATCGCTCCAGCCATACAACGCAACCAAGCGGTAGCAAGCTGCCAAATCGCAGCGCAGTTGCCACTCTTCAGGATTAACAGTTTCTTTGAGTAAGGGAATATTCATATTTGTCTCCATTGGTTTTTAAAAAGCCGCGGATTCAAGTCTGAAGTGCAACTTTGAAACTAACCGGACGGGTGGGTGAGATGTGAGAGCATCCAAGCTTCCCGACCACCAAGTCAAAGTTGCCCAGAATGATTTACACACACCTCACCCGTGACGAACGTTACCAGATTGCAATCCTCGTCAAAGCAAACTTCAATCAAAGTGAAATTGCAAAAATGATGGACCGTGATAAATCGAGCATCAGCCGTGAGTTGCGTCGTAACCGCGGTCTACGAGGCTATCGCCCTAAGCAGGCAAATGACAAAGCCCAAGAACGTAGACTTGCCTGCGCCAATAGTCCTAGAGTTGCTGACTCGACATGGGCTGTAGTGGAGGAAAAGTTGGCTGAGGCTTGGAGCCCCGAACAAATCAGCGGCCACCTCGAAGCTCGATGCCAACCCGGTGTTAGCTATGAGAGCATTTACCAGTACATCTACGCTGACAAACGCGCGGGCGGCAGCTTGCATAAAACACTGCGTTGCCAGAAGACGCGAAAAAAACGCAGCAGCGGCCGTGAACGGCGCGGCACCATCTCTCGCCAGGTCTCAATAGAACTGCGACCCGCCATCGTGCTTGAGCGTGCGCGCTTTGGCGACTGGGAGGCTGATCTGGTGATTGGTGCCGGGCAGAAGCAAGCCCTAGTGACGATTAACGAGCGTGTCTCTCGGTATTCAATAATTTTCCACGTGCCATTCAAAACAGCGCAAGCCGTAGGGGACGCGTTAATCACTTTACTTAAACCATTCGCTCATTGCGTGCACACACTCACGACAGATAACGGCAAGGAATTTTCTCAGCATGAACGAATAGCTTCTGCGCTGAGTGCAGATTTCTTTTTCGCCCATCCATACGCCTCGTGGGAGCGTGGGACAAACGAGAATATGAACGGTTTGATTCGCCAGTTTTTCCCAAAGGGGATGCGCTTTAATTGCATCACCGACGATGACATTGCTTTAGCGATGCACAGGCTCAATCATCGTCCTAGAAAATGTTTGGGGTATCGAACACCGCATCAGGTTTTTATGGAAGAGTTAAAGTCCAACTAACACGCTGTTGCACTTCAAGCTTGAATCCGCCAGCTATTAAATCAAAAGCAGCTAGCACTCTTTGTCTTTGCAAAAGTCTTCTCTAGCTGAGTCAGCGCCTCACGGTAATTAGTCGGCAAGTCGGCCACTAGCCATTAAAACTTGCTCAACAACGGCCTGAACCATTTTGCGCTGGGCCTCGTCCTTGAGATCATCCTGTGCATCAAAAGCATCACCGGCGCGGCCCAGCGCAAAAGCCTTGGGCGCAACCCAGCATTGCAGGTTGAGCATTAAGGGCACTAGATGACTTTGCGAACGCAGCCCGCCCAAGGCACCCGGAGAAGCACTCAGCAAACCGACGACTTTGCCCACAAAAGCTTTGCTGCCACTAGACCATTCGGGGTCTGACTTCACCGGGCTAGAAGCCCAGTCAATCGTGTTTTTGAGCAGAGCTGTGTAACTACCGTTGTACTCAGGCGAGCAAATAATCCAAGCGGAATGGGCGAACATGATTTTTTTCAGCTTCATCACATCAGCCGGTGTACCGTGGCTTTCAAGGTCAGCGTTATACATGGGGATATCAAAGTCAGCCAAATCCAATAGCGTGACTTCAGCGCCAGCGGCGCGGCCCATAGTCGCAGCGACATGGGCGAGTTGGCGATTAAAAGAGGCCTTGCGGGTGCTACCGGCAAAGACTAAAAGTTTGACGGGCAGAGTAGATTTATTCATGCAGTGATTTCACCACACGCATGACAAAGTCCTGATCAAGGTGTGCTAGATGGCAGACCGGTAAAATGCTTAATTTTAAAACCAGCGCAGTTAACCTAGGTGAAGTTAACCTAAGCGTAGTTAGCGATGCGTACTTAGCTAAGCGCATTTGACTTAAGCATAGTCAAGCGCTCAGCCATATTTGGCCAATTACCCAGACCTGTAACGATGATTCGCGGCATGGGGAATGCCACACAATAGAAATTGGAATTTGTCATGTTTTATCCGCAAGAATTTGATGTGATCGTGGTGGGCGGCGGCCATGCCGGCACTGAAGCGGCGCTAGCTGCTAGCCGCATGGGCTGCAAGACTTTGCTGCTGACACACAACATCGAGACCTTAGGCCAGATGAGTTGCAACCCCTCCATAGGCGGCATAGGCAAAGGTCACTTAGTCAAAGAAGTCGATGCCATGGGCGGCGCCATGGCCTTGGCGACCGACGAAGGCGGCATACAGTTCCGCATACTCAACAGCTCAAAAGGCCCCGCTGTACGCGCTACTCGGGCGCAAGCTGATCGCATTTTGTATAAGGCGGCCATCCGCCGCAAGCTGGAGAACCAACCCAATCTGTGGCTGTTCCAGCAAGCTGTCGATGATTTGATCGTCGAAGGTGACAAAGTGGTTGGTGCCATCACGCAAGTTGGCATTAAGTTTCGCGCCCGCACGGTGGTACTGACGGCGGGTACATTTTTAGACGGTAAAATCCACGTAGGCTTGAACAACTACGCCGCAGGCCGGGCGGGGGATCCGCCAGCAGTGTCTCTTTCAAGCCGGCTCAAGGAACTCAAACTACCGCAGGGTCGCCTGAAAACCGGCACGCCGCCGCGCATAGATGGGCGCACCATAGACTTCAGCAAATGCACCGCACAGCCGGGCGACGGCATGCCGGGCGGCATAGCCGGGCAAGTACCGGTGTTCAGTTTTATGGGTGCTGGCATTGCTCACCCTAGACAAGTGCCGTGCTACATCACCCATACCAACGAGCGCACGCACGACATCATCCGCTCGGGCTTTGACCGCAGCCCCATGTTCACCGGCAAGATAGACGGTGTGGGTCCGCGCTACTGCCCCAGCGTAGAAGACAAAATCAATCGCTTTGCAGGCAAAGACAGCCACCAAATTTTCCTGGAGCCCGAAGGCTTGGACACGCATGAGATCTACCCCAACGGTATTTCGACCAGTCTACCTTTCGATATTCAGTACGAGCTGGTGCGTTCCATGGCGGGTATGGAAAACGCACACATCATTCGTCCCGGTTACGCGATTGAGTACGATTACTTTGACCCACGTGCATTGACAACGAGTTTTGAGACGCGCGCTATCAAGGGCTTATTTTTCGCAGGCCAGATTAACGGCACAACCGGATACGAAGAAGCAGCGGCACAAGGCATGTTTGCCGGTATCAACGCAGCGCTGCAGTGTCAGGACAAGCCAGCATGGTTACCTAAGCGAGATGAAGCCTATCTCGGCGTGCTGGTGGACGACCTGATCACCAAAGGTGTGACCGAGCCCTACCGCATGTTTACCAGCCGAGCCGAGTACCGCCTAATGCTGCGCGAAGATAACGCCGATATGCGCTTGACTGAAAAGGGACGCGAACTGGGTCTGGTTGACGATGCACGCTGGGACTCTTTTAACCGTAAGCGCGATGCTGTTTCACGTGAAACACAGCGTTTGAAAGCCATCTGGGTCAATCCCAACAACCTGCCACTGCCAGATGCTGAACGGGTATTTGGCAAAGCCTTGGAACGCGAACACAACTTTGCGGATTTATTGCGCCGGCCCGATGTCAACTACGCAGGCCTAATGTCGCTAGATGGCGGCAAATATATCAACCCCGATATTCAAGGCGGTGAAACCAATGTTTCACGTGAAACAGCACTAGATGCAGACATGGCGAAAAGCGTAGTCGAACAAATAGAAATTAGCGCCAAATACGCGGGTTACATAGATCTGCAAAAACAGGAAGTAGAGCGCACCGCGCATTACGAGAATCTAAAGTTGCCAGTAGACCTAGACTATCTGCAAGTTGCAGCACTGAGTTTTGAGGCACGCCAAACACTGGCTAAACACCGGCCAGAAACCTTGGGCCTGGCATCACGCATTTCGGGTATCACACCAGCAACAGTTTCACTATTACTGGTTCACCTGAAAAAGAATCTATGGAAAAACACTGTAGTCCAAGCCCCTGAGAAAGCACCAGCCCTGTGACCGCCATTGAAAGTGACCTGCGTGCGGGCTTGGCCACACTCAAGCTTGAATTAGGTGAGCATCAAATCACGCAGCTTCTGAGCTACCTGAATATGATTGCCAAGTGGACCAAGGTCTACAACCTTACCGCCGTGCGTGACCCTGCCGAAATGTTGACCCACCATTTGCTAGACAGCCTCGCAGCAATCACACCATTGAGGCAACATTTACGAAAAACAGGACAAGAAAAAAGCAGTCGTCTTCTTGATGTTGGTTCAGGCGCAGGATTACCGGGAATTGTGATTGCTATTTGCTGCCCCACGATTGCGGTGAGCTGCGTCGACGCTGTTGCCAAGAAAACTGCGTTTATGCGCCAAGCCGCGCTAGAGCTTAAGCTTCCCAATCTCACAGGACTGCATGCACGCGTAGAAACAATTACCCAAGCCTTTGATGTGATTTGTTCCCGCGCTTTTGCGTCCCTTCCCGATTTCACCAATTGGTCTGAAAAAGCACTAGCTCCAGGTGGTGTGTGGCTTGCTATGAAAGGCAAACATCCGAATGAAGAACTGGCGGGCTTAGCGCCAAACATTGAAGTGTTTCACGTGGAACAACTTCAGGTACCAGGACTGGCCGCAGAGCGCTGCATCATCTGGATGCAACAAAAAAACCCAATCTAAGCGCAAAGCAGGGCTTACAGCAACACTTCAGCCTACTTGTCTGTCGTAAACTCAAGCCCTCCTATATTCTCAGGGTTTGCAATGGGTTCTTTTGCCGGAATCGCCGATTACGGCACTTTTGTAGCTGCCATCATATTATTCCTACTGGTTCCAGGACCCGGCAATTTGGCACTCATCACATCGACTAGCAAGGGCGGTGTCTCCGGTGGTTTAGGCGCTACGCTAGGTGTTATGGCAGGTGACCAAGTATTACTCTGGGCAGCAGTGGCTGGCGTCTCAGCCCTCATGAGCGCATACCCAAATGCTTTTCACGCCGTGCAATGGCTGGGCGCGACTTATTTAGCTTGGCTAGGCAGCAAGATGCTACTGGCCAAACCGGGCGCAGCACCCATTTTGAAAATAAAGCCGCATCACTATATGCGCCAATCGCTTTTCATCACCCTGCTCAACCCCAAAGCTATCGTTTTTTACTTGGCTTTTTTTCCGCTGTTCGTAGATCCTGCTCAGCATCAAGGCATCACGACTTTTGGCGTGATGGCAGCAACAATTGCCGTACTGACTTTCCTCTACGGCTTAATCGTCGTCATACTGACGTATTACCTAGCCGAACGTATGCGCGCCAACCCAAAAATTGTCATGGCGCTAGAGAAAGCTGCCGGTGTTTTTCTTATAGGCTTTGGCCTAAAGCTAGCACTGACGAGATAAAGCCTAGCCATCCCTTTTCACAGAACAACAACTACCCACATGGCCAAAATATTCTGCATCGCCAACCAAAAAGGCGGCGTCGGCAAAACCACAACTGCCATTAATCTCGCCGCCGGTCTGGCTAAGCTTGGTCAGCGCGTACTCATGATTGACTTAGACCCACAGGGCAATGCCACCATGGGTTCAGGGATTGATAAACGCAAACTCGCCCTTACCGTTTACGACGTCTTGCTTGAATCGGCCACGATTGCAGAAGCAATTGTCAAAAGCGACAAGCTGGTGCAAAGCGGTTGCAGCTACGACATTCTGGGCGCAAACCGAGAGTTGGCTGGCGCCGAGATAGAACTGGTTGAAGTCACACGCCGCGAAAAACGCCTCAAACTCGCACTAGCCCAAGTCGACACTGAATACGACTTTGTACTGATAGATTGCCCACCGTCGCTGTCCATGTTGACCCTGAATGGTTTGTGCTGCGCACACGGCGTTATCGTGCCCATGCAGTGCGAATATTTCGCGCTCGAAGGTCTGACGGATCTGGTCAACACCATCAAGCAGGTACATGCCAATTTGAACAAGGACTTGCAAATCATTGGCCTGCTACGCGTGATGTTCGATCCGCGCATTACCTTGCAACAGCAGGTAAGCGAGCAGCTAAAAGAGCATTTCTCGGACAAGGTTTTCAACACCGTGATTCCACGCAATGTCAGATTAGCAGAGGCACCTAGCTATGGCCTGCCAGGCGTGGTGTTCGACCCTAGCGCCAAAGGTGCACAGGCATTTGTGAATTTTGCACAAGAGATGGTCGAGAGGGTCAAAACAATGAACCACAAACCAGCCCAACCGTAATCACCAACCAGTCTCAGCACCTACGCACTCAATAAATTGCTATATAAATCATAGCAAAATAGCAATATAGCCGCCTTATGACGACCCACGTATTGATACTTCCTGGCTGGCAAAATAGCGGCCCATCCCACTGGCAAAGTCTTTGGGAAAAAAGCTTGGGCTATACCAGAGTCGAGCAACATGACTGGATCAAACCCTTGCGCGGTGATTGGATAGCGCGGCTTGAAGAAACACTGCTGGATCTGCCTGAGCAAGATAATGCCGTTCTAGTAGCGCACAGCTTAGGCTGCATTCAAGTTGCCGCTTGGGCTGCACACTCAATCAACACGCAGCGCGTCAAAGCAGCACTACTAGTAGCACCAGCAGATGTGGAGCGTGAAGACATGCGCCAGATACTGCCTAGCTGGGCACCAATAGCGCGCCAACGCTTGGGCTTTAAAAGCCTAGTCTATGCCAGCAGCAACGACACTTATTGCAGCCTAGAGCGCAGCACCAGCTTTGCCAAAGACTGGGGAGCAACATTGCTATTAGCAGGTGAGCGCGGTCACCTCAACGGCCAAAGCAATTTAGGCGATTGGCCAGAGGCGCAAGCACAGTTGCAACGCCTCATGAATCAAGCCTGAACCACCTGCACGCTACACAACAACATCGATAAAAGGAACTCGCCACATGGCCACAAAAAAACCAAAGGGACTGGGTCGCGGACTGGAAGCGTTGCTCGGTCCAAGAGTTAACGAGCCCGAGGGACCAGACAGCATTAACTACAGCAATGCCGACCCCGGAAGCATAAGCAGCCCAGGTCTGCCAGCGTCTCTTAGGCTGCAAGATATGGTGGCCGGCCAATACCAACCGCGCACTCGTATGGACGAGGGCGCACTTTATGAATTGGCTGAATCCATCAAAGCACAAGGCATCATGCAGCCGATACTGGTGCGCCGGCTGACCAGTGGACCGAATGACGGGAAATACGAAATCATTGCTGGTGAGCGCCGTTTTAGGGCTGCCAAAATTGCCGGTTTAGACAGCGTTCCGGTACTGGTGCGCGACGTGCCGGATGAAGCTGCGGCGGCCATGGCGTTGATTGAAAATATTCAGCGCGAAGACCTTAACCCACTTGAAGAAGCACAAGGTTTGCAGCGACTGGTGAAAGAATTTGGCCTCACCCATGAGCTAGCGGCGCAAGCTGTAGGCAGGTCACGCAGTGCTGCCTCCAACTTATTACGCCTGCTCAATCTTGCCGAGCCAGTGCAATCAATGTTGATGGCGGGTGATATCGATATGGGTCATGCAAGAGCCTTGCTCAGCCTAGACCGCGCGACTCAAATTACAGCGGCTAATCAGATCGCAGCGAAAAAAATGTCAGTACGCGAGACTGAGAATCTAGTCAAAAAACTGGGTGCTGAATTTTCTTTACAGCCGCAAAAAGCCAGTAAGGAAAAGTCACGTGATACCAAAAGAGTAGAAGAAGAATTGGCTGATTTACTCATGGCTGAAGTTGAGGTGCGAATCAAAAAACAAGTCAAACGCAATGGCCGTCGAGAAGACATGGGCGAGCTAGCAATTGCATTTTCATCCATGGATGAATTAAACGGTTTAATTGAACGTTTACGCGGTGGTCAATAATACGTTTTGCGTGCCGCCACTAGACCTGCTCACGTAAAACGCGACAGATACAATGTTTAAAAAAAATATTTGGTATTGATTTTTTGCGTTGAATATATCGCGCTAAAAAGTTATAAAACAGATAGTCAGCAAAATAAATCAAATGCGCTTATGTATCAGCGATACTGTATTTTTAATACCTACTGTTGCAAGCAAAAGGCTAATTAGCAAGCAGACATAACCAGCACCATGACCGTTGCCACAACTGCCACTACACCTCTTAGCTTTGAAATAAAAAGCGCCAATCTTGCGCTAGTTGCTCTGATGCTTAAGTCAACAGATTTAGCTTTACTCGGCAGTGAATTCAAACTTCGCTTTGGTGACATACCTGATTTTTTCGATCAAGATGCACTAGTGATTGATTTGACACCACTGCAAAGCTCGGACACTGCCGTTTCACCCATCGACATAACCGCACTTATAGCGCTGCTGCGCCAATACCGGCTGCAACCCATGTCCATACGCGGTGGCAACGAATCACAAATGGCAGCCGGCCAAGCAGCCGGTTTAATAGCCGTCCCAGACGCCTACCTAAACGCTAACGCGGCTAAAAATAAAGCGGCTAAAAAAAGCGATGTGACGGTTAAAGAAATTCAAACAGCTACTCCAGTTTCAACCAAAGAAAGTCACACCCTCGCGGTGAATTCTGCAGACAGCCAACTTAGCGCCATGATTATTGACAAGCCATTGCGCTCAGGCCAACAAGTCTATGCACGTGGCCGTGACTTGGTAGTGATGGCAATGGTTAACGCAGGTGCAGAGGTCATCGCTGACGGTCATATTCATGTTTACGCCCCGCTGCGTGGAAAAGCCATGGCAGGTGCACGCGGCAATACAGATGCGCGCATCTTTGCGCTTTCCATGGAAGCCGAGCTTCTCAGCATCGCTGGTGTCTACAGAACCAGTGAACATAAGCTACCCACCAATGTTTTTGGCAAACCCACACAGATTCGCCTTATGACCAGCGCTAACGGTGACAAACTAATCCTTGACCCGCTGAGTAGTTAAAACCCAGATCACCTTGTTTAAAGGAATAAAGAATTCATGGCAAAAATAATAGTCGTCACATCAGGCAAAGGCGGCGTCGGTAAAACTACCACCAGCGCCAGCTTTGCATCCGGCCTTGCACTAAGAGGTCACAAAACAGCAGTGATTGACTTTGATGTGGGTCTGCGCAATCTTGATTTAATCATGGGCTGCGAGCGCAGAGTTGTTTACGATTTAATCAATGTGATTCAAGGCGAAGCCACTCTCAATCAAGCGCTCATCAAAGACAAGCAGTGCAATAATTTATTTGTATTAGCCGCTTCACAAACTCGCGACAAAGATGCGTTGACCCGAGAGGGTGTAGAAAAAGTGCTTTCCGACTTAGCGGCAATGGACTTTGAATACATCGTTTGCGATTCACCCGCTGGCATAGAAACAGGCGCAATGATGGCCATGCACTTTGCTGACGAAGCGTTGATAGTGACCAATCCAGAAGTCTCTTCAGTGCGCGATTCGGACCGTATATTAGGCATGCTTGCCAGCAAAACCAAACGTGCAATAGACGGTGGTGATCCTATTAAAGAGCACCTGCTCATCACACGCTACAACCCAAATCGTGTTGACCAAGGCCAGATGCTGTCAATAGAAGACATACAAGACATATTACGTATCAAGCTAATCGGTGTTATACCTGAATCTGAATCCGTACTGCAAGCCTCCAACCAAGGCGTACCTGTCGTACACATGGAAGGCAGCGACGTATCAGAAGCTTATAGGGACGTAATAGATCGTTTTTTAGGCGACAGCGACAAACCCATGCGATTTATCGATATACAAAAAAACAGCTTTTTCAAGCGTTTGTTTGGAGGGAAATAAAACACCATGGCCTCATTCTTATCTTTCTTGCTCGGTGAGAAGAAGAAAACTGCCAACGTCGCAAAAGAGCGACTGCAGATAATTCTTGCACACGAGCGCAGTGGTCGTCACCCAAAACCAGAATATATGGCCGACCTACAAAGAGACCTGTTGGCTGTCATCGCTAAATATATCCCGATCAACCTTGACGATATCAAAGTTAGTGTGGACAGACAGGACAATCTTGACGTTCTTGAAGTGAAGATAGAACTACCGGACAAAAAGTAAATTAGCCAAAATAAAAATAAGCTGAATCGATCACATTTCATAAAATTCGACATCGGAAAAAAATTTCTCGCTAAGAAATACCGATGGAAAATATAGCGAAATAAAAATTCAGCGTTTTTGGTTTTAAGCATTTGTACAAATGCAAATTACGTGTCTAATTTTTGATTAGCCAATAAGTTTTGATGCGAATCAGAAACTCTGCTCTGTTGCCAACTGATATTTTTTTGTGCGCTGCCTATGATTTCTGCATCAGGAGAAACACCCCAAGCCATAGCGGTTGTTAACACCACCAGTGATGGAATCGCACGCAGATAACGTCTATGCCAGAAAATTTTTTGAATCATGACTTACCCCTTTCGAAATAAATCATTTTGCGTTTCTCACAAGTCGATATGACATGTGGCGTGTTTAAATTTGTAAAATAAGATCAGCAACTGTGTGCCAATTGCTTGGCAAACAAAGCCGGTAAACCATATTTGGCGCAGCGTTGAACCGACCTTAAAAATGCATGGTCAGGCTGATTAACACCGTGAGTCAAACGCAGGTCATGTTGCATTTGAACCAGTAAAGCCGTAGCCATTTCAGCATCAGCCATAGCCCTGTGCGCACGAACCGCTTTAGGTAAATTGAGGAATTCCACCAAACGGCCCAATTGATGACTGGGAGATTGCGGATACAAGCGCCTAGAAAGCAGCAGAGTACAGATAAAGTCTTGCGTAGATGGCTGATCTGCTTGATTCATCTCAGCCTGCCAAAAACGCCTGTCAAACGCCGCGTTATGCGCCGCCATCGGTATTGAACCAACAAAACGACTAGCCTCACACATAACACTTTGTGCAGAAGGCGCAGAAGCCAACATTGCGTTGCTGATGCCAGTAAAAGTTTCAATAAAACTAGGAATATGTTTACCCGTATTCATAAGACTTTGAAACCTATCCACCACTTGACCTGATTGAAGCAACACAATCGCAATTTCGGTTGCTCTGTCTCCCATAGCGGGCGATAAGCCAGTAGTTTCAAAATCAATGACGGCTATCAAGTAACAGACTCCTAAAAATCTTGAATATAAAAACGTTTTAACAAAACAAAAAAAATTGAAAAACTGTCTGATTTATCTTAGATAAATAAAATTTAAATTTTGAAAGCAACAAAAAATCCGTTTATTTCAACGGATTTTTTGCAGGCAAAGTGATTGTCAAAATCACTATCAATCAACTAGGTCACTTCAAATATTAAATATCAATATTTCCAGCTCTGAGCGCATTTTTTTCAATGAACTCACGGCGCGGTTCAACGTCGTCACCCATCAGCATAGTGAACACGTGATCGGCTTCTATCGCATCATCGATTTGCACGCGTAGCAAGCGCCTAACTTGAGGATCCATAGTCGTTTCCCAAAGTTGCTCTGGATTCATTTCACCCAGACCTTTGTAGCGTTGACGAGAAGTCACGTTTTCAGCTTGGGCAATTAACCAACGCATAGCTTGGCGGAAATCAGTGACTTTTTCTTCCTTCTGGCGCTCGCCCTCACCGCGTGTCACCTTAGCGCCCACACCAATCAAACCGCGAAAGGTTTCCGCAGCATCAGCTAAGGACGCGTAATCCAAACCACGCACAAAATCCTGCGTCAAAATACTGCTTTTAACGTTGCCGTGATGACGACGACTGATACGCAATATGGGCTTATCGGTGCGCTCATCAAACTCGCCTGCTACTTCAGCGGTCGGTAAATATTGCTGCAACAAGGCGGCTGATTCTTTCGCTTCAGCCAATGTTTCCAAATTCAGACTCACGCCATCTGCAATGGTTTTCAAGGCTTCTGCGTCCATAAAGCCGCGCAAACGGTTGATAACGGATTCAGCCAGTTGATGCTTGCGCGCCAATTCGCCTAAGGCCTCTCCATTGAGCAGAGTGTTATCCGAACCACCTGTGTGAACCGCCGCATCACGCAGCGCGATACGAAGCAAGAAACTATCTAGGGCGCCAGAATCTTTTAGGTATTGCTCTTCTTTGCCGGCTTTCACTTTATAAAGCGGTGGCTGTGCAATATAGATATGACCACGCTCAACTAACTCAGGCATCTGACGATAGAAGAATGTCAACAGCAAAGTTCGAATGTGGGCGCCGTCAACGTCAGCATCGGTCATGATGATGATGCGGTGATAACGTAATTTCGCGACATTAAAGTCATCATTACCAGTGCTGCCGCCAGCTTTACCGATACCTGTACCCAGCGCGGTGATCAAGGTCAATATTTCGTTACTGGTGAGTAATTTTTCATAGCGGGCTTTTTCAACATTCAGTATCTTGCCGCGCAAAGGCAAAATTGCCTGAAATTTTCGGTCGCGTCCTTGTTTCGCAGAACCGCCAGCGGAATCTCCCTCGACCAGGTAAATCTCGCACATGGCGGGATCTTTTTCTTGGCAATCTGCCAGCTTTCCTGGCAAGCCCATACCGTCAAGCACACCCTTGCGGCGAGTCATGTCTCTGGCTTTTCGCGCGGCCTCACGTGCGCGCGCAGCTTCAATAATCTTTCCCACAATTATTTTGGCGTCTGCAGGGCGTTCTTGTAGATAGTCGTGCAAAAGTTTGCTAACAATATCTTCGACCGGGCCGCGCACTTCGCTAGAGACGAGTTTGTCTTTGGTTTGACTTGAAAATTTTGGTTCAGGAACTTTGACACTCAGAACACAGCACAAGCCTTCTCGCATATCGTCGCCAGTGACTTCAACCTTGGCTTTTTTGGCTATTTCAGAATCATCAATATACTTATTAATTACTCTGGTCATAGCCGCACGTAAACCCGTTAAGTGCGTACCACCATCTCGTTGCGGAATATTGTTGGTAAAACAAAGCACTTGCTCGCTGTAGCCACTATTCCACTGCATAGCTACTTCAACGCCGATATTGGTTCCCTGGTCGCTCTGCCTGTCACCCATTGCGGCGAAGACGTTCGGGTTTAAAACCGTTTTACCTTTGTTAATGAAGTCAACAAAACCTTTGACACCACCAGCACCAGCGAAATTATCTTCCTTACCATTGCGCTCATCTTTAAGATGAATTTTTACGCCTTTGTTGAGAAAACTCAGTTCACGCAGACGTTTACTTAAGATTTCATAATGGAAATCGTTATTTTCTTTAAAAATATCTGTATCCGGCAAGAAGTGCACTTCAGTGCCGCGCTTATCGGTATCGCCCAACACCTTCATGGGTGAGATTTCAGCACCATCGAGTTGCTGAATAATTCGGTTTTGTACAAAACCTTTGGAGAACTCCATGACGTGCACTTTGCCGTCACGTCGAATCGTCAAACGCAGCATTTTGCTCAGCGCATTAACGCAACTCACGCCGACGCCATGCAAGCCGCCAGAAACTTTATAGCTATTTTGATTAAATTTTCCACCCGCATGCAACTCGGTCAAGGCGATTTCAGCAGCTGAACGCTTGGGTTCATGCTTGTCATCCATTTTGATGCCGGTCGGAATACCGCGGCCATTGTCTGTCACGCTGACGGAGTTATCCGTGTGAATCGTGACTGTGATTTCATCGCAATGCCCAGCGAGTGATTCATCAATAGAGTTGTCAACGACTTCAAACACCATGTGGTGCAAACCAGAGCCGTCTGATGTATCGCCAATATACATACCAGGGCGCTTACGCACGGCTTCTAGGCCCTCTAAAATTTGAATCGACTCCTCCCCATATGCAGCGGACGCACCAGCCTGATTCGCATCAATAGTTGGCTGGAAATTAGAGCTCCCTTCAAGCGCAGCACCGTCGCGAACCTGTGATAGGTCTCCCACTGGGGGATCTTGATCTTTGTTTACATCGGTCATAAGGGGTTTTTCTTTCGAATTTCTTCGATTTTTTCAATCTCTAGAATGAAAAAACCCGCTAAATCCACGCGGATAGCGAGCCTAATCAATTGCGGCAAAAGCAGGATGTTTTAAATCCGCATCGGCATAACAACGTACTTAAATGTTGAGTTATCAGGAATCGTCAACAAAGCTGAACTGTTGGAATCAGACAATTCAATTTTGACCATGTCTTGATTCATATTTGACAAAGCATCGATTAAATAAGTGACGTTAAAGCCGATTTCGATGGAGTCACCACCGTAGTCAATATCAAGTTCATCGATCGCTTCTTCTTGTTCCGCATTGTTACTGGCAACACGCAAAGTACCTGGATCGATATTGAGTCTGACGCCTTTAAATTTTTCACTGGTCAAAATAGCCGTGCGCTGCAAGCTAGCGAGCAAAGGCACGCGGCCTAAAGTGATGATGTTTTTGTGATTTTTAGGAATCACACGGTTGTAATCAGGAAATTTACCTTCAACCAATTTAGTTACAAATTCCATGCCATCGAAGCTAAATTTAGCTTGATTTCCAGCAAATTGCATCTCGATTGCACCCTCTTTATCGCTCAATAAGCGCTGCATTTCCAACACTGTTTTACGCGGCAATATGACTTCTTGCTTTGGTACTTCAACGTCCAAAATAGCCGATGAATAAGCTAATCGATGTCCGTCAGTGGCGACCAAACTCAGTTGCTTTCCTTCTGCGACAAACAAAATACCGTTCAGGTAGTAACGAATGTCGTGCACTGCCATGGCAAAAGAGACTTGATTTAAAAGCTCTTTTAAAGTTTTTTGTGGAACCGAAAAAACCGGTCCAAAACTGGCCGCTTCCTGCACCAGTGGAAAATCCTCTGCTGGCATTGTTTGCAAAGTAAACCGGCTTTTTCCGCCTTTTAGTATTAATTTATTCTGTGCAGATTCCAAAGTTACCGTTTGATCGCTGGGCATAGATCGCAAGATATCGATTAATTTTCGTGCGCCAACAGTCGTCGTGAAATTTCCAATATCGCCTTCCAGTTCGGCGCTTTTACGAATTTGAATTTCAAGATCACTGGTAGTTAATTGCAAAAGTGAGCCGGTTTTCCGGATCAATACATTGGCAAGAATCGGCAGTGTGTGTCTGCGTTCGACTATACCAGCGACGGATTGGAGAACTGCTAAAACTTTATCTTGGGGGGCTTTCAGAACGATCATGTCTTCCTCTTATTTCTCTTTAATATCTTTAATTCAAATTAGTAGTAGTAGTAAGGGTCGCACCAAACTGTGGATATTGCCATTTTCCCCTTTTAAATCAGTTGCTTAGCTGATGTTTAACTATGTGCTGCGCCTACTCTTAACCAATCTCGTCAAAATGAATAACTTTTAACTTCCGCCTTTGCCTGTGGATAAGTACCTAGTTATTAAAAACTTATACCCAGACTTATACGGCAAAATTTTTTTTCTTTTTTTATTAATAAATCGTTTTTTCAGTAATTTTTAGTGGCGATCAACCTTTTAAGGTTTGCTCGAGTACATGCAACTGTTGATTTAATTCCGTCATTAGCTGGCGTTCAGCGGACATTTTTCTCACTGCGTGCAGCACCGTTGTGTGATCTCGACCGCCGAAAAGTTCACCAATCTCGGGCAAACTCTTTTGCGTTAGCTCTTTTGCTAGGTACATAGCAATTTGTCTCGGTCTTGCGATGCTCGCAGGACGTTTTTTTGAATACATGTCAGCTACTTTGATCTTGTAGTAGTCTGCGACGGTTTTCTGAATATTTTCGACGGAAATTTGTCTATTTTGGATAGATAACAAGTCTCGAAGTGCGTCTCTTGCCAGCTGGATAGTGATTTCTTTTTGGTTAAAACGTGAATAGGCCAGAATTTTGCGCAACGCACCTTCAAGTTCACGCACGTTAGAGCGTACGTTCTTAGCTACAAAGAACGCGACCTCTTCTGGCATCAGCGTTCCTTCAACTTCGGCTTTGCGAATCAGTATGGCTACGCGCATCTCTAATTCCGGCGGCTCTATCGCGACTGTTAGGCCTGAGTCAAATCGTGATACCAAGCGCTCATGTATATCCGTCAGCCCCTTTGGATAGGTATCGCTAGTCATCACAATGTGCGATTTTTTAGTGAGTAAGGCTTCAAAAGCGTTAAAAAACTCTTCTTGTGTTCGATCTTTATTCGCAAAAAACTGAACGTCATCTATCAGCAGCAGATCTAGAGAGTGATAACGCTCTTTGAATTCATCGAAGGTTTTACGTTGATAGGCTTTGACTACATCAGAGACAAATTGCTCTGCATGTATGTAAAGGACTTTTGCGTTTGGGTTATCGCCCTGTAACTTGTTGCCTATGGCGTGCATTAAGTGGGTTTTCCCTAAACCTACGCCGCCATAGATAAATAATGGGTTGTAGAGTTGACCCAAACTGCTTGATACGTGTAGAGCCGCAGCTCTGCCCATGCGGTTTGCCGTTCCTTCAATGAGTGTGTCGAAAGTCAGCGCTGTATTTAGGCGACTTTTGAACGGCATATTGGCAGGATCTTCAACTATTCCTGTTGCGACTGGTTCTGGATTAGCTGAGCCTTCAAAATTTCGCAACACAGTTGTAGGTCTAACAACAGACTCCCGCGGAGCAAGCGCTAACTCAAGAACAATATGTTGACCAGAAATTTTCTCCAACAAAACGGATATACGGGCTGCGTATTGCGCGCGTATCCAGTCCAGCTTGAAACGGTTGCCAACTTGGATAGTGACTTTTGACAAATCGCTGGTGACTTCAGCCGCCAATGGCCGAATCCAAGTGTTAAATTGCTGTTCAGGTAACTCTTGGGCTAACTGCTCGATGCAGGTTTGCCAGAGGCTTTGACCGAGATTGCTATTTACCTCGCTCATGACGGGCGACGCTTGAAAAAGAGCTTGATTTGGCTTGAAGTCGTGCTGACTAAGCCTTTAAAAGTTGTTGAATGCTTGTGGATATTATGAATTTTTGACACCCGCAATTGTAGTCCGGTAGCAAGTTATCCACAAACGCTTTTGTTCTGACCTTTCGCCTCCATGCC